>DATKKT010000073.1:0-2828 GCA_035542795.1 Burkholderiales bacterium
CCGAACGAGTTCGCCGCGGGCAAGCCCGAGCAGATCGACGAGGAGCGGCGCCTCCTGTACGTGGCGATGACGCGCGCAAAGACCGACCTGCACCTCATCGCGCCGCTCAGGTTCTACGTCACGCAGCAGTCGCGCATGGGCGACCGGCACGTCTACGGCGCGAAGAGCCGCTTCATGACGCGCGAGGTGATGAAGTGCCTGGAGCCGGTGACCTTCGGCGAGCTCGCCGAGGCGGATGCACGCGCGCCGGCCGGCGCCGCGGTGGACGTGGCCTCGAGGCTGCGCGGGATGTGGGCCTGAATTGGCGGTAAAGTGCCGCCTTTCCGACCGAGGAGACGCGCATGGCGAAGGCCTACTGGGTGACCACCTACCGCTCGATCAAGAATCCGGACGCGCTCGCGGCGTACGCCAAGCTCGCCGGCCCGTCGATCGCCGCCGCGGGCGGCAAGTTCCTGATCCGAGGCACGGCGGTGCAGGCCTGGGAGGCGGGCGTGAAGCAGCGCACGGTGGTGATCGAGTTCCCCGACCTCAAGACCGCGCTCGCCGCGCACGACACGCCCGGCTACCAGGCGGCGCTGAAGGCGCTCGGCACCGGCGACGTCGAGCGCGACATGCGCGTGGTGGAAGGCGCGGAATAGGGCGCGCGCGCGATGATGCGCTCGCTCGTCGTCTCCACGATCGTCTACTTCGGCGCGAGCTTCGCGCTGAAGCGCCGCTTCGACGCGATGGACATCCCGCGCGGCATGACGCGCAGCCTCATGGTGTTCAGCCTCGCGCTGCTCGCCGCCTACGGCGCCTCGGCGGCGCTGGACTGGCTGCTGCCGGCGTCGTAGGTGATCGCGCGCAGCGCCGCCGGCGCCGTATTCTCGCCCTGCCGCCGCTGGCGCTACCTGCTCTGGCGCCGGTGGGACCAGGCAAAGCCCGTCGCCAATTTCCTCATGCTCAACCCGAGCACCGCGGACGAGCACAAGCTCGACCCGACGTGCTCACGCGCTCGCGACTATGCCGAGCGCTGGGGATATGGAGCGCTGGTCGTCACCAATGTCTTTGCCTTTAGAAGTACAAACCCGGACAAGTTGAAGGCAGTGCAGGACCCGGTCGGGCCGGGCAACGACGCGGCGATCGTGCGCGCGGCGAAGGAGGCGGCTCTGGTCGTATGCGCGTGGGGAAACCATGGATCGTTTTCCGCTCGCTCTTCCCAGGTAAGGGCCCTGTTGGGCAAGAGCAAAATCCCGCTGCACTGCCTGCGCATCAACGCGAACGGCGAGCCGGCACATCCGCTCTACCTGCCGGGGAGGCTGAAGCCTGCGCCCTGGGCTTGCTAATTACACGGAACAAGTGTAATTTAAGTCAATGATTAACGTGACGATTACGCTCGACGAGCAGGCCGTCGCGTGGGCGCGCGTGAGGGCGGCGGAGGGCAACGTCAGCCTGTCGCGCTTCGTGGGCGAGCTGATCCACGAAAAGATGCGCCATTCGCGCGAGTACGAGGAAGCGATGCGCGCGGCGCTCGCGGAGAAGCCCTTGAAGTTCGAAGGCAGGCGCCTCACGCGCGAGGAGCTCTATGCCCTCCCACGCCATCTTCGCTGACACGAACCTGCTGCTGTATGTTCTGGACGCGGATGCGCCGGCCAAGCAGGCGCGCGCCGCCGCCTGGCATGAGCGGCTGTGGCGCGAGGGCATCGGACGCACCAGCGCCCAGGTCATCTCGGAGTTCTACGTCAATCTGAAGCGCGCCGCGGGAAAGAGGATGACTGCGGAAGAGGCTTGGACCCGGGCGGCGCGCTATCTCGCCTGGAAGCCGCGCTCCATCGACGACGAGGTGTTGAACGCGGCTCGCGAGATCGAGCGCCGCTACAGGATCTCGTGGTGGGATGGCCTCATCGTCGCCGCCGCGCAGCTGCAGGGCTGCGCGCTGCTGCTCACCGAGGACCTGCAGGACGGCATGTCCTTCGGCGGTGTCACGGCGCGCAGTCCGTTCACGCTTGCCGTAGAGCAGGCTCCCGCACCCTATGCCGTGCCGCCGATGCTCGCGCGTCTGCACCGCCCGCGCGGGCGGCCGCGGCGGGCTCCTCAGGCCGGCACGCGCTCATGACATGTAGCGCAGCTCCTCGCCCGCCATGCGGCCGAACCGCGCGATCGCGACCAGGACGCGGCGCCGCAGCACGACGAGCGCGCGCCGGCCGCGCGCATGCGCGTGCGCGAGCATGGCCGCGATCGCGAGCGCGCGCTCGCGACGTGCGCGGCGCATGAGCGCCTCGATCTCCAGGGGCGTCGGATAGCGTTCGAAGTCGATCACCGGAATCTCCTTGCATGGCGATGGATTCCGTTGGTCTTCCGGCCGCGCCGGGAGTTCCGGCGAATCGCGTTGCGTCGGGGAGCGGCGTCGCCGCGAAAACCCGACGCCCGCCTAGAGGTCTTCCTTCTTCGGCGGCGCCTTCGGCGCGATGATGCTGTCGGGAAAGCGCTTCGGCCGGCGGCTGTTCACGAATTGCACGATGCCGTGGTAGGCGAGGCCGATCAGGACCAGCGCCACGAGGCCGGCGAGGATCTGCTCCCAGGTCTCTTCCGGCGTCTCGAGCATGTTCGGCCCGAGCGCGAGCGCGCCCAGCGCGAGGAGGGCCTGGATGAGGTAGCGCAAGCCGGCCATATCAGCCTACGCCGAGCAGCTCCACTTCGAAGATCAGCGTCGCATTCGGCGGAATCACGCCGCCCGCGCCGCGCGCGCCGTAGCCGAGCGCGGGCGGGATGGTGAGCTTGCGCGTGCCGCCCACCTTCATGCCCTGAACGCCCTCGTCCCAGCCCTTGATGACGTGGCCGGCGCCGAG
>DATKKT010000074.1:0-16347 GCA_035542795.1 Burkholderiales bacterium
CAAGGGCCTGTGGAAGCAAGGCGAAGCCCAGAAGGCGGCCACCGGCGGCTCTCTCACCTCGCTCGAGTTCACGCTGGAGGTGAGCGACATCGGCCGGTTTCTCGATCGCTTCGGCTATCCGGAGCACCTGAAGGGCGGGAACGCGAAACTGGAGGGCGCGCTGCGCTGGAATGGCGATCCGCTGACGATCGATTACGCGACGCTCGGCGGCCAGCTGAAGATGGTCGCCGAGGACGGCCAGTTCCTGGAAATCGAGCCCGGCATCGGCAAGCTGGTGTCGCTGATGAGCCTGCAGATGCTGCCGCGGCGCCTGACCATGGATTTCCGCGACGTGTTCTCCAAGGGCTTCCAGTTCGACAAGATCACCAGCGACATGGCGATCGAGCACGGCGTGATGGCGGTGAAGGAATTCCACATGAACGGCCCGGCGGCAGATGTGCTGATGAATGGGCAGGTGGACCTGTCGCTGGAGACGCAGAACCTGAAAGTCAAGGTGATCCCGCAGCTGGGCGATACGGCCTCGACCGTGGTGGGACTGGTGCATCCGATCGCGGGCGTGGCGGCGCTGATCGCCGGGCGCCTGATGAAGAATCCGCTCGGCAAGGCCTTCGCGTACGACTACAACATCAGCGGCACCTGGTCCGATCCGAAAGTCGAGAAGGTGCAGCCGGTCGTCACTCAGTCGCTCAGCGCGCCGGCCGACATGGGGCTGCCCACCCGCTAGGGCGGAAACGAGCGACAATCCGCGCATGGACGCCGACGCACTCCTTTCCGCCGCGGACGCCTGCCTGCTCGCGCCGTTCGACCTCGAGCGCCGCAAGCTCGAGGCGGTCTACGGTGTGCTCGCGGGAAGGCGCCTCGACTACGCCGACCTTTATTTCCAGCACACGCGCTCGGAGAGCTGGAGCCTGGAGGAGGGCATCGTCAAGTCGGGCAGCTTCTCGATCGAGCAGGGCGTCGGCGTGCGCGCGGTGTCGGGCGAGAAGACCGCGTTCGCCTATTCCGACGAGATCAGCTTCTCGGCGCTGCAGGATGCGGCGCGCGCGACGCGCGCCATCGCGCAGAGCGGCCGCTCGCAGGCCGGCAGGGTCGCGCGCCGTGCCGCGGCGCCGCGACGCTACGAGCCCATCGACCCGCTCGCCACGCTGGGCGCTGAAGCAAAGATCGCGCTGCTGGAAAAGCTCGAGGGCCTGTGTCGCGCGGCCGACCCGCGCGTGACGCAGGTGATGGCGCACCTTGGCGCCGAATACGAGGTGGTGCTGATCTCGCGCGCCGACGGCATGCTGGCGGCTGACGTGCGGCCGCTCGTGCGCCTGTCGGTGCAGGTGATCGCCGAAAGCGGCGGGCGCCGGGAGCTGGGCCACGCCGGCGGCGGCGGCCGCACCGGTTACGAGCACTTCAGCGACGATGTCCTGCAGTCCTACGCGCAGCTGGCGGTCGCGCAGGCGCTCGTGAACCTGGACTCGGTGCCCGCGCCCGCGGGCACGATGACGGTGGTGCTCGGTCCGGGCTGGCCGGGCATCCTGCTGCACGAGGCGATCGGTCACGGGCTGGAAGGCGATTTCAACCGCAAGGGCAGCTCGGCATTCTCGGGCCGGCTCGGCGAGCGCGTCGCGGCGCGCGGCGTCACCGTGGTCGACGACGGCACGCTGCCGGGCCGGCGCGGTTCGCTGACCGTCGACGACGAGGGCAATCCGACACAGCGCACGGTGCTGATCGAGGACGGCGTTCTGCGCGGCTACATGCAGGACAGCCTGAACGCGCGCCTGATGAAGCTGCCGGTCACGGGAAACGGCCGGCGCGAGTCCTTCGCGCATCTCACGCTGCCGAGGATGACCAACACCTACATGCTTGCCGGCGCGCACGACCCGCAGGAGATCCTGCGCAGCGTGAAGAAGGGGCTGTACGCGGTGAATTTCGGCGGCGGGCAGGTCGACATCACCAACGGCAAGTTCGTGTTCTCGGCGGCCGAGGCCTATCTCATCGAGGACGGCAAGGTGACCGCGCCGGTGAAGGGCGCGACGCTGATCGGCAACGGCCCGGACGCGCTCACGCGCGTGAGCATGATCGGCAACGACCTGCGCCTGGACAACGGCCAGGGCACCTGCGGCAAGGAAGGCCAGAGCGTGCCGGTAGGCGTCGGCCAGCCGACGCTGAAGATCGACGGCCTCACCGTGGGCGGAACGGCATGAGCCTGCCGTCCAACCGCACCGCGGTGCTCGCGGATCCGGACGAGATCGCGCGGCGGATACCGAACGGCGCGCTGCTCGGCCTGCCGCCGGACAATTCGACGCCGTCGATGGCCGCGGTGCACGCGCTGATCCGGCGCGGCGCGAAAGACCTGCGCCTGCTGGGCGTCCCGGTGCTCGGGTTGTCGGCCGACCTGCTGATCGGCGCCGGCTGCGTTGCCGAGGTGGAGTCGAGCGCGGTCTCGCTCGGCGAGGCCGGCCTGGCGCCGCGCTTTACCGAGGCGGTGGAGCGCGCCCAGATCCGCATGCGCGACGCGACCTGCCCGGCCGTGCACACGGCGCTGCAGGCGACGGAGAAGGGCGTGCCGTTCATGCCGCTGCGCGGCATCCTCGGCTCCGACCTCGTAGGCGGCCGCGGCGACTGGAAAGTCATCGACAATCCGCTGCGGGCGGGCGACCCGATCCTCATCGTTCCGGCGATCCAGCCCGACGTCGCGCTGTTCCACGCGCGCTGGGCCGACGAGGCAGGCAACGTCTGGGTCGGCCGGCGGCGCGAGCTCGCGACGATCGCGCACGCCTCCAAGCGCTGCTACGTCACGGTGGAGGAGTTCCGCCCGGGCGACATGCTGGAGGACGAGCTGCTCGCGCCCGGCGTTCTGGGCTCGGTCTATGTAACGGGCATCGCGCGCGCCGAGCGCGGCGCCTGGCCGCTGTCGCTGGTCGGCGTCTATGGCGTGGACGACGCGCAGCTGCGCCGCTACGCCGCGGCGGCGAAGACGCGCGCCGGATTCGAAGCCTATCTGGATGAGTTCGTACGCACCGGAAGAGCTGCTCGCCTGCACGATCGCGCGGCTGGTCGCTGACGCCGGGCACATCGCCGTCGGCGCGGCCTCGCCCATTCCGGCGACTGCGGCGTTCCTGCTCAAGCTGAAGAACCCGGGCCTGCGGATTTCGCTCTTGCACAAGCGCAGCGGCAACCCGTTCACCGAGGGCACGCGCGAGCTCTTCGACCTCGCGGGGCAGGGCCGCATCGACGTGTTCTTCCTCGGCGGCGCGCAGATCGATGGCGAGGCCAACATCAACCTCGTGCGCGCCGAGGGCCGGCGCTTCCCGGGCTCGTTCGGCTCGGCGTTCATGTATTTTGCGGCCGGCCGCACGATCCTGTTTCGCGAGGAGCATTCGCGGCGCGTGCTGGTGCCGAAAGTGGACTTCGTGAGCGCGCCAGGCTGGAGCCCGCCCGCGGTCGAGCGCCGCGGCGGGCCGCAGGCGCTGCTCACCGGCAAGGCGCTCTTTTCCTGGCAGAAGGAGCGCCGCCGCTTCCGCCTGGAAAGCGTGCATCCCGGCGGGAGCGCCGAGGAAATTCGCGCGGACACGGGCTTCGACTACGACGCGCCGGCGCAGGTGCCCGTGACCGTCGCCCCCCGCGCCGAGGACCTGGCGCTGCTGCGCGGCCCCGTGGCAGTCGAAATAGCGAAGAACTATCCGGAATTTGCGCGCAGAATCTGGTGTTCAGCCTCCAGCTGAGCGAAGTCCGCGGGGAGAAAAGGCCATGATCCGCCTGAACATCAACGGCAGCGCCCACAACGTCGACGCAGAGCCGGACACGCCGCTGCTCTGGGTGATCCGCGAGCAGGTTGGCCTCACGGGCACGAAGTACGGTTGCGGCGTCGCGCAGTGCGGCGCCTGCACGGTTCACGTCGACGGCGAGCCGGTCCGCTCCTGCGTAGTGCCGGTGTCGCAGGCGGCCGGCAAGAACATCACCACGATCGAGGGCCTCGCAGTGGGCGGCAAGCTGAACAAGATCCAGAAGGCCTGGCTCGAGCACGACGTGCCTCAGTGCGGGTATTGCCAGTCGGGAATGATCATGGCGGCGACCGCGCTGCTCGCGAAGACGCCCGCGCCCACCGACGTGCAGATCGACGAGGCGATGACCAACATCTGCCGCTGCGGCACCTACCAGCAGGTGCGCGAGGCAATTCACGCGGCCGCGAAGGCGTAAGGAGGCGGCCATGCTCGGAACCGCGAAGCTCACGCGCCGCGCGTTTCTCGTCTCCGGCGCCGCGATCGGCGGCGGCCTGGCGATCGGCGTCGACCCGTTCGGCGGCGTGTCGACCGCTCGCGCCGCGGGCAGCGCCCCGGAGATCGGCGCCTGGGTGGTCGTGCGCCCGGACGAGACCGTCGTCATTCGCATCGCGCGCTCGGAAATGGGGCAGGGCACGCTCACGGGACTCGCGCAGATGGTGGCCGAGGAGCTCGAGTGCGACTGGAGCAAGGTGACGTGGGAATACCCTACGCCGGGCGAGAACGTCGCGCGCAAGCGCGTCTGGGGCGATTTCGGCACCGGCGGCAGCCGCGGCATCCGCACGTCGCACGACTACGTGCGCAAAGGCGGTGCGGCGGCGCGCCTCATGCTCGTGCAGGCCGCGGCAAACGCGTGGAACGTGCCCGCCGCCGAGTGCACGGTTTCCGGTGGCGTCATCACGCACAAGCCCTCCGGGCGCCGCACAACCTACGGCAAGGTCGCGGAGGCGGCCGCGAAGCTGGAGGTGCCGAAGGATGTGCCGCTCAAGGATCCGAGGTCCTGGACGGTCATCGGCAAGCCGCTGAAGCGCCTCGATACGGCCGACAAGCTTACCGGCAAGCAGGTTTACGGCGCCGATCTGCGGCTGCCCGGCATGCTGAACGCGGCGATAAAGGATGCGCCGGTGTTCGGCGGCAGGATCAAGGCGATCGATTCCGCCAAAGCCGAGCGCATGCCCGGCGTGAAGAAGGTGCTCAGGCTGCAAGACACGGCCGTCGTGGTGGTGGCCGATACCTGGTGGCACGCGAAGATGGCGCTCGACGCGGTGAGGGTCGAGTACGACAACGGCCCCTCGGCGAACGTTTCCAGCGCCGACATCGACAGGCTGCTCGCGACCGGCCTGGATTCCGACCAGGCGTTCGTGCATAACGAGAAGGGCGACGCCGCCAAGGCGATCGCGGGCGCGGCGAAGAAGGTCGAGGCGGTCTACGACTACCCCTACCAGAACCACGCCTGCATGGAGCCGATGAACGCGACGGCGCTCTACACGGCGGACCAGTGCACGGTCTGGTGCCCGACGCAGAACGGCGAGGCGGCGCTCGCGGCGGCCGCGGAAGCGTCCGGCCTGCCGGTGTCCAGGTGCGACGTGATGAAGCTGCACCTCGGCGGCGGCTTCGGCCGGCGCGGGTTCAGCGACTTCGTCACCAAGGCGGTGCTGGTGGCGAAGGAATTGCCCGGCACGCCGGTGAAGCTGCTCTGGTCGCGCGAGGAGGACATGGCGCAGGGCCGCTACCACCCGATCATGAAGGCGCGCCTCACGGGCGGGCTGGATCCGGCCGGCAAACTGACGGGCCTGCGCCTGCGGCTCTCAGGGCAGTCGATCCTGGCGTCGGCGCGCCCCGAGGCGCTGCAGAACGGCAAGGACATCCTCACGTTCCAGGGGCTCTGGCCGAGCGGCGAGCATTCGTTCGAGTACTCGATCGCGAACCTGAAGTTCGACCACGCGATGCGCAATACGCACGTGCCGCCGGGCTTCTGGCGCGGCGTCAACATCAACCAGAACGCGATCTTCCTCGAGTGCTTCATGGACGAGCTCGCGGAGGCCGCGGGCCAGGACGCGCTCGAATTCCGCAGGACGCTGATGGCCGACCACGCGAAATCGCTCGCCGTGCTGAACGCGGTCGCCGAGAAAGGCGGCTGGGGCAAGCCGGCGCCGAAAGGTCGCCATCGCGGCCTCGCGCATTTCCGCGCCTTCGGCAGCTACGTCGCCGCGCTGGCCGAGATCTCGGTCGAGGGCGGCAGCAAGGTCAAGTTGCACAGGATCGTGGCCGCCACCGATACAGGGTATGCGGTGAACCCGGCGCAGATCGAGCGCCAGATCGCCGGCTCGTTCGTCTACGGTCTGTCGGCGCTGTTCTTCCAGGAGTGCACCTTGAAGAATGGCGCGATCGTGCAGTCGAACTTCCACGAGTACGACTCGATGCGCCTGGCGCAGATGCCGCAAGTCGAATCGATCGTCATGCCTTCGGGCGGCTTCTGGGGAGGCGTGGGCGAGCCGACCATCTGCGTGGCGGCTCCGGCGGTGCTGAACGCGTTCTACCGCGCAACCGGCAGGCGCCTCCGCTCGTTCCCGCTCAAGAAGCACGGCATCGAGTTGGTGTGAGCGATTGCGGCAGGCGGCCCTCGCTGCGCTTCTGCTCTTCGTGCTCCGGGCCGCCGGCGCCGATGACGGCGCGGCCCCGTTGACCGCCGCGAAGGGGGATCCGGCGCGCGGCCGGGCGATCGTCGCGAGCCGGCAGGTCGGCCTTTGCCTGCTCTGCCACCGCGGCCCGTTCCCCGAGGAGCGCTTCCAGGGCACGCTCGCGCCGGATCTGAGCGGCATCGGCGCGCGCCTGTCCAAGTCGCAGCTGCGGGCGCGCATCGTCGATCCGGCGCGCTTCAACCCCGAGACGATCATGCCGGCGTATTTCCGCACCGAGGGCCTGACGCGCGTCGCGCCCTCGTTTGAAGGCAGACCCATCCTCTCGGCCGGGCAGATCGAAGACGTGGTCGCGTTCCTCGCCACGCTGAAATGATCACGCGCCGCGCCTTCCTCGCGGCTGCTGCCGCCGCCGCCGCGCCCGCCGCGCTGCAGGCGACGCCCGGCGCGATGAGCGAGGCGATCCGAGCGCTCACCGGCGGCGCGCCGGCGCCGCGCGGCCGCGTCAAGCTGGACGTGCCCGAGCTCATCGAGAACGGCAACTCGGTGGTGCTCGGCGTGACGGTCGAGAGCCCGATGACGGAGATCGACCATGTGCGCGCGATCCACGTGTTCGCGCCGCTGAACCCGCTGCCGAACATGATCAGCGTCTATCTCGGCCCGCGCGCCGGGCGCGCGCGCTTCACCACGCGGGTTCGCGTGGCCGATTCGCAGACGCTCGTGGCGCTGGCGCAGCTGAGCGACGGCAGTTTCTGGTCGGACCAGGTCAGCGTGGTGGTGACGCTCGCCGCCTGCACGGAGGAGGTCAAGTAGTGGCGCGCGCCATCGTCAAGGTGCCCGCGCGCGCGCGGCGCGGCGAGATCATCGAGCTGCGCGCGATCGTGGCGCACGTGATGGAGACGGGCTTTCGCCGCACCGAGACGGGCGCGCTCGTGCCGCGCGACATCATCCGGCAGATGGTCTGCCGCTACAACGGCGTCGAGGTGTTTCGCGCCGATTTCCACCCCGCGGTCGCGGCCAATCCCCTGATCGTGTTCACGACCCTCGCCACCGAGAGCGGCCGCATCGAGTTCCGCTGGACCGGCGACAACGGCTTCGCCGCGGCCGAATCGGCGCAGATCACGGTCGAGTGATCCTGCGCGCGCTCGTGCTGCTGCTCGTGCTCTGCGCCGCTGCGCGCGCGGAGCCGCCGCCTGCGGGCCGGCGTTCGGGCTACGAGTTCATGGGCCCCGGCACGCGCGCGATGCAGGACGACGACGCGAGCAACCCGGCTATGCTCTGGGTGCTGGATGGCGAAGCGCTCTGGCGCGCCCGGGCGGGCGCCTCGGGCAAGGCCTGCGCCGATTGCCACGGCGACGCCGCCACGAGCATGAAGGGCGTCGCCGCCCGCTATCCGGCGTACGATTCCGCACGGAAGGCGCTGATCGACCTGGACCAGCGCGTCAATCTCTGCCGCACGGCGCAGCAGAACGCGCCCGCGTTCGAGCCGGAGAGCCGCGAGTTGCTCGCGCTGAGCGCGTTCATCGGCCGCCAGTCGCGCGGCATGCCCATCGACATTGCCGTGCCGGGAGAGGCGCAGCCGCTGCTCGAGGCGGGGCGAGCCGCGTTCGGGCGCCGTCAGGGGCAGCTCAACCTTGCCTGCACGCAGTGCCACGATCGCCTGGCGGGCGAGAAGCTCGCCGGCAATCCGATCCCGCAGGCGCATCCCACCGGCTACCCGATCTACCGGCTCGAATGGCAGGGCCTGGGCTCGCTGCAGCGGCGCCTGCGCAACTGCATGATCGGCGTGCGCGCCGAGCCCTACGCCTACGGCGCGCCGGAATTCGTCGAGCTGGAGTATTACCTGATGTGGCGCGCGCGTGGCATGAAGGTGGAGACCCCCGCCGTCAGGCCTTGACCTTGCGCGCCTTGGCCTTGGGCGCCGGCTCGCGCAGGCTTGCGAGCAGCGCGGTGATCTCGGCCGCGGGCCGCGGCCGGCAGAACAGGAAGCCCTGGTAGGAATCGCAGCCGCGCGTGCGCAGGAAGGCGAGCTGCTCGCGCGTCTCCACGCCCTCGGCGAGCGACTTCAGCCTGAGCTGCTTGGCGAGCGTGATCACGGTGCTGACGATCGCCGCGTCGTCCCGGTCGCTGCGGATGTCGCGCACGAACGACTGATCCACCTTCAGCGTGTGCACCTGGAAGCGGTGCAGGTAGGCAAGCGAGGAGTAGCCCGTGCCGAAGTCGTCGAGCGACAGCTGCACGCCTGTCTCGTGCAGCGCGCGCAGCCCGGACGCCGCCTCTTCCGCGCGGTGCATCATCGTGCTCTCGGTGATCTCCAGCTCCAGGCTCTGCGCCGGCAGGCCGGTGTCGGTCAGGATCCCTGAGACCATCTGCACCAGGTTCTTCTGGCGGAACTGGCGCGCCGACAGGTTGACCGCCATGGTGATCGGCCCCAGCCCCGCATCGAGCCAGCGCCTGGCCTGCGAGCAGGCCTCGCGCAGCACCCATTCGCCGATCGGCAGGATGAGGCCGGTCTCCTCGGCGAGCGGCACGAACTGCGCCGGCTCGACCAGGCCGCGCTCACGGTCGTGCCAGCGCAGCAGCGCCTCGACGCCGATCACCGCGCCGCTGCGCACGTCGACCTGCGGCTGGTAGTAGAGCTCGAGCTCGCTGCGCGCGATCGCGCCGCGCAGGCGGCTGAGCAGGTCCACGCGCTTTTCCGTGCGCTCGCTCATGTCGGGCGAGAAGAACTGCACGTTGTTGCGGCCTTCCTGCTTGGCGTGGTACATCGCCAGGTCGGCGTTGCGCAGCAGCGTGTCGGCGTCGTCGACGTCGAGCGGATACACCGTGACGCCGATGCTCGTCGACAGGTGAATCTCGTGGCCGGCGATGTCGGCGGGACCCGAGAGCGCGCGCAGCAGCTTCTCGGCGACGCGCGTGATCTCCTCGGCGCTCTTCACGTCCTCCAGCAGGATCGTGAACTCGTCGCCGCCGATGCGCGCCACGGTGTCGGTCGAGCGCAGGCAGCTCTCCAGGCGCAGCGCAGCCTCCTTCAGGACCGCGTCGCCCATGGCGTGGCCGAGCGTGTCGTTGATCTCCTTGAACTGGTCGAGGTCGAGGAACATCACCGCGAGCAGCGTCTGTCCGCGGTCGGCGCGCGCCATGGCGCGCTTGAGCCGGTCCTGCAGCAGCGCGCGGTTGGGCAGGCCGGTGAGGGCGTCGTAGTGCGCCATGCGCGCGAGATCCTCCTCGGCGCGCACGCGCGCGGTGATGTCGCGCGCCACGCCGCGGTAGCCGCGAAACTTGCCGTTGTCGTCGAAGATCGGCCTGCCGGTATGGCTCACGTAGGTCACGTGCCCGTCGGCCGCCGCGCGCGCGAGCACGAAGTCCCTGAACGGCAGATGGGCCTCGAGCGTCGCCCGGTGGCGCGCCATTTCCTCGTCGCCGCCGACGCGGTCGGTCTCCCAGCGCCGCTTGCCGATCAGCGTTTCCGGAGAGATGCCGCGCACCTTGCGGATGCCATCGGAGACGTAGGTGAAGCGCAGCTCGGCGTCCATCTCCCAGTACCAGTCCGACGACAGCTCGGTCAGGCTGCGGAAGCGCTCGGCGATCTCGCGCAGGCTGCGCTTGGTGCGCTTTCGTTGCGTGATGTTGCGGCCGACGCCGCGGTAGCCTGTGAAGCGCCCCTGCGCGTCGAACACCGGCTTGCCGGTCACCGAGATCACCACCGTCTCGCCGTTCTCCCCGCGCCGGCGCAGCTGCAGGTCGCGGAACACCTCGCGGCGGTCGAGCTGCGCGCGATGCGCCTCCCAGTCCGCGGCGGTCATGTTGAGCCAATCGAAATCCCAGCGCCGCTTGCCGATGAACTCCTCGGGCGAGAGGCCGAGCGACTGGGTGCCCACCGACATGTCGACGAAGCGATACTCGGCGTCCTGCTCCCAGTACCAGTCCGCCGAAAGCTCGGTGAGATCGCGGAAGCGCTGCTCGCTCTCCTGCAGCGCGCGGCGCGCCTCGATGACGTCGGTGACGTCGACGAACGAGCCGACCACGCCGCGGCCGCCGTAGGGCGCGGGCAGATCGACCGGCGTCGTGCTCACCGAGATCCAGACGCGGCGCCCGTCGGGCCGCAGCACGCCCTTCACCACGTTGCGGTGCGCGCGTCCCGTCGCGAGCGTGTCGAGCGGCGGGTGCCGGTCGACGGGCCAGGCCATCGGGTCGACCGGCGAGGCGATGCAGCCGCGATCGGTCGGGCGCGTGCCGGCGAGCTCGTCGAGCCGACGGCCGAGGATCGCCTCGGCCGCGGGATTCGCCGTGATGACGCGGCCTTCGGAATCGTAGATCAGCACGCCCTCGGCGAGGTTGTCGATCACCGAGCGCAGCAAATCCCCGGAGATGCTGGCGAGGGACGTGGCGGCGTTCATGGGCGAAGCGTGGCCGGCAGTGTAGTCGGGAATGCCGATGCCCGGCTTTTCCCCGCTGTCCGATTCGGACGCCCGCCGCGCCATGGAAGGTCAGGATTTGTCAGAGGTCCAGTTGCGCGACCGGCTGACGGCCTCGCGCCAGCGCGCGAGCAGCCCGGCGGCCTCCGCGCGCGGCATGCGCGGCTCGAAGCGGCGCTCCCTCTGCCATTGCGCGGCGATTTCCTCGCGCGAGGTCCAGACTCCGGTGTGCAGCCCCGCCAAATAGGCCGCGCCGAGCGCCGTCGTCTCGAGCACTTTCGGGCGCACCACGGGCACGCCGAGGATGTCGGCCTGGAACTGCATGAGCAGGTCGTTCGCGGCGGCGCCGCCGTCGACGCGCAGCTCGCTCAGCCGCTCGCCGGAATCCTTCTGCATGGCCTCCAGCACGTCCGCGCACTGATAAGCGATCGACTCGAGCGCCGCGCGCGCGATGTGCGCGCGCGAGGAGCCGCGCGTGAGGCCGACGATCGCCCCGCGCGCGTGCGGGTCCCAGTGCGGCGCGCCCAGGCCCGCGAAGGCGGGCACGACGTAGACGCCGCCGTTGTCGAGCACGTCGGAGGCGAGGCGCTCGACGTCGGCTGCGGAGTCGAAGAATTTCAGCTCGTCGCGCAACCACTGCACCACCGCGCCGCCGATGAAGACGCTGCCTTCGAGCGCGTACTCGCGCTCGGCGTCGCGCGCGTCGACCGCGCGCCCGAGCTGCGCGGCCGCCGTGGCGAGCAGGCCATTGGCCGACTGCACCACCTTGCCGCCCGTGTGCATGAGCATGAAGCAGCCGGTGCCGTAGGTGTTCTTGGCCATGCCCGGGCGGTGGCAGCCCTGGCCGAAGAGCGCCGCCTGCTGGTCGCCCGCAACGCCGGTCACGGGAATCGGCACGCCGAGCAGCGAGGGTGCGACCATGCCGAAGGCGTGCGAGGAAGGATAGACGTCGGGCAGGATCGCGCGCGGCACGCGCAGCAGCTTGAGCAGCTCCGGGTCCCAGTCGCCCATGTGGATGTTGAACAGCAGCGTGCGCGAGGCGTTCGAAGGATCGGTGACGTGCGTGCGGCTCTGCGACAGATTCCAGACCAGCCAGGTGTCGACGGTGCCGAAGGCGAGCTCACCCAGCTCGGCGCGCCGCCGCGCGCCCGGCACGTTGTCGAGGATCCAGGCGAGCTTGGTGCCGGAGAAATACGGATCGAGCACCAGGCCGGTGCGCTCCTTGACGAGGCTCTCCGCGCCGACCTCCTTCAGCTCGGCGCACAGCCGCGCGGTGCGCCGGTCCTGCCAGACGATCGCGTTGTAGACGGGCTTGCCGGTCTGGCGGTCCCACACCACCGTCGTCTCGCGCTGGTTGGCGATGCCGCAGGCGACGACCTGCTCGGGCTTGAGGCCCGAACTGCGCAGCGCCTCGCGCGCCACTTCGCGCTGCGTGCGCCAGATCTCCTCGGGGTCGTGCTCGACCCAGCCCGGCTGCGGATAGATCTGCCGGAACTCCTGCTGCGCCGAGGCCACCGGCCGGCCGGCTTCGTCGAACAGGATGGCGCGGGAGCTCGTCGTGCCCTGGTCGAGCGCGATCACATGACGCATGTCAACGATTCTAGCAAGTGGGCGAGTGCTACACTGCGCCGCTCCGAGGAGCGAAGGACGGCATGAAAATCCACGAGTACCAGGGCAAGGAGCTGTTCCGCAAATTCGGCGTGCCCACGCCGCACGGAATTCCGTGCTTCAGCGTCGACGAGGCGGTCGAGGCGGCGAAAAGGCTCGGCGGCAGCGTCTGGGTGGTGAAGGCGCAGATCCATGCCGGCGGCCGCGGCAAGGGCGGCGGGGTGAAGGTCGCCAAGTCGCTCGCCGACGTCAAGCAGCTCGCGGGAAAGATTCTCGGCATGCAATTGGTGACCCACCAGACCGGCGCCGGCGGCCAGAAGGTGCGGCGCCTTCTCATCGAGGAGGGCGCCGACATCAGGAAGGAGCTGTACGTAGGCATGGTGGTGGACCGCGGCACACAGAAGGTGGTGCTGATGGCATCCTCCGAGGGCGGCATGGACATCGAGGAAGTCGCGGCGAAGACGCCCGAGAAGATCCACAAGGTGTTCGTCGATCCGGTCTCGGGCCTCACCGACGCGGACGCGCAGGGCATCGCGCGCAAGATCGGCGTGCCGGACGGCTCGGTGGCGGAGACGGTCGCGTTGCTGCAGGCGCTCTATCGCTGCTTCTGGGACAGCGACGCGTCGCTCGCCGAGGTCAATCCGCTGATCGTCACGGGCAACGGCCGCGTCATCGCGCTCGACGCCAAGCTAAATTTCGACGACAACGCGCTGTTCCGCCATCCGGACATCGTGGCGATGCGCGACCTGGACGAGGAAGACCCGCTCGAGATCGAGGCCTCGAAGTACGATCTCAACTACATCTCGCTGGACGGGGCGATCGGTTGCATGGTGAACGGCGCGGGCCTCGCCATGGCGACCATGGACACCATCAAGCTGTTCGGCGGCTCGCCGGCGAACTTCCTCGACGTGGGCGGCGGCGCGACGACGGAGAAGGTGACCGCCGCGTTCAAGATCATGCTGTCCAACAGGAAAGTCAGAGCGATTCTTGTCAACATCTTCGGCGGCATCATGAAGTGCGACACGATCGCCAGCGGCATCGTCGCCGCGGCGCGCGAGGTGCACCTGTCGGTGCCGCTCGTGGTGCGAATGAAAGGCACCAACGAGGACCTCGGCCGGAAGATCCTCAAGGACTCCGGCCTGCCGATCATCTCGGCCGACAACATGGCGGACGCGGCGAAGAAGGTGGTCGCCGCCCTGAAGAAGAAAAAAGCAAGACCGAAACCAAAAACCAAAGCAAAGCCAAAGAAGAAAAAGGCGGTGCGGGGGAAGAAGAAATGAGCATTCTCATCAACCGCAACACCCGCGTGGTGACGCAGGGCATCACCGGCAAGACCGGGATGTTCCACACGCAGACGAGCCGCGCCTACGCCAACGGCAAGAACTGCTACGTCGCCGGCGTGAATCCCAAGAAGGCTGGCGAGAATTTCGAGGGCATTCCCATCTTCGCCACGGTGAAGGAGGCGAAGGAGAAGACCGGCGTCAACACCTCGGTCATCTACGTGCCGCCGCCGTTCGCGGCCGCGGCGATCTGGGAGGCGGTGGAGGCCGACCTCGACCTCGTGATCTGCATCACCGAGGGCATTCCGGTGCGCGACATGATCGAAGTGCGCGACCGCATGCGCAAGCAGAGCAGGCGCAGCCTGCTCGTGGGCCCCAACTGCCCGGGCGTGATCACGCCCGAGGAGATCAAGATCGGCATCATGCCCGGCCACATCCACAAGAAGGGGCGCGTCGGCGTGGTGTCGCGCTCAGGCACGCTGACCTACGAGGCGGTCGGGCAGCTCAGCGAGCTCGGCATCGGCCAGTCTACCGCGGTGGGCATCGGCGGCGACCCGGTGAACGGCATGAAGCACATCGACGTGCTCAAGCTCTTCAACGACGATCCGGGCACCGACGCGGTGATCATGATCGGCGAGATCGGCGGCTCGGACGAGGAGAACGCGGCGCAGTGGGTGAAGGCGAACATGAAGAAGCCCGTGGTCGGCTTCATTGCCGGCGTCACCGCACCGCCGGGCAAGCGCATGGGCCATGCCGGCGCGATCATCTCCGGCGGCAAGGGCACCGCGCAGGAGAAGCTCGCGGTGATGGAAGCCTGCGGCATCAAGGTGACCAGGAACCCCGCCGAGATGGGCCGGCTCCTCAAGTCCGTGCTCAAGTAGGCGTGCGCGCCGCGGCCGTGGTCCTTGCGCTCGCGGCCGCGGGCGCGGTCGCGCAGGACGCAGGCGAGCCGATACCGAAGGCCGATCTGCAGCTCGTCTCGGACGCCGTTCGGTACATCCGGCGCGACTACGCGCGAGAAACCGACGACGCCGCGCTGGCCTCTGCCTGCGCCGATGCGCTCGCGGCCGCAAGCGGCTCGAGCGAGCGCGCAGCGCGCTCGCTCGAGGCGCTGCCCGGCCTGCTGATGCGAGCCCGCGCGGCGACCCGCGGTGAGATCACGTATCGGAAGCTGGCCGACCGCTGCATCGCCGGCATGGTCGGCACGCTCGATAAGCACTCGGAGTATCTCGACGAAGAAGAGGCGCGCCTGATGTACCGCGGCGCGCCGGGCGTCGCCGCCACCGGGCTCGAGCTGCGCAAGAACGGGAAGGATCTCGTCGCGGTGGATGTCTACGACGACTCGCCGGCCGCGAAGGCCGGCATGCGCGTCGGTGACGTCATCTTGATGATCGACGGGGTGGCGGCGGATTCGCTGTCGCTGCGCGACGCCGTGCTGCGACTGCGAGGCGGAGCAGGCAGCACCGTCGCGCTGCAGGTGATGCGTCCGGGTACGGTCAAGCCGATGGAACTGGTTGCCAAGCGAGAGGTCATTCGCATCCAGTCGGTGCGCGTGCGCTGGCTCGAGGGCGATGTGCTCGAGCTGCAGGTCAACCGCCTGGTGGACTCCACGCGCGCCGAACTGCAGCGCGAGATCATGAAGATCGCGGGCAGCCCTCCGCGCGCGCCGCGCGGCATCCTGCTCGACTTGCGCGCCAACAGCGGCGGCCTGCTGACGGTCGCGGTCGACCTGGCCGGCCTTTTTCTGGAGAAGGGCGCGCCGGTCGGCAGCACGCGCGGGCGCCGCGGCAGGATGATCGCGCCCTACACCGCCGGCGAGCACCCGAGCGCAAACAGGTACTGGTCCTATCAGTCGATGCTGCTGCCGGAGCCGCTCACGACGGCACTGAGAAAAGCGCCACTCATTGTGCTGGTGGCCGGGCGCACGGCGAGTGGCGCCGAGATCCTCGCCGCGGCGCTGCAGGTCAACGGACGCGCGCGTCTCGCGGGCGAGCGCAGCTTCGGCAGAGGCTCGATCCAAACGCTGTTTCCGCTCGGCGTAGGCGCCGGCCCGATGCTGAAGCTGACGACCGCATACTGGTACGGACCGAAGGACGTCGAGCTCGACGGCGCGCCTCTCGAGCCAGAATTGCCTGCGAGCGAGGAGGGCGCGCGGGCCGCAGCGCTCGCTGCGCTGGGGCAGGCGGCGCGATGAGGCGTGTCGCGCTCGCCGCGCTGATCGCCTGCGCCGGCTGCGCGCCGGTCGGCCGCGATTTCATAAGGCCGACGCCGGTGACCGCCGAGCTCGGCAAGGCCACGCCGCAGGACGTGCGCGCTCGCTTCGGCGAGCCCCGCTCCGAGCGCAGTTGGGCGCGCGGCGACCTCGAGCTCGCAAAGGAAGTCGGTTCGCCCTTCGGGGCGCTGCCGCGCGTGCCGGGCAGCATGACCGAGCTCTACTACTACTTCAGCAGCCGCGCTGCACCGGCCACGGCGCCCGGCGTCGAGCCCTCGCGCTCCGCGCACTACTGGTTCTGGAACGGCCGTCTCGTGGGATTCCGCTCCTCCAGCTCGTTCAAGTCGGATTCGACCGACTTCGACAGCGCGAGGGCCTCCGCCTTCAAGCCCTGGCAGACGCTGCGCGCCGAGCTGATTG
>DATKKT010000075.1:0-16639 GCA_035542795.1 Burkholderiales bacterium
CGCGATGCGGTTGCTCGCGCCGATGAGGAACGGCGTGGCGATCATCGACAGGATCATCGCGGCGAGCAGCGCCTGCCGGACGGCATCGTCGAGCACGCCCGCGCCGCCCGCCTGGGCGAGCAGCACGAAGCCGAACTCCCCGCCCTGCGCGAGGGCGAGGCCGACGCGCAGCGCCGTGCCGGGCGCGGCGCCGAACATGCGCGCCAGCCCTCCGACCAGCGCGAACTTGAACAGGACCAGGAGCACGAGCATCGCGAGCACCAGCCAGACCTCATGCACGACCAGGCCCATGTCGAGCGCCATGCCGACGGTGACGAAGAACAGCCCCAGCAGGACGTCGCGAAACGGCTTGATTTCGTCCTCGACGCGGTGGCGGTACTCGGTCTCGGAGATCAGCATGCCGGCGAGGAATGCCCCCAGCGCGAGCGAGAGCCCGGCGATCTCGGTCAGGCAGGCCGCGGCAAGGATCACCAGCAGCACGTTGAGCACGAAGAGTTCCGTGGACTTGCGGCGCGCGACCAGGCCGAACCAGGCGCGCATCACGCGCGGACCGGCGAACAGCAGCCCGGCGAGCACCACGGTCGCCTTGCCGAGCGCGACGGCGAGCGCCGGCCCGATCTCCGCGGCGCTCTGGCCGAGCACCGGCACCACGATCAGCAGCGGCACTACCGCGAGGTCCTGGAACAGCAGCACGCCGACAATCGAGCGGCCGTGCGGTGTGTCGAGCTCCAGGCGCTCGGAGAGCAGCTTCAACACCACCGCGGTCGAGGACATCGCCAGCGCGCCGCCGATCGCCAAGCCGGACTGCCAGCCCCCGCCGCCCATCAGCGGCACGAGCGCCGTGCACGCAGCGATCGTGATCGCGACCTGCGCGAGGCCGAGGCCGAACACTTCCCGGCGCATGACGCGCAACTTGGGCAGGCTGAACTCCAGGCCGATCGAGAACATCAGGAACACCACGCCGAACTCGGCGAGCCGGTGCGTCAACGCGTCGTCGGGCACGGCGCCCAGCGTGCGCGGCCCGAGCACGATGCCCACCACGAGATAGCCGATGATCGGCGGCAGCGCGAGCAGACGGCACGCGACGACCGCCGCGACCGCTGCGGCGAGCAGGATCAGGATCGGCACCAGCGTCGCGCTCGCGGCGTCCATTGTTCAGGAAAATGAAGGGCTTGCGTTATACTCTGCCCTCATGATACCGAAGGATGCCACCGCCTCCGCGCTCGAGCTGGCACGGCGCGTGCTCTCGATCGAGGCCGACGCGGTGCGCGCGCTGATCGGGCGCCTGGACGAGCGCTTCCTCGCCGCGGTGTCGCTCATCCTCGCCTGCAAGGGCCGCGTCATCGTCAGCGGCATCGGCAAGTCCGGACACATCGCGCGCAAGATCGCCTCGACGCTGTCGAGCACCGGCACGCCAGCGCATTTCCTGCACCCGGCCGAGGCGAGCCACGGCGACCTCGGCATGATCCAGCGCGACGACGTGTTCGTCGGCATCTCTTATTCGGGCGAAAGCGACGAGCTGCTGCAGATCCTGCCGATGGTCAAGCGCCGCGGCGCCAAGCTCGTCGCGATCGCCGGCAGCGCCCAGTCCTCGCTCGCGACGCAGGCGGACGTCTTCCTCGATGCGGGCGTGGCGCAGGAGGCCTGTCCGCTCAACCTCGCGCCGACGGCGAGCACCACCGCCGCGCTCGCGCTCGGCGACGCGCTCGCGGTGGCGCTGCTCGATGCGCGCGGGTTCTCGGCCGACGACTTCGCGCGCTCGCATCCCGGCGGCGCGCTCGGCAGGAAGCTGCTCACGCACGTGTCCGACGTCATGCGCACCGGCGACGCCGTGCCGAGCGTGCGCGTCGGCTGCACGCTCGCCGAGGCGATCCTCGAGATCACGCGCAAGGGCATGGGCATGACCGCCGTGGTGGGCGCCGACGGCCGCCTCGCGGGCCTGTTCACGGATGGCGACCTGCGCAGGAGCCTGGAGCGCGGCGCCGAGCCGCGCGGCACTCCGATCGAATCGGTCATGACGCGCGGGCCGCTCACGGTCCGGCCCGAGGCGCTCGCGGTGGAGGCGGTCGAGATCATGGAGCGGCGCAAGAGCACGCAGCTGCCCGTGGTCGACGCCGAGGGGCGCCTCATCGGCGCGCTGAACATCCACGACCTGTTCCGGGCAAAGATCCTCTGAGGACGATGGCGGCGGACGCGGCGGCCGACGCGCTGGCGAGAGCGCAGCGAGTGCGCCTGATGCTGTTCGATGTGGACGGCGTGCTCACCGACGGCAGGCTCTGGTACGGCCCCGAAGGAGAGGCATTGCAGGCATTCCACGTGCTCGACGGCCACGGCCTGAAGATGCTCGCGCAGGCCGGCGTCGCGGTAGCGCTGCTGAGCGGCCGCAGTTCGGCGGCGGCGCGCGTGCGCGCGGCGGAGCTCGGCGTCGCGCACGTCCTGCAGGGCGTCGAGGACAAGCGCGCGGCCTTCGAGACGCTCACGGCGCGGCTCGGCGTCGGCGCGGAGCAATCCGGCTTCATGGGCGACGAGGTGGTCGACCTGCCGGTACTGCGGCGCTGCGGCTTTGCCTGCGCGCCGGCTGAGGCGCACGAGCTCGTGCGCGCGAGCGCGCACTACGTCGCGCGCGCGCCGGCGGGCGGCGGCGCCGCGCGCGAGGTCTGCGAGTTCGTGCTGCGCGCGCAGGGCCGGCTCGAGGCCGCGCTGGCGCGCTATCTCGGCTGAGGCACGCGTCGGTGAAATTCTCCTCGGCTCGCCTGTTCCCGCTGCTGCTGATGCTCGCGCTCGCCGGCCTGACGTTCTGGCTGGAACGCACGGTGCGCGAGGAGGAAGGCGTGCACCCTTCCCTGCGGCGCCACGACCCCGACTACATCGTCGACAACCTCCGGCACACTCGCTACAACGCGCTGGGCGCGATCGAATCCACGCTCGTGGCGGCGAAGATGCTACATTACCCGGACGACGACACGACCGATCTCGTGGCGCCGCGCCTGGTGCAGAGCAAGCCCAACGAGCCGCGCATGACCGTCACGGCCGATCGCGGCGCGGTGTCCGAGGACGGCGAAGAAGTGTTCCTCTACGACAATGTCCTGCTGGTGCGCGACGGCAGCGGCGAGAACCCAGAGGCGCGCATGCGCACCGATTTCCTGCACCTCGTGCGCGGCAAATCGGTGGTCAGCACGGACCGCGAGGTCGTGATCACCGAGGACACGCGGCGGCTGTCCGGCCGCGGCATGGAGTACCACAACGATTCGCAGGAGCTGTTCCTGCGCGAGCACGTGCGCGGACGCTACGAAGCGACGAAGAGACCCGAGGCCGAAGAGTGAAGACGCCGACCCAGGCACCCCTCGCCGCCGCGCTGGCGGCGGCGCTACTGCTCCTGCCGGCGTTTCCCGCGCGAGCGGAAAAAGCCGACCGCGACAAGCCGACGAACATCGAGGCGAACAAGATGAGCTCCGACGAGGCGCGGCGCATGACCATCTTCGAAGGCAACGTCGTGCTGTCCAAGGGCACGGTGCTGGTGCGCGCCGACCGCATCGTCGTGCGCCAGGACGCCGACGGCTTCCAGTTCTCGACCGCCTACGGCAAGCCGGTGCGCTTCAAGCAGAAGGGCGATCCCAAGAACGGCTGCGAGGGCGTGTGGACCGACGGCGAGGCGCTGCGCGTCGAGATCGACGAGCGCAACGAGAAGGTCGAGCTGTTCGACAAGGCGCGCGTGACGCGCGACCAGGACGTGGTGCACGGCGACTACATTTTCCTCGACCAGCGCACCGAGTTCTTCTCGGTGAGCACCGCCAAGGGCGCCGCGCCCGCAGCGACCCCGGGTCGCGTCACCGCGGTGCTGCAGCCGAAGACGGCGGCGCCGGCCGATCCCGGCAAGGCCGCGGCCGCGCCGCGCTGCCCGCCGCCGCGCCCCGCCCCGCAATGAGCGTCCTGCGCGCGCAGAACCTGCGCAAGCGCTTCAAGGCGCGCGCCGTGGTCGACGGCGTATCGCTCGAGGTGGCCAGCGGCGAGGTGGTCGGGCTGCTCGGACCCAACGGCGCAGGCAAGACCACCTGCTTCTACATGATCGTCGGCCTGATCCCGGCCGACGCGGGCCGCATCCACCTCGATGCGCGCGAGCTCACGCCGCTGCCGATCCACCGGCGCGCGCGCCTGGGCATCTCCTACCTGCCGCAGGAGAACTCGGTGTTCCGCAAGCTCACGGTCGAGGAGAACGTGCAGGCGGTGCTCGAGCTGCAGGGCCTCGCCCCCGAGGACGTGCAGCCGCGCCTCGCCGAGCTGCTCGCCGAGCTGAGCATCTCGCACCTGCGCAAGCACACCGCGCTGTCGCTGTCGGGCGGCGAGCGCCGGCGCCTGGAGATCGCGCGCGCGCTCGGCACGCGCCCGTCGTTCATCCTGCTCGACGAGCCTTTCGCCGGCGTCGATCCGCTCGCGGTGCGCGATATCCAGCAGATCATCAGCTTCCTCAAGTCGCGCGGCATCGGCGTGCTGATCACCGACCATAACGTGCGCGAGACGCTCGGCATCTGCGACCGCGCGTACATCATCAACGAGGGCGCGGTGCTCGCCAGCGGCCGGCCCGCGGAGATCGTCGACAACGACCAGGTGCGGCAGGTTTACCTCGGCGAGCACTTCCGCATGTAGCGGCGCGCGCCATGAAGCCCACCCTGCAGTTCCGGCTCTCGCAGCACCTCACGCTCACGCCGCAGCTGCAGCAGTCGATCCGGCTGCTGCAGCTCTCGACGGTCGAGCTCAATCAGGAGATCGAGCGCCTGCTGATCGAGAACCCCATCCTCGAGCGCGAGGAGGGCGAGGGCGACGCCGCCGAGGCCGCCCGCGGCGCGCCGGCGGGGGCCGGGCCGGCCCCCGCCGAGCCCGGCGAGCGCCCGTCGCAGGAGGCCGAGCTGCCGCCCGACTACGCGACGCCCTGGCGCGGCAGCGAGGACGGCGACGACGAAGGCGACCGCACGTTCACGGCGCCCGACCTGCCGACGCTGCGCGACCACCTGTACGACCAGCTCTCGCTGCTCAACATCGATGCGCGCGACCGCGCGCTGGTCGGACTGCTGATCGACGCGCTCGACGAGGACGGCTATCTCACGCAGCCGCTGGAGGAGATCGCGGCGATGCTGCCGCCGGAAGCCGACGCCGGCGTCGAGGAGCTCGCGATCGCGCTCGCGCACCTGCACAATCTCGAGCCCGCGGGGGTCGGCGCGCGCTCGCCCGGCGAATGCCTCGCGCTGCAGATCCGCGCGCTGCAGGCGCGAGCGGCGGACGAGGCCGGCCCGCGGGCCGCGCTCGCGCTCGCCATCTGCGAGCACCACCTGGAGCTGCTCGCGAGCCGCGACTACGCGCGCCTGAAGCAGCTCACGGGCGCCGACGAAGGCGCGCTGCGCGAAGCGCAGCAGCTCATTCGCGGCCTCAATCCGCGGCCCGGCGCCGCGTTCGCGCGCGTCGAGGCGCGCTACGTCGTGCCCGACGTGATCGTGCGCAAGGTGAAGGGGGTCTGGCGCGCGAGCCTGAACCAAGAGGCGATGCCGCGCCTGCGCGTCAACCGCCTCTACGCGGAGCTCGCGGCGCGCCCGCGCGGCGCCGGCGGCAATGCGCTCGCCTCGCAGCTGCAGGAGGCGCGCTGGCTGATCAAGAACGTGCAGCAGCGCTTCGACACCATCCTGCGCGTGTCGCAGGCGATCGTCGACCGGCAGCGCAACTTCCTCGAGCACGGCGAGGTGGCGATGCGGCCGATGGTGCTGCGCGAGATCGCCGACGCGCTCGGCGTGCACGAGAGCACGGTCTCGCGCGTCACCACGCAGAAATACATGGCCACGCCGCGCGGCACCTACGAGCTGAAGTATTTTTTCGGCAGCCACGTCGCGACGGACACCGGCGGTGCCGCGTCTTCGACGGCCATCCGCGCGCTCATCAAGCAGCTGGTCGCCGCCGAGGACGCCAAGGCCCCGCTGTCCGATTCGCGCATCGCGCAGATCCTCGGCGAGCAGGGCATCGTGGTCGCCCGCCGGACCATCGCTAAGTACCGGGAATCATTGCAGATTCCCCCCGTCAACCAGCGCAAGAGCCTGTAGGGGACCGGCGGGCTATAATCCGCGCCCTCAGATGAGCCTGGTCGCCAAGCTCCTGCCGCTCGAGAACGTCCTGCCGGACCTCGCGGCTTCCAGCAAGAAGCGCCTGTTCGAGCAGGTCGGCCTGCTGTTCGAGAACCGGCACGGCATCGCGCGCAACGTGGTGTTCGAGAGCCTGTTCGCGCGCGAGCGGCTGGGCTCGACCGGCCTCGGCCAGGGCGTGGCGATTCCGCACGGCCGCATCAAGGGCCTGAAGGAGGCGCTCGGGGCCTTCGTGCGCCTGGCGCAGCCGATCCCGTTCGACGCGCCCGACGGCCAGCCGGTGCGGCTTGCCTTCGCGCTGCTGGTGCCCGAGCACGCCACCGAGAAGCACCTGGAGATCCTCTCGGAGCTCGCGCAGATGTTCAGCGACCGCGCGTTGCGCGAGGCGCTCGCCGGCGCCGCCGACGCGGCGACGCTGCATCAGCTCATCTCCGCTTGGCAGCCGGATGCTGCAAGTCAACGTCGCGCAGTTGCATGACGACAACCGCGAGGCGCTCTCGCTCGCGTGGGTGGCCGGGCGCGAAGGCCGCACCGTCGTGCGCCGCGAGTCGGCGGCCGCCGCGGCCCTGATCGGCCACCTCAACCTCACTCATCCGAACAGCGTCCAGGTCATCGGCAACTTCGAGGCCGGCGACATTGCCGACCTCGCCGGGCGCCTGTTCGCGGCGGCGCCCGCGGCGGTGATCGTCGCCGACGGCATCGCGCCGCCGGCGGCGCTGCTCGCCGGCGCCGAGCGCAGCGCGACGCCGCTGCTCACCTCGCCCCTGCCCGCGGCGCGCGTGATCGAGAAGCTGGCCAATTACCTCGCCAAGCGCCTCGCCGACACCGCGGAGCGTCACGGCGTGCTGATGGACGTGCTAGGCGTCGGCGTGCTGATCACGGGCGAGTCCGGTGTCGGCAAGAGCGAGCTCGCGCTCGAGCTCATCAGCCGCGGCCAGGGCCTGGTCGCCGACGACGTGGTCGAGATCTCGCGCATCGCCGCGACCACGCTGGAAGGGCGCTGCCCGCCGCTGCTGAAGGATTTCCTCGAAGTGCGCGGCCTGGGCCTGATCAACATCCGCGCGATCTACGGCGAGACGGCGGTGCGGCCGAAGATGAAGCTCAAGCTCGTCGCGCACCTCGAGCGCCCAGCCAAGGGCAGCGCGCGCGACCCGGCGGAGCGGCTGCCGCTGTCAGAGCTCTCGGAGGACATTCTCGGGGTCACGGTGCGCAAGGTGGTGATCCCGGTGGCCGCGGGTCGCAACCTCGCGGTGCTGCTGGAGGCCGCAGTGCGCAATTACATCCTGCAGCTGCGCGGCAAGGATTCGGCGGGCGAATTCCTCGCGCGGCAACGGCAGGCGATGGAGAACGACGAGTAGCGTGCAACTGGTGCTCGTCAGCGGGCTGTCGGGCTCGGGCAAGAGCATCGCCCTAGACGTCCTCGAGGACAGCGGCTTCTACTGCGTGGACAACCTGCCGGCGACGCTGCTCGCGGAGGTGGTGCGCTTCCTCGAAGACGGCGGTCTGCCGCGCGTCGCGGTGAGCGTGGACGCGCGCAGCGTCGCGCTCTCCTCCCTGCCGCAGCAGCTGGTCGAGCTCCGGGCGCGCGGCGCCGAGACCCGGCTGCTGTTCCTCGAAGCGAGCACCGAGGCGCTGCTGCGGCGCTTCGCCGAGACTCGACGCAGCCATCCGCTGGCCGGATCGGGGGCGTCGGAGCGTCTCACCCTCGCCGAGGCGATCGAGCGCGAGCGCCGGCTGCTCGCCGGTCTCGCGGAGCTCGGCCATCGCATCGACACGAGCAACCTGCAGACGCGGGTGCTGCGCCAGTGGATCCGGGAGCTGATCGGTGCGGACCCGGGGGCGCTCACGCTGCTGTTCGAATCCTTCGCCGTCCGCGACGGCATCCCGCTCGATGCCGACTGGGTCGTGGACGCGCGCATGCTGCCCAACCCGCACTACGAGCCGGGGCTCGCCTCCCTCACCGGGCGCGACGCGCCGGTGATCGACTTTCTCGAGCGCGATCCGCAGGTGCGCGCGTTCCTGGAGGACCTGCGCGGCTTCCTCGCGCGCTGGCTGCCGGAAGCGCGGCGCGATAACCGCAGCTACCTCACGGTCGCCATCGGCTGCACCGGCGGGCGGCACCGCTCGGTGTACCTCGCCGAATGCCTCGCGCGCGCCTTCGGCGCCGACTGGCGCGTGCTGGTGCGCCACCGCGCGCTCGCAGGCCTCGAGGCGCCGGACGGCGCGCCCGGGTGACCGACCTGCCGCTCTTTCCGCTCGGCACGGTACTGTTTCCCGGCGGGCTGCTGCCGCTGCGGCTCTTCGAGCAGCGCTACCTGGAGATGGCCAAGGGATGCCTGCGCGACGGCGCGCCCTTCGGCGTGTGCCTGATCCGCGAGGGTGCGGAAGTGGGTGCGCCCGCGACGCCCGAGCCGGTGGGCTGCCTCGCGCGCATCGCGCAATGGGACATGCAGCAGCTGGGCCTGCTGCAGATCGTCGCGAAGGGCGAGCGCCGCTTCCGGATCCTCGAGCGCCGGCTGCAGGCCGACGGCCTCGCGCGCGCGCAGGTGGAGCTGCTGCCCGACGAAGCCGACGCAACAGTGCCCGAGCACCTCGCGGCCTGCCGCACGCTGCTCGAGCGCATCGCCGCCGAGCACGGCGAGCTGTTCGCGCAGCCTCATCGCTTGGATTCCTGCGCCTGGGTGGGCGCGCGGCTGGCGGAAGTGCTGCCGCTGCCGGGCGCGACGAAGCAGCGGCTGCTCGAGATGGACGGCCTGCCGCGGCTGGAGGCGCTAGGCCGCCTGATCCTGCAGCAGGCCCGCTAGCAGCGCTTTCACCGGCGCAGGCACCGCGGCGCGCGCCGCATCCTCCAGATCGAGCCAGAGCCTTCCGGGCGCTTCGGCGCGAGGCAGGATGTTGCGCACGCCGCAGCGAATGGGTTGGATGTTGAGCCGGAAATGCGTGAAGCCGTGCTCGATCAGCGGCATCTTGCGAGCGCTGCCGATTTCGATTGCGAAGTTCTTTCTGCAGAAAGGCTTCAGGTTCTTCGACGGCCCCTCAGGAAATACCCAAAGACCGCCCCAGATTCCGGTGCCAGGCCGCCGCTCGAGCAGCACACTGCCTTCCTGCTCGAACACAAGCCAGTTCGCGTGGCGGACCGGCCGAGCCTTGCGCGTGCGCGGCCGCGGTAGCTCTGCAACGCGATCTTCGGCCAAGGCAACGCAGTCCTTTGCGAGCGGGCAACGCGCGCAGTCGGGCCTGGCGCGCGTGCACACCGTCGCGCCGAGGTCCATGAGCGCCTGGGTGTAGGTCCCGACGCCGCTCGCGGGCAGCAGGCTTTCGGCGAGCGCCCACTGCGCAGGCTCCTCCTCGACGCCGAAGCAGCGCGCCAGCACGCGCTTGACGTTGCCGTCGAGGATCGCCGCGCGCCGGCCGAAGGCGAAGGCGGCGATCGCAGCCGCGGTCGAGCGGCCTACGCCCGGCAGCGTCTCGATCGCCTCCGGCGTCCTCGGGAATCCCTGCGCCGCGATGCGCTTCGCGGCGGCGTGCAGGTTCCTGCCGCGCGCGTAGTAGCCGAGGCCGCTCCAGTGCCGCAGCACCTCGTCCTCCGAGGCCGCGGCGAGCGCGCCGACGTCCGGAAAGCGCGCGAGGAAGCGCTCGTAGTAGGGAACCACCGCGGCGACCTGCGTCTGCTGCAGCATGACCTCGGCCAGCCAGACGCGGTAAGGATCGCGCGTGCGCTGCCAGGGCAGCCCGCGCCGGCCGTGGCGGCGCTGCCAGTGAACGAGTTTTCGCGCGAATGCCGGCACGCGCGGATTCTATGGCAAGGTAGCGGCTCCGATGCTCGCGTTCATTCTTCGCCGCTTGGCCCAGGCGGTTCTCGTCATGCTCGCGGTCGGGCTCATTGCGTTTTCGCTCTTCCGCTTCGTAGGCGACCCGGTGCTGTTCATGCTAGGCCAGGACGCCACGCCCGAGGACCGCGCGCGCATCACCCGGCAGCTCGGCCTCGACCAGCCGTTCTACGTCCAGTACGCCCGCTTCCTGGAAGGCGCGCTGCGCGGCGAATTCGGCATGTCGCTGCGCCAGGCGCAGCCGGTGTCGCGCCTCATCGCCGAGCGCCTGCCGGCGACGCTGGAGCTCTCCGCGGTGGCCGCGCTGTTCGCGCTCGCGGGCGGCGTCTCGATGGGCGTCTACACGGCGCTGCGGCGCGATTCCTGGCTGTCGCAGCTCCTGCTCGGGCTCTCGCTGGTCGGCGTTTCGCTGCCGACATTCCTCATCGGCATCCTGCTGATCCTCGTGTTCTCGGTGCTGCTCGGCTGGCTGCCGTCCTTCGGCCGCGGCGAGACGGCGGATTTCGGCTGGTGGAGCAGCGGCTTGGTCACCGCCTCGGGCCTGAAGTCGCTGATCCTGCCCGCGGTGACGCTCGGCCTGTTCCAGATGACGCTGATCCAGCGCCTCGTGCGCTCTGAGATGCTGGAGGTGCTGCGCACCGACTACATCAAGTTCGCGCGCGCGCGCGGCCTTTCCGACCGCGCCGTGTATTTCGGCCACGCGCTGAAGAACACGCTGGTGCCGGTGATCACGATCACGGGTCTGCAGCTCGGCGCGATCATCGCTTTCGCGATCATCACCGAGACGGTATTCCAGTGGCCGGGGATGGGCCTGCTGTTCATCCAGGCGGTGGGCTTCGCCGACATCCCGGTGATGGCGGCCTACCTGTGCCTGATCGCACTCTTCTTCGTCGTCATCAACCTGGTCGTCGACCTGCTTTATTATGTCGTCGACCCCCGCCTGCGCATCGATCGCACGGTCGCCGCCGGCTAATTCCTCCAAGCCACCGAGAACTGCCATGAACGCACCCGGCCAGAAAATGTCATCCCCTGTCGAGAGCATCCGCGCCTACCACGCGGAGCTGCAGGCGATCCGGCGCGACCTCCACGCGCATCCGGAGCTCGCGTTCCAGGAGAAGCGCACCTCGGATCTCGTCGCCGCGCGCCTCGCTTCCTGGGGCATCGAGGTGCACCGCGGCCTGGCGACGACGGGCGTCGTCGGCGTGGTGCAGGGCAAGGCGACGGCGAGCGGGCGCGCGATCGGCCTGCGTGCCGACATGGACTGCCTGCCGATGCACGAGACCAGCGACCTCCCGCACCGCTCGACGCACGCGGGCCGCATGCACGCCTGCGGCCACGACGGCCACACGACGATGCTGCTCGGCACGGCGCGCTACCTGCAGCAGACGCGCAATTTCGACGGCACCGCGGTCCTGATCTTCCAGCCGGCCGAGGAAGGCGGCGGCGGCGGCAAGGTCATGGTCGAGGAAGGATTGTTCGAGCGCTTTCCGGTCGACGCGGTCTACGCCGTCCACAACTGGCCGGGCCTGCCGCCCGGGCAGATCTCGGTGCGGCCCGGGCCGGTGATGGCGGCGACCGACGAGATCGTGGTGACCGTGCGCGGCAAGGGCGGGCACGCGGCGATGCCGCACCTCACGGTGGACCCGGTGGTGATCACCGCGCAGATCATCTCCGCGCTGCAGAGCATCGCCAGCCGCAACGTCAGCCCGCTCGACTCGATCGTCGTCACTGTGGCCTCGATGGAGACGAGCCAGACCAACGTGTTCAACGTGATTCCGGATTTCGTCAAGCTCATCGGCACCGTGCGCACGTTCCGGCCGGCGACGCGCGACTTCGCGGAAGCGCGCATCGCGCAGATCGTAGAGGGCGTCGCGCTCGCGATGGGCGCGCGCGCCGACATCGAGTACAAGCGCGGCTATCCCTCGACGATCAATACCGAGAAGGAGGCGGCGTTCGCCGCGAGGGTGGGCGAGCGCGTGTTCGGCAGCCAGAACGTCTTCACCGACGCCGAGCCGACCATGGGCGGCGAGGACTTCTCGTTCATGCTGCAGGCGCGGCCCGGCGCGTACGTCTTCCTCGGCCAGGGCGGGGGCCCCAACAATTGCTTCCTGCACAACCCGGGCTACGACTTCAACGACGAGGTGATCCCGCTGGGCGCCGGCTACCTCGCGGCGCTGGTCGAGGAATCGCTGCCCCTCAAGTAGCGTCTGTCCGTTGGATCTCCGGACGATCTGGCAGCACGACCTCGCGTACAGCTTCCGCAGGTCGCCGGTCACCATCGCCGCCGCAGCGCTGGCCCTGCTCTGCGTCGGCAGCGCGCTGCTCGCGCCCTGGATCGCGCCGTACAACCCGTTCGACGCCGCCTCGCTGGACCTGAATGCCGCGCTCGCGCCGCCGGCCTGGGTCGACTCTGGGGTGGCGGCGCACCCGCTCGGCACCGACGACCAGGGCCGGGACATGCTCTCGACGATCATCTACGGCACGCGCATCTCGCTCGCCGTGGGCGTCGCCGCCGTGCTGTTCTCGGTCGCGGTCGGCGTCGCGGTGGGCCTGCTGTCGGGCTACGCGGGCGGCCGCGTCGATGCGTTCCTGATGCGCGTGGCCGACGTGCAGCTGTCGTTTCCGCCGATCCTGGTCGCGCTGCTCATCAACGGCGTCGCGCGCATGGCGCTGCCGAATTCCGCGCAGGAGGAGATCGCGATCCCCGTGCTCGTGCTCGCGCTCGGCGTCTCCGGCTGGGTGCAATACGCGCGCACGGTGCGCGGCTCTACGCTCGTGGAGAAGAGCCGGGAATACGTCCAGGCGGCGCGCGTGATCGGCCGCCATCCGCTCGCGATCATGCTGCGCCACGTGCTGCCCAACGTGCTCGGGCCGGTGCTGGTGATCGCGACCATCCACATCGCCACCGCGATAATCACCGAGGCGACCCTCTCATTCCTCGGCGTCGGTGTGCCGCCGACCACGCCCTCGCTCGGCACCCTGATCAGCCGCGGCAACGAGTTCCTGATCTCCGGCGTGTGGTGGATCGTCATCTTCCCCGGCGCCGCGCTGGTGACGCTGGTGCTGTCGGTCAACCTGCTCGGCGACTGGCTGCGCGATGCCCTGAACCCCAAGCTCCGATGACGCCGGTCCTGGAAGTGAAAGACCTGCGCGTCGAGTTCCCGACGCGCCACGGGTCCCTGGTGGCGGTGGACGGCGTGTCGTTCGCCATCGCCCCGGGCGAGGTGCTCGGCGTGGTCGGGGAATCCGGCGCCGGCAAATCGCTCACCGGGACGGCGATCATCGGCCTCCTGGAGCCGCCCGGGCGCGTCGGCACGGGCGAGATCCGCCTCGAAGGCGAGCGCATCGACCGCCTGCCGCACGAGCGCATGCGGCGCATCCGCGGCCGGCGCATCGGCGCGATCTTCCAGGACCCGCTCACGTCGCTCAATCCGCTGTACACGATCGGCGCACAGCTGGTGGAGACGATCCGCACGCACCTGGACCTGAGCGCCGGCGCCGCGCGCGAGCGCGCGCTCGCGCTTCTCGGCGAGGTCGGCATCCCGGCGCCGGAGGCGCGCATCGACCACTACCCGCACCAGTTCTCCGGCGGCATGCGCCAGCGCGTGGTGATCGCGCTCGCGCTGTGCGCGGAGCCGCGCCTGATCATCGCCGACGAGCCCACCACCGCGCTCGACGTCTCGATCCAGGCGCAGATCATCCAGCTCCTGAAGCGCCTCGCGCGCGAGCACGGCACGGCGGTGATGCTGATCACGCACGACATGGGGGTGATCGCGGAGACCGCGGATCGCATCGCGGTGATGTACGCGGGCCGCATCGCCGAAATCGGCCCGGTGCGCGAGGTGATCGCCGCCGCGCGCCATCCCTACACCGCGGGCCTGATGGGCGCGATCCCGAAGATCCGCCGCGCGGGCGCCGTGCGCGAGCCGCTCGTGCAGATCGAGGGCGCGATGCCGCGCCTGAACGCGATCCCGCGCGGCTGCGCGTTCCATCCGAGGTGCGCGAAGAGCTTCGCGCGCTGCCGCAGCGAGCGCCCCGAGCTTCGCGCCGCGGGTGCCAATCTCGCCGCCTGCTGGCTCTATGACGAGCGCCCCGCCCCTGCTCCGGCTTGAGGGCGTCGGACGCGATTTCGACGTCTCGCGCCCCTGGCTGAACCGCGTGCTCGAGGGCGCGCCGCGCCGGCTGCTGCGCGCGGTCGACGGCGTGAGCTTCGAGGTGCGGCGCGGAGAGACGCTCGCGCTGGTGGGCGAGTCCGGCTGCGGCAAGTCCACGCTCGCGCGCCTGATCGTGGGCCTGCACGCGCCCTCGCGCGGACGCATCGAGTTCGACGGCGTGCAGATCTCGGACCCGGCCCGCCGGGCGGAAGCGACGCCGATGCGCCGGCGCATGCAGATGATCTTCCAGGATCCGTACGCGAGCCTGAATCCGCGCTGGCGGGTAAGCGAGATCGTCGCGGAGCCCGTCGTGGTTTTGAATCTCTTGAAAAATAAATTCAAAATCAATGAAAGGGTCGCGGAGTTGCTGCGCCAGGTGGGCCTCGCGCCCGAAGACGGCGCCAAGTACCCGCACGAGTTCTCCGGTGGCCAGCGCCAGCGCATCTCGATCGCGCGCGCGCTCGCCGGCCACCCGGAGTTCCTGGTCTGCGACGAGCCGACCTCGGCGCTCGACGTGTCGGTGCAGGCACAGATCCTCAACCTGATGCGCGACCTGCAGGCGCGCCTCGGCCTCACCTACCTCTTCATCTCGCACAACCTGGCCGTGGTGTCGCAGGTCGCCGACCGCATCGGCGTGATGTACCTCGGGCGGGTGGTCGAGCTGGCGAGCGCCGGGGACCTCTTCGCGCGCCCGCGGCATCCCTACACGCGCATGCTGCTGGACGCCGTGCCGGACCTGGAGATGAGCGGCCGGCGGCGCACGCCGGTGGTGGGAGAGGTCCCCAATCCGCTCGCGCCGCCCGCTGGCTGCACCTTCCACCCGCGCTGCCCGCATGCGAACACACGCTGCCGCGAAGAGCTTCCAAGACTAATCTGGCGGGGCGAAACTGCTGCCGCATGCCATGCAGTCGAGGAAGATCGCCTCTAACTAGCCCATGCACGCCGCCGCGCTCAGGCCCCAAGACCACCCGAAACATCTGCACACGCCCCGGGTGATGTCGCCCAACAGCCCTGGTTAGCGCTTGAACAGGCCGCGCACGGCGCTGCCGATGCCGCCCGCGCCCTTCTTGACCGTGTCGGTGATCCCGCCCGCGGCGGCGCCCAGCAGCGCCGAGTAGTCCACGTGCCAGTCCGGATTATCGAGCGCGCCCGAGAGCTTGATCGGAATCGTCACGCCCGCGACCTGCGAGACGTCGCGCCCGCCCTGCCCCTTGCTGGTCGCGACGAGCGTCGCCTTGGCGAGATAGTCGATCGCGTTGTTGCCGATATCCAGGTTGCCCGCGCCGCCGATGCGCACGAACGGCGACTGCACCTTGAGGTCGTCGTTGTGCGCGACGCCGTTCTTGATCGCGAAGCTCGCGCCCGCCTCGGAGAAATCCGTCTTCTGCGTCGGATCGGCCTTCGCCTGCTTGCCGCCGAGCGCCGCCTTGGCGTTGCGCGCGCTTTCGGCGAGATTGATGCCCTTGATCGCGCCGTCCTTCATCTGCACGCGTGCGCTGCCGGAGAGCGCCTTCTTCATCGCCGCGACCGTGGGCCCCGCGCCCTGCACGTCGGCGGTCACGTCGCCGCGTCCCTCGAGCACGTCCTTTTGCGCCATGTCGCGCAGCAGCGCGCCGATCGAAACGTTCTTTGCCGTCTCGCTGACATGGGCCTTGTTGCCCTCCGCCTCGACGCTCAACGCGCCGGCCAGCGTGCCGCCGTAGAGGTTCGCCGTGTACGGCGACACTTCGAGCTTGCCATCGGCGAGCTTGATCTCGGCCTTGAGGTTCTCGAGCTTCGCGCGCCGCACCGTCAGCGCGCCGATCGCGAGCTTGCCGCCGACCGTCTTGCCCTTGAGCGCGGACAGGTCGAGGCGCTCCGCCTGCCTCGCCTCCTTCTTCTCGGGCGGCAGGTAGCGGTCGACGTTGAGGCGATCGAGCGCGACGTCGAAGGTCATCTTCAACGGCGCGAAATCGCCGATGTCGACGTTCGCCTTGAGCGTGGAATCGTCGATCTTGCCCGACACGCCGGCCGCCAGGCTCGGCTTGGCGAGATTGGCCTTGAGCGCCGCTTCCAGCTTCGCCTTGATCGCCGTTCCTTCGGCGGCGGCGTCCAGGTCGAGCAGCACCTTCGGGATCGTCAGCGCGCTTGCCGAACCCTGCACGGAGGCGATCAGCAGCTTCGCGTCCGCGTGGCGATGCGGACCCTTCAGCAGGATCGAGGCTTTCACGTCGGTGCCCGATGCGCTGCCCGGCGTGACCTCGACCTTGGGCGCCGAAAAATCGGCGGCCAGCGTGTCCTGGTCGAGCCGCCCCTTCAATTGCGCGCTGAACTTTTCGAAGCCGAATTCCTCGCGACCCAGGTTGAAGCGCAGTGCCCCGGCCGCTTGCGCGCGCAGATCCACTTCCGGTCGCTTGCCGGTGATGCGGGCGGCGAACGCGAGGTCGCCCGGCGTCCGGCCGTCCAGGCGGCCGGTCTTCAGGCTCAGGTCCGCGATCTGCAGTTCCTGGCCGCTCGCCTCGTCGCGGTAGCTCACCTGCACCTTCTCCACCGT
>DATKKT010000076.1:0-20149 GCA_035542795.1 Burkholderiales bacterium
GGCGCTCGCATTGGAAACGATGCGGGCGCTTCGTTTTTGGGGCCCCGCGAAACGACAGGAGAGCTCCAGCATGAACGCACCAAAAGCAGGATTTACCGACTACAAGGTCGCCGACCTCGCGCTCGCCGACTGGGGCCGCAAGGAAATCGCCATCGCCGAGTCCGAGATGCCGGCGCTGATGGCGATCCGCGAGGAGTACGCGAAGTCCAAGCCGCTCAAGGGCGCGCGCATCACCGGGTCGCTGCACATGACGATCCAGACCGCGGTGCTGATCGAGACGCTGAAGGCGCTCGGGGCGGACGTGCGCTGGGCCTCGTGCAACATCTTCTCGACGCAGGACCACGCCGCGGCGGCGATCGCCGCGGGCGGCACGCCCGTGTTCGCGAAGAAGGGCGAGTCGCTGGACGAGTACTGGGACTACACGCACCGCATCTTCGAATTCGGCGGCAACAAGGGGCCGAACATGATCCTCGACGACGGCGGCGATGCCACCCTGCTCATGCACCTGGGCAAGCGCGCGGAGAAGGATGCGTCGGTGATCGCCAAGCCCACGAGCGAAGAGGAAACCTGCCTCTTCAAGGCCATCAAGGCGAAGCTCGCCAAGGACGCGGGCTGGTACTCGCGCATGGCCGCCGAGATCAAGGGCGTGACCGAGGAGACCACCACGGGCGTGCATCGCCTCTACGAGATGGCGAAGGAAACGCGCCTGCTGTTCCCGGCGATCAACGTCAACGACTCGGTCACCAAGAGCAAGTTCGACAACCTCTACGGCTGCCGCGAGTCGCTCGTGGACGGCATCAAGCGCGCGACCGACGTGATGGTCGCGGGCAAGGTGGCGCTCGTGTGCGGCTACGGCGACGTCGGCAAGGGCTCGGCGCAGGCGCTGCGCGCGCTCTCGGCGCAGGTCTGGGTGACGGAGATCGACCCGATCTGCGCGCTGCAGGCCTCGATGGAGGGCTACCGCGTGGTGACCATGGACTGGGCCTGCGACAAGGCCGACATCTTTGTCACGGCCACGGGCAACTACCACGTGATCACGCACGAGCACATGAAGAAGATGAAGGACCAGGCGATCGTCTGCAACATCGGCCACTTCGACAACGAGATCGAGGTCGCCGCGCTCTCGAAGTACCAGTGGGAGGAGATCAAGCCGCAGGTGGACCACGTCATCTTCCCCGACGGCAAGCGCATCATCCTTCTCGCCAAGGGGCGCCTGGTGAACCTCGGCTGTGCCACCGGGCATCCGTCCTACGTGATGAGCTCCTCGTTCGCCAACCAGACCATCGCGCAGATCGAGCTCTACACGAACACCAAGAAGTACCCGGTCGGCGTCTACACGCTGCCCAAGCACCTCGACGAGAAGGTCGCGCGCCTGCAGCTGAAGAAGCTGAACGCGCAGCTCACCGAGCTCACCGAGACGCAGGCGAAGTACATCGGCGTGCCGCGGCAGGGCCCCTACAAGTCGGACCACTACCGCTACTAGCCGGGTGCGCTTCCAGTTCTCCTGGAAATACGAGAGCCTCCGCGCCGCGGCAAGGAATCCCATGAGGCTGCTGATCCTCTGGCTGATCAACGCGCTGGCGCTGATGACGGTGGCCTACGTGCTGCCGGGCATCACGGTCGCCGACTTCGTCACCGCGCTGGTCGCGGCGCTGGTGCTGGGGCTCGTCAACGCGGTGATCCGCCCGATCCTCATCTTCCTCACGCTGCCGGCGACGCTGCTGACGCTGGGGCTGTTTATCTTCGTGATCAACGGGCTGCTGTTCTGGCTCGTGGGCTCGTTCATCGAGGGGTTCCACGTCGCGGGCTTCTGGTGGGGCATGGCGGGCGCCATCGCCTACAGCATCGTCTCCTGGGCGCTGTCCGCGGCGCTGCTGCGCGCGCGGCGCGAGGATTGAGCACGATGGGCGAGCGCGTCTACAGCTTCGAGTTCTTCCCGCCGCGCACGCCGGCCGGCAAGGAGAAGCTGCGCGCGGTGTGGCGGCAGCTCGCGGCGCTGCGGCCGAAGTTCTTCTCGGTCACCTTCGGCGCGGGCGGCTCTACGCGCGAGGGCACGCTGGAAACCGTGCTCGAGATCCGCCGCGAGGGGCACGAGGCCGCGCCGCACATTTCCTGCGTCGCCTCTACGAAGGCCGAAATCGCCGCGATCCTCGAGCAGTACAAGTCGAGCGGCATCCGCCACATCGTCGCGCTGCGCGGCGATCTGCCCTCGGGCGTGGCGATGGCGGGCGAGCTGCGCTACGCCAGCGAGCTCGTCGCGTTCATCCGCCAGGCCACCGGCGACTGGTTCAGCATCGAGGTGGGCTGCTACCCCGAATACCATCCGCAGACGCGCAACGCGGCCGACGAGGTCATGAACTTCAAGCGCAAGGCGGACGCGGGCGCCAATTCGGCCATCACGCAGTACTTCTACAACGCCGACGCCTATTTCCGCTTCGTCGACGAGTGCCGCCGCGCTGGCATCACGCTGCCGATCGTGCCGGGCATCATGCCGATCGGGAATTTCTCGCAGCTCGCGAGGTTTTCGGACGCCTGCGGCGCCGAGATCCCGCGCTGGCTGCGCATCAAGCTCGAGGGCTACCGCGACGACAGCGCCTCGATCCGCGCCCTCGGCCTCGACGTCGTCACCGCGCTCTGCGACAAGCTGCTCGCCGCAGGCGCGCCCGGGCTGCACTTCTACACCCTGAACCAGGCTCCCCTCGCCGCCGAGATCTGGCGGCGGCTCGACCTCTCGAAGCGCGCCTAGCCGCGCACCGCGTGACCCGGGTCGCCGCGCTCGTACGCGCGCCAGGGCGCGCCGGGCCCGTCGCGGCAGGCGCCGAAGCGGAACGGCACCCAGTCGCGGCCCGGGTTGAGGAAGCGCAGGTCGAGGAACCAGAAGCAGGTCGGGTGCTCGGTGCGGGCGTCGAGCGCCGGGCGCTCGGCGAACCAGCGGAAGAAGGTCAGCGGCGGCGATTCCCAGGCTTCGCGTCCGAGCGGATCCTCCCCGGTGCGGCTGCGCGCTTCCCAGCGCGCCATCGCGAGCGGCAGGAACGCGGCGTCGAGTCGCGCTGCGAAGCCGTCCCCGGGCGCGTAGGACCGCGGCGCGTCGCGCACGAGATTGACGTGCGCGAAGCGGTGCTCGCGCTCGTCGCTCACGAACACGGTCCAGTTGAAGGGCGACACCGCGCGAGGCTGCGCGGAGATGCTCGCGCCCGCGAGGCCGTGGCGCACCGCGTAGCCGCGCGCGAACTCGAGCGCCTTCTCCTTCTGCACGTACTGGAAGCCGACGTAGGTGCAGAGGGCGATGCTCGCCGCCACCGAAGGAATTCTTGTCTTTCGAAAGAAGATCGAAAACAGGAGCCCGGCGACGATGATGCCGCTGAACCACAGGTCGATGATGAAGGTCGTGCCGATGCCGAAGCGCCGGTCCGAGAGCGGCGCGAGCAGCATGGTGCCGAAGCTCGTGATCCAGTCGCCCGCGATGTGCGTGCCGATCGCGAGCGCGCACACGCCGTACAGCGCACGCCAGCCGCCGGGATGGCGCAGGAGCTTCGCGAGCAGCCAGGCGACCGGGAACGACCAGAGCGGCAGCATGAGCAGCGAATGCGTAGCGCCGCGATGGTGCAGCACGTACTCGACCGGCCCGAAGACGCCGGCGACGAAGTCCAGGTCCGGCGCCGCGCAGGCGAAGAACCCGGCCGCCACGCGCCGCGGCAGCGCGCGCGCCGGGAGGTCCGGCGGCGCGGTCGCCCGCGCGATCAAGGCTCCGGAAAGCGCGTGGGTGAGCGTATCCACGCGCCGCCGGGAAGAATCAGGCGGCGCGCTTCTTGCGCTGCGCGTCCTTCACGTGCATCTGCGCGTAGGCGCCGTGCGCGGCGGACTCGGCGTCGCCTACGTGGACCGGCAGGCCGAGGTCCGAGAGCACCGAGCCCAGCGCCGAGAGGCACAGCATCACGTTGTCGGCACGGCAGGAGTAGCCCATCAGGCCGATGCGCCAGATCTTGCCCGCGAGCGGCCCCAGGCCTGCCCCGATTTCAATGCCGAATTCCGTAAGCAGGCGCTTACGTACCTCCGCTTCGCTGACCCCTTCGGGGCACAGCACTGCGTTCATCTGCGGCAGCTGGTACTGCTCCTTGACGAGGAACTTGATGCCCATCGCCTCCAGCCCCGCCTTGAGCGCGGTGTGGTGGCGCGTCGCGCGTGCCCAGGCGTTCTCCAGGCCCTCCTCTCGGATCAGCAGCAGCGCCTCGTGCAGCGCGAAGAGCGAATTCGTCGGCGCGGTATGGTGGTACGTGCGCGTGCCCGCGTTCCAGTAGTTGAACAGCAGGTTCATGTCCATGAACCAGCTGCGGATCTTGTCCTTCCTCTTCTTGACGTGCTCGACCACGCGGTCGTTGAAGGACACGGGCGACAGGCCCGGCGTGCAGGACAGGCACTTCTGGCTCGCCGAGTAGATGGCGTCGATGTCCCACTCGTCGACCTTCACGGGCGTGCCGGCGAGCGAGGTGACCGCGTCCACGATCACGAGCGCGTCGTGCTTGTGCGCGATCTGCGTGAGCGTCCTGGCGTCGGACTGCGCGCCGGTGGAGGTCTCGGCGTGCACGAAGGCCACCACGCGCGCGTCGCGGTTCTTCTTCAGCGCGTCCTCGACCTTGTTCGGGTCCACGGGCTCGCCCCACTTGTCCTCGATCAGCACCGGCTTGCCGCCGCAGCGCACCGCGTTCTCGAGCATGCGCCCGCCGAACACGCCGTTCTGGCAGACGATGACCTTGTCGCCCGGCGCCACCATGTTGACGAAGCAGTACTCCATGCCCACCGAGCCCGGGCCCGAGAGCGGGAAGGTGAGGTTGTTCTTCGTCTGGTAGACGTAGCGCAGCAGCGACTTCAGCTCTTCCATCATCTCTACGAAGATGGGGTCGAGATAGCCGATCGCCGGCTGGCTCATGGTCGTCAGCACGCGCGGGTGGATCTCCGTAGGCCCCGGGCCCATCAGCGTCCTCTGCGGCGGGTGGAAGGACTGGATGCGTTTCGCGGGGGCAAACTGGGTCATGTCGTTCTCCGGCAATCCAAACGGCGCGTCCTCCGGGCGCGACTTCACGCGCACCGGGTTCTTCGCACTGGCTTCGTTGACGATGTCGACCGCGCTGATGCGCCCGCCGGTGACGCGCTCCACCTCGCCCGCCCAGCGCGCGGGGACGTAGCCCGTCTTCACCCAGTGGTGCACAACCGCCCGGTCGATCTGGAAGGCGCGCGCCACCTCGGCCTGACTGCCAAAGATCTCTACGAGGCGCGCGGCGCAATCCATGGCGCCCAATTCTAGGTTGTCAAAATGGTTTTGACAAGGCCCGTCGCACGGTATGATGCGCCATGACTACGCCCGCCCGCGGCGCCCTTGCCGTCACGCTCGCCGCCGCCGCGATCCTCATGGTGACGATGGGCGTGCGCCAGAGCTTCGGCCTGTTCGTCTCGCCGCTCAATTCCGCGACCGGCCTCGGCGTCGCCACGATCAGCTTCGCGCTCGCGATCGGCCAGTTCACCTGGGGTGCGGTGCAGCCGATCGCCGGCGGGCTGGCCGACCGCTACGGCCCCGGCAAGGTGCTCGTAGGCGGCACGCTGATGCTCGCCTGCGGCCTCGCGCTCACGCCGTTCATGACCACGAGCTTCGGGCTCATCGTCGCGCTGGGCCTGCTCTCCTCGATCGGCGCGGGCGCGGGCAGCTTCTCGGTGCTGATCGGCGCGGCAGCGCAGCGGATGCCGGCGGAAGCGCGCGGCAAGGCCTCGGGCGTCGTCAACGCCGGGGGCTCGGTCGGCCAGTTCGTGTTCGCGCCGATCTCGCAGGCGCTCATCCAGGCGATCGGCTGGATGGCCGCGCTCTGGGCGCTCGCGGCGGCGACGCTCGCCGCGCTGCCGCTCGTGCGCGCCGTCACGCCGCGCGGCGCGCACGCGCACGCGGGCGCGGCCGCGGGCGAGTCGCCCTGGCGCGCGCTCGGCGACGCGTTCGGCGATCGCAGCTACCTGCTGCTCAACGCGGGATTCTTCACCTGCGGCTTCCACATCGCGTTCCTGGTCACGCACCTGCCGCAGGAAGTGAACCTGTGCGGCCTGCCGCCCACGGTGGCGAGCTGGTCGCTCGCGATCATCGGGCTCGCCAACATCGCCGGCAGCCTCGTCGCCGGCGCCGCGACCGCGCGCTATCGCAGCAAGCACATCCTCGCGCTGATGTACGGCTCGCGCGCGGCGCTCATCGCGGCCTACCTGATCGCGCCGAAGACCGCGCTCACCTTCTTCGTCTTCGCCGCGGGGCTCGGCGCGACCTGGCTCGCCACCGTGCCGCCGACCGCGTCGATCGTCGGCAAGCTCTTCGGCGTGCGCTTCCTCGCTACGCTGTTCGGCATGACGCTGCTGTCGCACCAGGTGGGCGGCTTCCTCGGCGCCTGGCTCGGCGGCATCGCCTTCGAGCGCGCGGGCTCCTACCAGTGGATGTGGTACGCCGACATGGCGCTCTCGGCCGCCGCCGCGCTCGTCAATCTGCCGATCCGCGAGGCGCGGCCCGCCCCGGCCCGAGTCGTCCAATCAGCGGCAGCTTGAGCGCCGGATCGAATGGATTGAGGCCGATGCTCAGTCCGAGCAGGTTGAGCTCCAGGCCCTCCACCCCGCTCGCCGTGAGCGCGATCAGGCCGCCGAGCGAGAGCTGCACGCCGTGCCCGCTCGGCGCGGCGCCGACGATCGACCCGGGAATGTAGTCCTTGCCGATCGCGGTGGGCGGCAGGTCGACGCCCAGCTCCGGCACCGCGCGCGTGATCCAGGCGGTGAAAGTGTTCGAATTCGGTCCCGGCCAGGCCTGGTACTCGGAGGGATGGGGATACGAGCGCGCCGCGGCGTCGATGCGCGGGATGAGCTTGGCCGCCTCGTCGCCGCGCTTCTCGGCGTAGAGCTCGGGCAGGCTGCCGTACCAGCGCGCATCGGGCGCGCGCTGGTGGATCGCCACCACCGAATCCGCCCAGCGCAGCCGCCAGCCGATCACTTCGTAGACGGTGTAGGCGGGCGCATCCGCCGGCTTCACCGCGACCCAGGTGTGCACGCCGAACGTGCCGCGCCATCCCCAGGTGCGCGCGCCGTAGACCTGCACTACGGCTTCGCGCGTCGACGCCGGGTCGGGCGCGAGGCCCGCGGGCGCGTGGCTCGCAGTGCGCCAGTCCTGGCTGTTCGCGCTCCGGATCAGCATGGCGGAGGAAAGCGCAAGCCCGAGTACCACCAAGATCGTCGCCAGCCGCCGGCGCATGTCATTCGGCGAACAGCGGCTCGCCGAGCTCCCGGAAGTGAATCACGCTGGTTTTCGGATCTGCCGGCTTGAGGTTCCGAAAATCGAAAAGCTTCCTGTCGAGCAGCTGCGAGGGCCGCACGTCGGTGAGCGCGCGCAGGATGGAGGAGATGCGTCCGGGCTCGGCAGACTCCCACTGCCGCAGCATGCGTCCCACGACCTTGCGCTGGAGGTCCTCCTGCGAGCCGCACAGCATGCAGGGAATGATCGGAAAGGCGCGCGCCTCGGCGTAGGCCGCGAGATCGCTTTCGGCGACGTAGACGAGCGGACGGATGACGATGTGCCGGCCGTCGTCCGAGCGGAGCTTCGCGGGCATCGCCTTCAGCGTGCCCTGGTAAAAGAGGTTCAGGAAGAACGTCGCCAGCACGTCGTCGCGGTGATGGCCGAGCGCAATCTTGGTCGCGCCGAGCTCGCGCGCCACGCGGTAGAGCACGCCGCGGCGCAGGCGCGAGCACAGTCCGCACATCGTCTTGCCTTCCGGCACGACGCGCTTGACGACCGAGTACGTGTCCTGCTCTACGATGCGGTAGGGCACGCCGCGCGACTCGAGGTACTCGGGCAGCACGCGCTCCGGGAAGCCCGGCTGCTTCTGGTCGAGATTGACCGCGATCAGCTCGAACTTGATCGGCGCCTTGGCTCGCAAGGACATCAGGACATCCAGCAGGCTGTAGCTGTCCTTGCCACCGGAGAGGCAGACCATCACGCGGTCGCCGTCCTCGATCATGTCGAAGTCGGCGATGGCCTCGCCCGCCTGGCGCCGGATGCGCTTGGCGAGCTTGTCCGTTTCGAGCTTTGTCTTTCGAGGATCTTTCACCGTGAAGCGCCGGAAAGAAAACCGCCCTAGAGAAAAACCGATCGCCCGCCGTCTACCGCCAGCACCTGGCCGGTGACGAAGGACGCGGTGGCGAGGAAGTGTACCGCCTGCGCAATCTCCTCGGGCCTGCCCAGCCGAGCGAGCGGCGTGGTCGCGACGATGCGCCCGCGCTCCGGCGGCGGGAACTGGCCGTCCTCGGGCCAGGCGATGGCGCCGGGCGCCACCGCGTTGACGCGCACCGCGGGCCCGAGCTCCAGCGCCAGCGCGCGCGTCATCGCCACGAGGCCCGCCTTGGCGATGCTGTAGACCGCGTAGCCTTTCATCGGGCGCTCGGCGTGGATGTCGGCGATGCTGACGATGGCGCCCTTGCGCTGCGCGAGCGCGGGGGCCGCTTCCTGCGCGAGGAACAGCGGCGCGCGCAGGTTCGAGCCGACAAGCTCTTCCCAGTGCGCCGGCTCGATCGTGCCCACCGCGGTCGGGTAGAAGCTGGAGGCGTTGTTGACGAGCACGTCGAGCGCGCCGAAGCGGTTGAGCGCCGCGCCGACGAGCGCCTTCGGCGCGATCGGCGCGAGCAGGTCCGCCTTCATCTTGAGCGCGCTCGCGCCGCGCGCCGCGTTGAGCTCGGCCTCGAGCGCCGCCGCCTCGGCCTCGGCGCCGCGATAGTGCAGCACCACGTTGGCGCCCGCCGCGTGCAGCCGGCGCGCGATCGCCGCGCCGATGCGCTTCGCCGCCCCCGTCACGAGCGCGGTTTTTCCGTCCAGGTCGCGGTCCATCTGAGTGCGGAATTCTAGGGTAAATTCATCGGCATGCACTCCGCCGCGCTGCCTTCGCCTGACGCGCAGGCGCTCGCCGCGAGCCGTGCGCTGCTCGAGCGCATCGGCGCGGAGCTCGGGCGCGCCGGCAACTGGATCTCCTTCGCGCGCTACATGGAGCTCGCGCTGCACGAGCCGGGCCTGGGCTACTACGCGGGCGGCGCGCGCAAGTTCGGCGCCGGCGGCGACTTCGTCACCGCGCCGGAGCTCACGCCGCTCTTCGGCCGCGCGCTCGCGCGCCAGGTCGCCGAGCTGCTGCGGCCCGGCGAGGCCGTGCTCGAGTTTGGAGCGGGCAGCGGAGCGCTTGCCGCCTCGATTCTCGAAGAATTGGCCGTTCCCTATTTCGTCCTGGAAACCAGCGCGGAGCTGAAAGAAAGACAACAGCAGAAGCTCGGCAAGCGCGTGCAGTGGCTCGAGCGCCTGCCGGAGCGCTTTCGCGGCGTGATGATCGCAAACGAGGTGGTGGACGCGATGCCCGTGCACGCGGTGACGTGGACGTGCGCTGGTTTGATCGAGCGAGGGGTTTGTGCGAATGAAGGCGAGCTGGCGTGGTCGGAAAGACCTGCCGATCAGAACATCGTTGAAAGTTCAAGAGCGATTCACGTCGAGATCCCGCCTTCGGGCCGTTACGAGAGCGAGCTCGCGCTGTTCGCGCGCGCCTGGATGCGCTCGCTCGGGGCGCGGCTCGAGCGCGGCGCGCTGCTCGTCATCGACTACGGCTTTCCGGAGCGCGAGTACTTCCACCCGCAGCGCTCGATGGGCACGCTCGCCTGCCACTACCGGCACCGCGTGCACGGCGACCCGTTTTTCCTGCCCGGGCTGCAGGACATCACCGCGCACGTGGACTTCAGCGCGCTCGCGCAGGCGGCGGCCGCCGCCGGGCTCGGCGTGCTCGGCTACACGAGCCAGGCGCAGTTTCTCGTCAACTGCGGCATCACCGAGCTGCTCGAGCGCGAGAACCCCGAAGACGCGAGGCGCTACCTGCCTGCCGCCGCAGCCGTGCAGAAGCTGCTCATGCCCACGGAGATGGGCGAGCTGTTCAAGGTGCTCGCGGTAGGCCAGGGCGTGAGCGGCGTGCCGACGGGCTTTCGCGAGGGCGATCGCAGTGGCTCGCTCTAGCGTTCTCGCTCTGCTGCTGTTCCTGTCGATGCAAGCGGTCGCGGACAGCCCGTGGCAGGACAGTCCCCACGGGCCGATGCTCGAGCGCATCATCCCGCCCGGCTTCACGCCGGCGATGCTGCCCGAGCGCGCGTCGCGCGGTGCCCGGCTCACGCAGCACTACTGCGTGCAGTGCCACAATCTCGCCAACCCCGCGATGCACGACGCCGCGCGCTGGCCCTCGGTCGTGCGCCGCATGGTGCCGCGCATGCAGGGCAAGGGCAACATGGGCAAGCTGATGGCCGAAATGATGGCCGGGGTGCAGGCGCCCTCGCCCGAGGAGACCGAGGCCATCGTCGCCTACCTCGTCAAGCACGGCCAGAAGCCGATCGACCCGAAGCGCATACCGGAACTGAACGCGCCCTCCGCGGAGCCGTTTCGCCTCGCCTGCGGGCAGTGCCACGTTCTGCCCGATCCGCGGCGGCACACCGCGAAGGAGTGGCCGGCGGTGGTCGCGCGCATGCAGAAGAACATGGACTGGATGAACCGCGTGGTGGGCTCCAAGCCCGTGCCCGGCGAGCCGCAGCTCAGGATCGAGGACATCAACGCGTTCCTCATCCGGTACGCGAGGAGGTAAGCGCCATGCCCCGCAAGATCGTGGATCTGTCGATCTACCTCGAGAACGACGTGGTCTCGGACCCGCCGCCGGTCGGCCCGAAGATCGAGTACCTGACCCACGAGAACACCTTCCCGCAGATGGCGCCGTTCTTCCCGGGCCTCAGGAAGGAGGACCTCCCGGACGGCGCGGCCTGGGCGGTGGAGCGGGTCGAGCTCATCACGCACAACGGCACGCACCTGGATGCGCCCTACCACTTCCACCCGACCATGAACAAGGGCGAGCGCGCCATCGCCATCGACGAGGTGAACCTCGAGTGGTGCTTCCAGCCGGGCGTGAAACTGGACTTCCGAGGCTTTCCCGATGGATATGTGGTTACTGCTTCGGATGTACAGAAAGAACTAGGACGAATAAATCACCCCCTGAAGCCGCTTGAAATCGTCGTGGTGAACACGCGCGCGGGCTCGCGCTACGGCCACGACGACTACGTGAGCGCGGGCTGTGGCATGGGCTACGAAGCGACCATGTACCTGCTCGAGCGCGGCGTGCGGCTCACGGGCACCGACGCCTGGAGCTGGGACGCCCCGTTCGTCCACACCGCGCAGAAGTACAGGGAAACCAAGGACGCGAGCCTGATCTGGGAGGGCCACAAGGCCGGCCGCGACATCGGCTACTGCCACCTGGAGAAGCTGCACAACCTGGAAGCCCTGCCCGCCGACGGCTTCGTGGTCGCCTGCTTCCCGCACAAGATCCGCGGCGCTTCCGCCGGCTGGACGCGCGCGGTGGCGATCTTCGACGACCTGCTTTCGGAGAGCTTCCGGCGCGACCGCGCCGCGGCCGCCTAGTTGAGAAACGGCACCTGCATGCCGCGCACGACGGCGGGCCGGCGCGCGATCGTCTCGTACCAGCGCCTGACGTGAGGAAACTCGGCGAGATCGACGCGGTGCCACTCGTGCCGCGCCACCCAGGGGAAGGTCGCGATGTCGGCCACGGAGTACTCCTCGGCGAGATAGGCGGCCTCCGAGAGCCGCTTGTCCAGTACGCCGTACAGGCGCTTCGACTCCTTGCCGTAGCGCTCCGTGCCGTAGGGAATCTCGTCCTTCTTCGCGCGCATGAAGTGGTGCGCCTGGCCGAACATCGGTCCCACGCCGCCCATCTGGAACATGAGCCACTGCAGCGCGATCCATTTGCCGCGGTCGGTCGCCGGCAGGAAGCGGTTGCCGGCCTTCGCCGACAGGTAGAGCAGGATCGCGCCCGACTCGAACAGCGGCAGCCGGCCGCCCGGGCCCTCCGGGTCGACGATCGCCGGAATGCGGTTGTTCGGGTTGATGGCGAGGAACTCCGGCTTGAACTGCTCGTCCTTGCCGATGTTCACGGAATGCACGCGGTACGCGATGCCGCACTCCTCCAGCATCACCGATACCTTGCGCCCGTTGGGCGTGCCCCAGGTGTACAGCTCGATCATCGCTTTCCTTTCGCAGCTTTCAGCTCTTGAGCGCCGCGGCGATCGCCGCGGTGCGCGCCTCGTCCACCAGCGCCGGGATCGCGCCGGCGGACGGCGCGCGGCCGGCGATCGCGCCCGCGTCCACCGCGGCCGCGGCGGCATGCGCTTTCCGCACGCTGTCGAGGCGCATTTCCGGTTGCGCGAGCGCCGCCGCCTCGAGCAGCAGCCCGAAGCGCTCCGGCCGGCGGACGGCGTCGGCGCGCTTGAACAGCTGCAGCAGCTCGGCGGGATCGTGCGCGCCGAGCAGATCGCGCGTACGGCAGCCGAGCAGCGCGAGCTCGCGCTCCTCGTTGGGCGCCTTGATGCGGTCGCACAGCGCCCGGATCTCGGCCTCCGGGAGCCCCCAGCACAGGTGCGCGAAGCGCACCGCGAGCTGTCCCGAGAAGCGCCGCGGGATACGCTTCAGCTCGGGCAGCAGCTTGGGGCGGAAGTCGCAGCGCTCGAGCGCGTCGAACATGCGCTCGGCGTGCTCCTCGGCGAGGCCGCGCGAGAATTCCTGCCAGACGCGCTCGGGCACCAGGTGATCGGCCTCGCCGTTGTCCACCATGAGCTTCATCAGCGCCATCGTCTCGTCGGCGATGCGGAAGCCGAAGCGCGCGGCGAAGCGCGCGACGCGCAGGATGCGCACGGGGTCCTCGTGGAAGGCCTCGCTCACGTGGCGCAGCACGCCCTCGCGCAGGTCCTTCGCGCCGCCGAAGGGATCGATGAGCGTGCCGTCCTCGGCCTTGGCGATCGCGTTGATGGTGAGGTCGCGGCGCGCCAGGTCGTCCTCGAGCGTCACGTCGGACGCCGCGTAGACCGTGAATCCCTTGTAGCCGCGGCCGCTTTTCCTCTCGGTGCGCGCGAGCGCGTATTCGTCGTGGGTCGTCGGGTGCAGGAACACCGGGAAATCCTTGCCGACGGGCCGGAAGCCCGCCGCGGTCATGTCCTCGGGCGTCGCGCCGACCACCACGAAGTCGCGGTCCTGGACCGGCAGCCCGAGCAGCTCGTCGCGCACCGAGCCGCCGACCAGATAGGTTTTCAAGCCGGCTCGGCCCGCGCGCGCCTAGCGGCGCGCACGCCAGCGCAATTCGTCGTAGCGCTCGTGCCCGCCCGCGGGCGCGAGCCATGCGGGCGCGGTCGACGCCAGCGCCGCGGGCTGGACGCCGAACGGGAATGCGCAATCGCACACGCTCGGCACGCGCATCGACAGCAGGTTGTCGCGCGTGAGCAGCTTTACCGGCAGAAGCTCCAGCAGCCAGGCCTGCAGCCAGGCGAGGCCGTCGGGCAGCCCGACGATAAGGCGCCTGCGGCCGGTCGCCGCGCAGACGAACTGCATGAGCTCGCGCAGCGTGAACTCTTGCGGCCCGCACAGGTCGTAGCGCTTGCCGCCGGAGTCGCGCGCATCGAGCGCCGCCAGCATCGCCTTCACCACGTCGCCCACGTACACCGGCTGGAAGCGCGCCGCGGGCGAGGCGAGCGCGAGCACGGGCGAGAGCGCCGCGAGCTGCGCGAAGAGGTTCAGGAAGCGGTCCTCGGGTCCGAAGATCACCGAGGGCCGGAACACGGTGACCTCGAGGTCATCCGCCGCGAGAACTGCCTGCTCGCCGATGCCCTTGGTGCGAAGATATTCCGACGGCGCGCCGGGATCGGCGCCGAGCGCGCTCATGTGCAGCAGGCGCTTCACGCCCGCGCGGCGGCAGGCGTTGACCACCGCCTGCGCGAGCTCTACATGCGTCGCCTTGAAACCCGGCCCGTGCAGGATGCCGGCCAGATTCACCACGGCGTCGCGCCCGGCGGCGAGTCCCGCCAGTGCGCTGGAGTCGCGTGCATCGGTCTCGACCACATCCACCGTGGGCAGCAGGATCAGGTGCTTGGCGCGCTCGCGCCGGCGCGTCGGCACCACGATCTCTGCGCCGCGCGCCGCCAGCGCCGCGACGAGATGCCGGCCGACGAAGCCGGAACCCCCGACCACCAGTAGTTTTTCGAGCCTCAAGGGTCGCGCTTCGATCTCAGGGCAGGTCTTCGTTGAACCGCTCGCCCGCGGTCTTCGGCGGGATCAGTCCCAGGCGGTCCTTCAGCGGTATGAGCTTACCGCCGATCAGCTGCGCGTAGTACATCGTGTTCGCCATCACCTTCTTCACGTAATCGCGGGTCTCGTTGAAGGGAATGGTCTCGGCGTAGATCGCGCCCTCCAGCGGCCGCGCGTCGCGCCAGCGCCGCGCGCGCCCGGGGCCCGCGTTGTAGGCCGCCGAGGCGAGCACCGGGTGGCCGAGGTCGTCGAGCACGTGCTTCAGGTAGCTCGTGCCGAGCGCGACGTTGATCGGCACCTCGGACACGCGCGCGAGCGAGAAGCCCTGCATGCCGCTGCGCTTGGCGACCCAGCGCGCGGTCGACGGCATCAGCTGCATCAGTCCGCGCGCGCCCGCCGCGGACCTGGCGTCCACGATGAAGCGGCTCTCCTGGCGCACGAGGCCCAGGAGCCAGGCCTCCTCCAGGCCGGTGGCGCGCGCCTGCTCGTCGAAGACATCCTTGAACGGCGCGAGGTAGCGCACCTTGTAGTTGTGCTGGTGCGCGGTGCGGTCGGCGGTGTTGATCGCGCGATCGAAGATCCCGGTGCGGCGCGCGAGCTCGGCGGCCGCGAGCAGCTGCGCGTCGTCCATCAGCCGGATGCTGAATACCCATTCGCGCGTCGCCTCGGGGCGCAGCTCGAGGCGGTAGAGCTCGAGCGCGCGCGCAAGGCCCGGTGTGGCGCGCGCCGCCTCGACCTCGGCGTCGGTCGCGGCATGATAGGGCTCGGGCACGCCGGCCATCGCCCCCAGCTCCTCGGCGGCGAGCAGGCCGTAGAACGTCGGCTGCGCGGAGATGCGCAGGTAATAGGCATGCGCGCCTTCGCTCACGCCCTGAGCGGCGAGCGCGCGACCGTACCAGTACGTCCAGGCGGGATCCCGGCGCGCATCCGCCGACATGCGATCGATCGAATCGCGCACGGTCGACCAGTCGCCCGCGCGCAGCGCGGCGCGCGTCTTCCAAGCGAGCTGCTCGTCGCTCAACGACCTGACGTCGGCGTTCTCGTACCAGCGGCGGGCTTCGGGCATCAGCCGCCGCGCGCCTTCGTAGGCGAGGCGGCCCCAGAGGTATTTCGCGTCCGCCTCCGGCAGGCGCTCGCCCAGCTTGCCCTCCAGCACCTCGACCGCGGCCTCGGGCTCGGCACGGCCAAGGCGCACCATTGCGAGCACCACCATCTCCCGCGTCGCGCGCCGCTCGAGCGATTTCGGCGGCTTGGCGAGGAGCTTCTTCGGCGCCGTCATCGCATGATTGAAGAGCGCCGCGTCGTGCCGTTCGCCCTCTGGCAGATAGCCGAGCGCGCGGCGCGCGGCGCTGACCTGGCCGTTCTCGATGAGCAGCCGCACGCGGCGCCAGACGTCCTCGACGCCGAAACGCCCCGCCTCGCTCAGGCGGTCGGCGAGATTCTGGCAGCTCTCCGGGATCTCGCGCGGCTCCTGCCAGATCGCGCGCGCCTCGTCGTACGCGCTCTCGTCGCTGCGCGCGAGCCTCGCGAGCCAGGCGTAGCAGCGGATCTCCAGGTCGTCCTGCACCAGCGGCGCGAGCTCGCGCTCGAAGCTCGCCCAGTCGGCGCGCTTGCCGAGCGCCTTCAGCCAGTCGGCGCGCAGCCGGTCGGCGAGATAGCTCCCCGATTCGCGCTCGAGGAACGCGCGCACGTCGTCGTCGGGGGCGTCTTCCAGCCGCAGCTTCAGGCGCCAGTATTCGAGGTACGGCGCGAGCACCGGCGAGGCAAGCCCCTGGGCCGCGAGCTGCGCGGAGAATTTCTGCAGCTTGAGCGCGTCGCCCGCGCGGAAGGCATCGTAGGCTTTGAGGAAGTTCTCGTCCGCCGAAACGGGCTTGGGCGCAGCGTTCCCCGCCCCGGCGCCGCAGGCCAGCGCTGCTATAGTGGCGAGCGCCGTAAGGAAACCCCTGAAAATCATAAACTAAGCTTAGCACTGCGCGGTCAAGACTGCATGGATCCGGATCAACTCAAAGCCTGGCGAAAAAGCGAGCGCGGCCGCCTGATCGCCGCGCGCGGGGCGCTCGACGCGGCGACGCTCGAGCAGCATCGACTGCGCATGGACGCGCACCTGGAGCGCGCCTTTCCGGGCCTCGCCGCGGCGAAGCTCGCGCTCTGCTGGCCGATCAAGGGCGAATACGACGCGAGGCACCTCGCTAGAACGCTGCGCGAGCGCGGCGCGTTGACCGCGCTGCCCGTCGTCGTCGCGCCGCGCCAGCCGCTCGTGTTCCGCGAATGGCATCCGGGGGTGCGCCTCGAGAAGGGCCCGCTCGACATCCCCTACCCGGTGGGCTCCGCCGAAGTCGTGCCCAACGCCGTGCTCCTGCCGATGAACGGCTGGGACGGCGCCGGCTACCGCCTGGGCTACGGTGGCGGCTTCTTCGACCGAACGCTGGCCGCACTCGCCAGGAAGCCCGCGGTGATCGGCGTGACTTACGAGATGGCGCGGATCGACACCATCCATCCGCAAGCCTGGGACATCCCGGTGGATTGGGTGGTCACCGAACGCGGGGTGTACCGGCGCGACAGCGGCAAGCTGGTCTTCCTCGGCGCCCCGCCCGCGGGCGAGCCGAGCGCGCTCGCCTCGCCGGTCTGCTACGCGAGCGAGATCGCGCCGGGATACTTCGGCGAGCGCGGCCCCGGCTAGCGCTTCCAGGCGAGCGTCAGCCCGTCGCCGATCGGCACGAGCGCGATCTCCACTCGCCTGTCATCGCGCAACCGGCGGTTGAAGGCGCGCACCGCGCGCGTGTCCGCCGTGCGGTCGCTGCGATCGAGCACGCGGCCGTGCCAGAGCGTGTTGTCGATCGCCACCAGCCCGCCGCGGCGCACGAGCCTGAGACAGCGCTCGAAATAGGCCTGCAGGTTCGCCTTGTCGGCATCGATGAACGCGAAATCGAACGGGCCTTTCAGCGTTTTCAGCGTTTGCAGGGCCGGCGCAAGGTGCAGCGTGATCTTGTTCTGTATACGTGCTTGTTTCCAGTATCGCCGAGCGATCGACGTCCATTCTTCGCTGACGTCGCAGCAAACCATCCTTCCGCCTGGCGGCAGCGCGAGCGCCACGGCGAGCGCCGAGTAGCCCGTGAACGTGCCGACCTCCAGGCAGCGCCGCGCGCCGATCGCGCGCACGAGAACCTGCATGAATGCGGCCTGGTCCGGACCGATCTGCATGCTGCCGCGCGGCAGCTTGCGCGTGACTGCACGCAGCCGGCGCTGCACGGCCGTTTCCCTGAGGCCGATCCTTTCGACGTAGGCGGCGAACTTTTTCGGCAGCTCGGCGGGACCGCGCGCCATGCGTCAGCCGAGAAACAGGCGGTAGGCCGGGTTGCGCGTCTCGTCGGCGTAGGGATAGCCGAGCCGCCCGAGGAAGCCGCGGAATTCGCTCATCTCGCGCTTGGGCACCTGCATGCCTACCAGAACGCGGCCATAGTCCGCGCCGTGGTTGCGATAGTGGAACAGGCTGATATTCCAGGACGGATTCATGCTGCGCAGGAACTTCATGAGCGCGCCCTGGCGCTCCGGGAACTCGAAGCGGTAGAGCAGCTCGTTCCGCGCGAGGCCCGAGTGCCCGCCCACCATGTGGCGCACGTGCGCCTTGGCGACCTCGTTGTCCGACAGATCCAGCGTGCGGCAGCCCGCGCGCTCCAAGCGCCGCTTGATGCGCGCTGTCTCCTCACGGCCCTGCACGCCGACGCCGACGAAGATGTGCGCGGCCTCCGCGCCCGACATGCGGTAATTGAACTCGGTGATGTTGCGCCCGGAGAGCGTCTCGCAGAAGCGCCGGAAGCTGCCGCGCCGCTCGGGGATCGTCACGGCGAGCACCGCCTCGCGGTGCTCGCCCAGCTCGGCCTGCTCGGCGACGAAGCGCAGCCGGTCGAAGTTGGTGTTCGCGCCCGAGGCGATCGCGACGAGCGTCTTGCCGCGCGCGTTGCGCTTCTCCACCCAGGCCTTGGCGCCGGCGATCGCGAGCGCGCCCGCGGGCTCGAGCACCACGCGCGTGTCCTCGAAGACGTCCTTGATCGCGGCGCAGATCTCGTCGGTGTCGACGAGCACCATTTCGTCCACCAGCCGCTTCGCGAGCCGGAAGGTCTCCTCGCCGACCTGCTTCACGGCGACGCCGTCGGCGAAGAGGCCGACATGATCGAGCACCACGCGGCGGCCGGTTTTCAGCGAGCGTGCCATCGCGTCGGCGTCCACCGGCTCCACGCCGATGATGCGCACCGACGGGCGCACGCGCTTGACGTACGCGGCGATGCCGCCGATCAGGCCGCCGCCGCCCACCGGCACGAACACCGCGTGGATCGGGCGCGCGTGCTGGCGCAGGATCTCCATGCCGATCGTGCCCTGGCCCGCGATCACGTCCGGGTCGTCGTAGGGATGCACGAAGCTGAGGCCGAGGCGGCGCTTCAGGCGCATCGCGTGCCGGTAGGCGTCCGAATAGCTGTCGCCGCGCAGCACCGCTTCGGCGCCGCGCGCCAGCACCGCGTCCACCTTGATGCGCGGCGTCGTCACCGGCATCACGATCACCGCGCGGCAGCCGAGCTTCTGCGCCGCGAGCGCCACGCCCTGCGCATGGTTGCCGGCGCTCGCGGTGATGACGCCCTTCCTCAGCTTCGCGGGCGCGAGCCGCGCCATCTTGTTGTACGCGCCGCGCAGCTTGAACGAGAACACCGGCTGCAGGTCCTCGCGCTTGAGCAGCAGCCGGTTGCCCAGCCGCCGCGAGAGCGCCGGCGCGAGCTCGAGCGGCGACTCGATGGCGACGTCGTACACGCGCGCCTTCAGCACTCTCTCGAGGTAGTCATGCCTCATGCGCACGAGCCTAGCACACGAGTCTGCGGCCGGACTCTGCTGCTATGCTGGCCGCCATGATCTCGATCCGGTCGACGGTGCGCGATTTCCTGCGCCTAGAGGCCGCCGGCGGCATCCTGCTGTTCGCCGGCGCCGCCGTCGCGATCGTCTGCGCGAATTCGGCGGCCGCGGGGCTGTACGCAATCTTTCTCGATACCCCGGTCGAGATCCGCTTCGGCGACTTCGAGATCGCCAAGCCGCTGCTGCTCTGGATCAACGACGGCCTGATGGCGGTGTTCTTCCTGCTCGTCGGCCTCGAGCTCAAGCGCGAAGTGCTGCTGGGCAAGCTGTCGCGGCCCTCGCAGATCGCGCTGCCCGCGCTCGCCGCGGCGGGCGGCATGCTCGCGCCCGGCCTGATCTACGCCTGGCTCAACTGGGGCGATGCCGTCGAGATGCGCGGCTGGGCGATCCCGACCGCGACCGACATCGCCTTCGCGGTCGGCGTGCTTGCGCTGCTCGGCTCGCGAGTGCCGCCCGCGCTGAAGCTGTTCGTGCTCACCCTCGCCATCCTCGACGACCTCGGCGCGATCCTCGTCATCGCTTTCTTCTACACCGACCGCATCGTGCTGGAAGCGCTCGGCGTGGCCGCGGCGGCGGCCGCCGCGCTCGCGCTGCTCAACCGCCGCGGCGTGGCGGCGATCCAGCCGTACCTGTTCGTCGGGCTCGTCATGTGGGCCGCGGTGCTGAAGTCCGGCGTGCACGCGACGATCGCCGGCGTCGCGCTCGCGATGTTCATCCCGCTGCGCGTGCGGGAGGAACCGCCGCCGCTGGTCCGGCTCGAGCGCGAGCTGCACTCGGTGGTTTCTTTCGGCATCCTGCCGCTCTTCGCGTTTGCGAATTCAGGCGTGCCCCTGGAGGGGGTGACGCTCGCCTCGCTGCTCGATAAGGCGCCGGCGGGCATCGCCGGCGGCCTCGTGATCGGCAAGCTGGTCGGCGTGTTCGGCGCCAGCTGGCTTGCGATCCGCGTCGGCATTGCGCGCCTGCCCGAAGGCGTCGGCTGGCTGCACCTGCTCGGCGCAGCCCTGCTGTGCGGCATCGGCTTCACGATGAGCCTGTTCATCGCCACGCTCGCCTTTCAGGGCGAGGCCCTGCAGCTCGCGCTGGCGAGCCGGC
>DATKKT010000077.1:0-3116 GCA_035542795.1 Burkholderiales bacterium
TCGAACGAGATGAAGCGCGCGCCGGAGGAGTTGCGCGCGAGCGTGACCGTCTGAGCACCGGTGCCGCAGCCCACCTCGAGCACAAGGCTGCCGGCCGGATAGTTCGTGTCGCCATGCAACAGATCGACCACCGACCCAGCCTGCGCCTTCAGCCGCTCGCTTTCGCGCGGCTGGTAGCCGTGGACGTACGGAACGCGCTCCATAGACCAAATTAGAGAAGGTTTAGCGCCGCTTAACAACTCGTTGCTCGCCGAGCATTCGGCTAACGCGCTTCACGTGCCTAAACCCAAATCGGGGCACTAGCGGCGATCAACACCGAATGCCGGGTTTCGGCCAAAAGCGAGCGTTGATCCGATCGCAATGAGTCACTTGCATTTGATGAGCATGACCCTGGCGACGGTCTTGTCGTCGAAGAAATTCCCTGCGCCGGCCTCCGCGATCAGACCGTGGTCCCCCGTCGTGGAGAGAATCTCATATCCCCGCGAGCCGCACAGGCTGTTCGCGGTGGCCTGGCACGTGGCCCAGGAGTCCGTCACACCTGAACAGGAGGTCGTATAGCCGACGCTACCGTCCGGGAAGTGATCCACGGAAAACCTCGCGCACGCCGACATCATCGCCGCAGTCGCGGCTAGAACGAAGCGCGTCAGTGACTACTCTCCCTTGCTCGGCCGGCCGAGCGACCAGACGCCTACGAGAATCAGGATGAGCGGCCACCATTTTGACAGCAGCTGCCGGAGCTCCAGAGCGGGCAGCAGCCCAAGGTTGATCAGCAAGAAAACGATCCCAACGAGTATGAGAATGAACGCACCCGCACGCGAACGACGACCCATGTCGATTTCCTCTCCGTTTCTGCTACGCCCGCCGAACGCGAGTGCGGCTCATTCTAACCAACGCACCGAAACGAATGTCCGCTCTCGGCGGCGGTTGCGGACATTATGCTCCGGCCAATTGTTTTGCCACTGCGGCGCCGACGCGCGCCCAGGAAAATTGAGCGGCACGGGCGACGCCACGATTTTTCAGGCGATTGCGCAGTTCTGCATTTGAAGCGAATTCGTCGAGCGCTTGGCGGATCGCGTCCTCGCGCGCCGGATCGACCAGCAGCGCATTGCCCTCCCCTGCGATCTCGGGCAGCGCGGTGACGTTGGAGGCGAGCACCGACGTGCCGCAGGCCATGGCTTCGACCATCGGCAGGCCGAAGCCCTCGTAAAAGGACGGCATCGCGAGGGCGATGGCGCCGCGGTAGTGGGCGGCGAGCTCGGCGTCGTCGAGGGTTCCGGCGAAGGCGATGCGCTCGGAGATGCCCAGGCGGCGTGCGAGGTCCAGCGTAGCGCCGTCGGGGTCGCCGGTGAGAAGGAGCTTGGCGTCGGCGCGGCAGCGGCTGGAGGCGAATGCGGCGAGGAGGCCTGGCAGGTTCTTGTGCGGCTCGCGGCGGCCTACATAGAGGAAGTACGGATAGCCGGGACCGTGGCGCGGGCCGTCGGGAGTAAAGGCGGCGGAGACGCCGTCGCCTGCGACGACGACGCGCTCTTCGGGCAGGCCGGTCCAGTCGAGGATTTCGCGCCGGGAGAATTCGGACACCGTGAGGATGCGCGCGGCGCGCTGCGCGGCGGGAGCGACGACGAGACGGTAATAGGCGCGGCGAAGAGCCGTGGACTCTGCGGGAAAGCGCAGGTGGATGAGGTCGTGGATGCAGAACACGACCGGCACCGCCGAGCGCGGCGGAGGATTGAAGCCGGGCGTGAAGTAGACGCCCTCGCGCAGGCGCAGCGCTGCAAGCGCAGTGGCTACGGGATCGAGCAGCGAGAGGCGGCGCACCGGCAAAGACAGCGGCCGCGCATCGGGCAGCCGCGCGATGACCTCGTCGGCGAAGCGGCCGATGCCGTGCGGGCCGCCCCAGCGCGCGTCGTAGTGGATCATCGCCGCTCAGGCCTTCTCTTCGTGGTACTCGTCGTCGATGTTGACGGCCCAGATCGGGCTCTTGTCGGCGCTGCCCGCGAGGATCGCCTCAACCGCCTTCTTCGCCGACAGCATCGAGTGGTCCTGGTTGTTGTAGCGGTGCATGCCGTTGCGCCCGGCGAGGAATAGGTTGGCGAAGCCGTCGAGGTAGGCGCGCAGCTCGCCGAAGCGCGCGTAGCTGCCGTAGTACCCCGGGTAGGCCTTCGGCATGCGGATCACCACGCCGTCCAGGTACTCCTCTGGCGCCGCGAGGCGCAGCTGCCGCATCTCCTCTACTCCCAGCTTCAGCATCTCGGCGTCCGGCAACGTCCATAGCTCGTCGCCCTCGCGGCAGAAATACTCCATGCCGATCCAGACCGTCGCGGGGTCTTTGACGAGGTACGGGCTCCAGTTGTTGAACACCTGCAGGCGGCCTACCTTGACGCCGGGTTCCTGCACGTAGATCCAGTTGTCGGGCACCGGCGCGCGCTGCAGGCGCCGGTACAGCAGCCCCACCGTGACGAAGTCGCGGTACTCCAGGCCCCTTGCGATCTCCAGCGGAGCCGCCGCGGCTTCCGGCACGAGGCCGAGCACGAGATCGCGCACCGGCATCGTAGAGATGAAGCTCCCGGCCTCGTAGCGCGCCTCGCTGCCGTCGGCGCGCCGCGCGATCGCGGCAGTGACGCGCCCGCTCGCGTGCTCGAGGCGCGTCACCGCCGCGCCGTGCTCGATGCGCACGCCGCGCGCGCGCAGGCGCTCGGCCGTGGTTTCCCACATCAGGCCCGGGCCGGTCTTGGGATAGAGAAAGCGCTCGATGAGCGAGGTCTGCTCGGCGCCGCCGGGCTGCGCGCCGCGGAACGGCTTCAGCGCCGCGTGCAGCAGCGCCTTGCCCACCGACAGGCTCTTCACGCGCTGTGCGCCCCAGTCGGCGCTGATGCGGTCGCAGCTCGTGCCCCAGACCTTCTCCGTGTATTCCTTGAAGAACTGCAGGTACAGGCGCCGGCCGAAGCGGTTGACGAAGAAGTCCTCGAGCGTGCGCTCGGGCCGGCGCGGGAACAGCATCGCCCAGGCGTAGCTCATGCCGAACAGCGCGCAGCGCCGCAGCCCCAGCTTCCACGCGTTGGCGGCGCTGAGCTTGAGCGGATAGTCGAAGAACTTGCCGTCGAAGTAGATGCGCGAGA
>DATKKT010000078.1:0-5600 GCA_035542795.1 Burkholderiales bacterium
GGACGCCGAAGCGCTTGCGGCGGCGCCCCTGCCGCACCCGCAACAGCCCTCGCGCTTTCCTACCGTGGTGCGCGACATCGCGCTGCTGGTGGATGCGGGGGTGCCGGTCCAGTCACTTCTGGATGCATCCCAAGCCGAAAAACCGGCCATCGTCCGGCATATCGCGCTGTTCGACCTGTACCAGGGAACCAACTTGCCCGCCGGGAAAAAAAGCCTTGCTTTCCGGGTAGTTATGCAAGATACTGAACGAACCCTCACGGATACGGAGGCCGACGCCGCGCGCGATGCGCTGGTCGGGCTGTGGGGGAGGCGCTTCGGCGCCGTCCTGCGGGCATAATAATAGAAATCGCTGCGTTATCAGGGAGTTGTAATGACTTTGACCAAGGCCGAACTGGCCGATCTTTTGTTCGAGAAGGTCGGGCTGAACAAGCGCGAGGCCAAGGACATGGTCGAGGCGTTCTTCGAGGAGATCCGGGGCGCCCTCGAGCGCGGCGAAAGCGTCAAGCTCTCGGGCTTCGGCAATTTCCAGCTGCGCGACAAGCCGCAGCGCCCGGGGCGCAATCCCAAGACCGGCGAGGAGATCCCGATCAGCGCCCGCCGCGTCGTCACCTTTCACGCCAGTCAGAAACTGAAAGCCATGGTCGAGAAGTCGCGCCATGGAGCCCAGCCGGAAAAGAATTGACCTGCCGCCGATCCCCGCCAAGCGCTACTTCACGATCGGTGAGGTGAGCGAGCTCTGCGGGGTGAAGCCGCACGTGCTGCGCTACTGGGAGCAGGAGTTCACGCAGCTCAAGCCCGTCAAGCGCCGCGGCAACCGGCGCTACTATCAGCACCACGAGGTGCTGCTGATCCGGCGCATCCGCGAGCTGCTCTACGAGGAAGGCTTCACCATCAGCGGCGCGCGCAACCGCCTGGACAACGCGGCCACCGGCGACGGGCACGAAGGCACGGTTCGCGCCGCGCGAGCCCCCGCCGCGCAGGCGCCGCTCGCCGACGCGGCCGCGCTCAAGCGCGAACTGCGCGACGTCATCGACAGCCTGCGCGCGTCCCAGTAGCCGCGCGCGCGGCATCTACTCCGGGATCGAGCCGAAGATGTACACGGCCGCGAGCACGCCGCTCGGCCGGCCGAGCGAGCCGAACCAGCGCTTGAAGATCTGCCCCATCTCGTCGCTCGGGTAGAGCCGCGCGAGCGCCGAATTCACCGCGAGCCGGAACGTCGCGTCCCCGCGCGGCAGCGCGATGCCGTAGGGCTCGAACGAGAGGTCTTCGGGCAGCATGCTGAGCATGCCCGGCTCGCGCGACTTCGCGGCGGCGCCCACCAGCAGCAGCTTGTCGCTGGCGAACGCGTCGGCCTTGCCGGCCTCGAGCGCCGCCAAACCCTCCTCGCGCGTCTTGAACGGCAGCATGCTCGCGTTCAGCCCGCGCCGCAGGAGCTGATCGTTGACGGCCCGCGCGTTCGTCGTGTCGGCGACCACGGCGATCCTCTTGCCCTTCAGGTCCGCGAGCGAGCGCGCGCCCGAGGCGCTGCGCACGAGCACGCCGGTCGACTCGATGAAGATCAGGCTCGAGAAGTCCACCTGCTTCATCCTCGAGAGCGTGACGGTGCTCGAGCTGCATTCCATGTCGGCTGCGCCGCTCGCGACCGCGTCGAAGCGCGTCTGGATCGTCACCGGCACCCACCGGGTTTCGAGCTTCGTGCGGTTCTCGACCTCGATCGAGCGCACGACCTCCTTGCACAGGTCGACCGAATAGCCGGTCGGCTGCTTCTGCTCGTCCAAAAACGAGAACGGCGCCGCGTCGGCGCGGTAGGCGATCGCGATGCTCTTCGCCTCGAGGATTTTCTTCAGCCTGCCGTCGACCGCCTGGGCATGGGCGGAGCTTGCGAGGAAGAGGGCGGCAAAAATGATTGCGGCGAGACGATTCATCGGGTTTCCTGAGAAATGGGCTGCATTCGGAATCTATCGCCTTCTGCCGGGAACGGCCATTGGCTATGGACCATGGGTTAGAATGCGCCTTCTCGGGGCGTAGCGCAGCCTGGTAGCGTACCTGCATGGGGTGCAGGTGGTCGCGAGTTCAAATCTCGCCGCCCCGACCAATTCCCTGCCGATCTACTTCGTCGTTTCCGCCTTCTTCTTGGCCGGCGGCTTGGCGGCCGTCTTCGCCGCGGGCTTGGGCTTGAACGGCGTCATGTCGTAGTTCGCCTGGTAGCGGCCGTCGCGGTGGAAGGTCATGGTGACGCCGGTCCAGTGCTTCTGGCTCTCGGGCAGGTACGCGTTCAGTTCGATCACGCCTTCGAGCACCTTTTGCGGGCCGCAGGTCTGCAGCCGCTGTCCCTTCTTGTCGCTTTCCTTCCTGGCGAAGAAGAAGTTCGCCTCGAAATTGCGCGTCTGGTCCGGGTTGACGCCGATCTGGTGAACGACGAACCATGCCTTCTGCCAATCCTTGGGCAGTCCCGCGGACATGCAGTCCATCATGCCTTGGAGGATCTTCGGATCGACTTCCTGGCCCGGTCCGGGCTTCGGCTTCTCGGCGGCGGGCGCCTCGGCCGCGGGCTTGGCCTCGGCGGCGGGCTTCTGGTCTTGCGCGAAAACGGCGCCGGAAAGCAGCATTCCGGCGAGCAGCGGAGCTAACAGAGTCGTCAGGTTCATGCAATTATTTTACGTCCGCGCGGGCGTGCGCGTCGCCAGCACCACGCCGGCGAGGATGATCGCGATGCCGACGGCGTGGAAGGCGGCGAAGGACTCGCCGAGGAACAGGATCGCGAGCAGCGTGCCGAATGCGGGCAGCAGATGAACCGTGAAGCCCGCGGCGTTCGCGCCGACGACGGCAACACCGCGGTTCCAGCAGATGTAGGCGAGCACCGAGGCGCCGAGCGCGACGTAGACGACGCCGAGGATCGCGGCTGCGCCGGGCGCCGGGCGCGGCGCCAGCAGGTGCATCGCGGCGGCCGCGGGAGCGAGCATCAGCACGCCCGCGGCCGAGATCACGAACAGGAACTCCAGGCCGCCGAGCGCCGCGGGCCTGCGCTTGAGCAGCACCGAGTACACGCCCCAGATCGGCATCGCGAGCAGGATCCAGGCGTCGCCGGCGTGCAGCTCCAGGCGCACGAGATTGGCCGGCTCGCCGCGCGTCAGGATCGCGAGGATTCCGGCGAGAGAAACGAGCATGCCGGCGACCTGGCGCGCGCTCGCGCGCTCGCGCTCGAGGATCCAGGAGCAGAGCAGGATGAACAGCGGAATCGAGGAATTGAGCAGCACCGCGTTCACCGTCGTCGTGGTGCGCAGGCCGAGGTACACGAGGCCGTGGAATGCCGCGACGCCCGTGAGCGACAGCAGCAGCAGGATGCGCGCGTGGCGGCGCACGAGCGGCCACCTGCCGCGCAGGCCCGGCAGCGCGAGCGGGGCGAGCACCGCGGTGGCGAGCAGCCAGCGCCAGAAGTTGAGCGTCACCGGGTCGAAGGCGTCGCGCAGCGCGCGCCCGGTCACCCAGTTGCCGGCCCAGAGCAGGCTCGACAGCGCCAGCAGCGCGAGCGCCTGCAGGCGCGATGCGGAATCCTGCATCGCGGCAGACTACACTACGCGCATGGCCGAATCCAAAGTGGCGCTGGTGGTCGGCGCCGGTGAAGCGACCGGCGGCGCCATCGCGCGGCGCTTCGCGCGCGAAGGCTACCTCGCCTGCGTTACGCGGCGCAGCGCCGACAAGCTCGCGCCGCTCGTCGCGCGCATCGAGTCCGAGGGCGGGCGCGCGCGCGCCTTCGGCAGCGACGCGCGGCGCGAGGAGCAGGTGGCGGCGCTGGTGCAGGCGATCGAGCGCGAGGCGGGGCCGATCGAGGTCTGCGTGTTCAACGTCGGCGGCAACGTGCGCTTCCCGATCCGCGAGACCACCGAGCGCGTGTACCGCAAGGTCTGGGAGATGGCCGCGCTCGCCGGCTTCCTGGTCGGGCGCGAGGCCGCGCGCGTCATGGTGCCGCGCAAGCGCGGCACGATCCTGTTCACGGGGGCGACCGCGAGCCTGCGCGGCGGCAAGGGGTTCGCCGCGTTCGCCGGCGCCAAGCACGCGCTGCGCGCGCTCGCGCAGAGCATGGCGCGCGAGCTGGGCCCCGAGGGCATCCACGTCGCGCACGTGGTGATCGACGGCGCCATCGACACGCCGTTCATCCGCGACAACTTTCCCGAGCGCTACAAGCTGAAGGACCAGGCCGGCATCCTCGACCCGGAAGCGATCGCCGAGAACTACTGGCGGCTGCACTGCCAGGCGCGCAGCGCCTGGACGCACGAGCTCGACCTGCGTCCCTGGATGGAGCCCTGGTGATCGCGGCGGCGTAGCGCCGTGCGGCGCTAGGCCGGAACCGGCTGCCGCGGCCGCAGACTGCGCCACAGCAGGAAGAACGCGATCGCCATGTTGAGCAGGTTCCAGCCGATGCCGTTGAGGAACGCCGCGCGGTACGAGCCCGTGAGGTCGAACACCGCGCCCGACATCCAGCCGCCGAGCGCCATGCCGAGCAGCGTGCACATGATGACCAGGCCCACGTTCGCGCCGGCCGCCGAGGGCGGGAAGTACTCGCGCACGATGATCGCGTAGGAGGGCACGATGCCGCCCTGGAACAGGCCGAACATCGCCGACACCACATACAGGGAGACCAGGCTGTCGAAGGGCAGGAACAGCAGCAGCGCCACGCCCTGCAGGCCCGAGCCCAGCAGCAGCGTCCTCAGCCCGCCGATGTGGTCGCAGATCCAGCCCGAGGCGAGCCGGCTGACGATGCCCGCGCCGAGCATGATCGAGAGCATTTCCGCGCCGCGCGCGGGACCGAAGCCCAGGTCGCTGCAGTAGGCGACGATGTGCACCTGCGGCATGGACATGGCCACGCAGCAGGCCACGCCCGCGACGCAGAGCAGCAGCAGCATGGAGCGGCGCGGGACGTCGATGGGCTTCGTGCCCTGCGACCTGAAGTCGTGCGCGTCCAGCACCGGCGGGCGGCGTCGCAGCACGAGCGCGAGCGGCACGATGGTCGCGAAGCAGAAGATGCCGATGCCGGTGAAGGTGGCGCGCCAGCCGACGGTGTCGAAGTAGTGCTGCAGCACGGTCGGCCAGGCGGCGCCCGCGAGGTAGTTGCCGCTAGCGCAGATCGCCACCGCGATGCCGCGCCGGCGCGTGAACCAGAGCGAGGTATCGGCGACCAGCGGCGCGAAGCCGGCCGAGGCGCCGAGCATGCCGATCAGCAGCCCGTTGGCGAGCGCGAACTGCCACAGGCTGGCGGCGTTGCCGGCTGCGAGAAACCCCAGCGACAGGCCCGTGGCGCCGACCAGCACGGGGACCATCACGCCGAAGCGGTCCGACAGGCGCCCCATGAGGATGCCGCCCAGGCCGAAACCGATCATGAGCGCGGCATAGGGCAGCGAGGCGCCGGAGCGGTCGGCGCCGAACTCGGACTGGATCGCCGGCAGCGCGACCGCGGCGGCGTACATGCCGACGCCGCTCAGCGCGGTGATCGACAGCGAGGTGGCGAGCCGCAGCCACGCGTAGGGCGATTCGGCGACCGAGGCTCCGGCATTCATCGGCGGATTCTAGCGGTCGGATAGAATTGGCCGCGCGATGGAACG
>DATKKT010000079.1:0-16421 GCA_035542795.1 Burkholderiales bacterium
GCGGGCGCGCTCAATGCCGTGCCGATGGACGGCGGCGCGACGGAAAGCGCGTCGGCCACGACCGAGGAGCCGAAGTTCTGCTCCATCGACAACCCCGAATGCGAGGCCTGCCAGTAATGCACGCCCTGTTCACCCCGATCGGCTCCACCGGCGAAGCGCGCGCCGAGCGCGCCGACGCCGGCGGGCAGTTCCGCCGCATCCGCGTCGAAGACAAGCGCATCCTCAACTCCAAGGCCGACGTCAACCAGCTGGTGCCGTTCAAGTACAAGTGGGCCTGGGAGAAGTACCTCGCCGCCTGCGCCAACCACTGGATGCCGCAGGAAATCAACATGAGCCGAGACATCGAGCTCTGGAAGAGCGCGAGCGGGCTCACCGAGGACGAGCGCCGCATCGTCACGCGCAACCTCGGCTTCTTCGTCACCGCCGACTCGCTCGCCGCCAACAACATCGTGCTCGGCACCTACCGGCACATCACCGCGCCGGAGTGCCGCCAGTACCTGCTGCGCCAGGCCTTCGAGGAAGCGATCCACACCCATGCCTACCAGTACATCGTCGAGAGCCTGAACCTCGATGAGGGCGCGGTGTTCAACGCGTACCACGAGATCGCGTCGATCCGGGACAAGGACGAGTTCCTGGTGCCGTTCATCGACACGCTCACCGACCCGGCGTTCAAGACCGGCACGCCCGAGGCCGACCAGAAGCTGCTGAAGAGCCTGATCGTGTTCTCCTGCCTCATGGAGGGCCTGTTCTTCTACGTCGGCTTCGCCCAGATCCTCGCGCTCGGGCGGCAGAACAAGATGACGGGCGCGGCCGAGCAGTACATGTACATCCTGCGCGACGAGTCGATGCACTGCAATTTCGGCATCGACCTCGTCAACCAGATCAAGCTCGAGAACCCGCAGCTGTGGACGGCGGAGTTCCGCGAGGAGCTCGCCGGGCTGTTCCGCAAGGCCGTGGAGCTCGAGTACCGCTACGCGGAGGACACCATGCCGCGCGGCGTGCTCGGCCTGAACGCGCCGATGTTCAAGGAGTACCTGCGCTTCATCTGCAACCGGCGCTGCCAGCAGATCGGCCTGGAGCCGCTCTACGCGGGCGCGAGCAACCCGTTCCCGTGGATGAGCGAGATGATCGACCTGAAGAAGGAGCGCAACTTCTTCGAGACGCGGGTCATCGAGTACCAGACCGGCGGCGCGCTGAGCTGGGACTGAAAGGACGACGATGCACAGAGTCACCGCATGCAAGGCCGAAGACGACTACCGCCTCTGGATCCGTTTCGACGACGGGCTGGAGGGCAGCGTGTTCCTCGGCAATCTGCTCGAGATCGGCGCCTTCAAGCTCTGGCGCGACGTGCGCGAGTTCGAGAAGGTGAGCGTGGACCCGGAATCGGCCACCGTGACCTGGGAAGGTGGCATCCGCCTCGATCCGGAGATCTTGTATCAGGACCTGGCCGCAAGGGGTGGGCGGTGAGGCTGCACAGGCATTCAACGCGCCGGGCGCACGCCGCGCGGCGCTTGAATAGTCCGGGCCGGCACGGCCGGGCTTCTTTTCGCAACTACCTCTAAGGAGACCCTATGGCGAAGAAGAAGAAGGCGAAAAAAGGCGGCAAGAAAAAGAAGAAGAAGAAATCATCCAAGAAGAAGAAATCGTCCAAGAAGAAGGCATCAAGAAGGGCCACGGGTAAAAAGAAAAAAGCCGCCAAGAAAAAAAGCAAGGCGGCCGCAAAGCCCGCAAGGCCACAGGCCCGCACTGCGATGACGGCTGCGCCCAGCGCACCGTCCGCCGCCGGCGCGAGAACCGCGCTGAATCCGGCGGCCGCGTGGCCGTTTCCGACCGGTTCCCGGCCGTAACCGGGAACCGATCGGGAATGGGGCGAAGGGCGCAAGCCCTTCGCCGGCTTTTGAAGCGCTCCGGACCGTCCGGGTCCGCCGGCTCCGCCGACGGGTCTGGGCTGGTCCGCGAGGCTTCCTTGGAGCCCTCGACTTCGAGCCCCAGCACCCCCACTCCGCCGCCGTTTTAGCCCGTCGAAACAAGGGTTTCGCGGCGCACAACCTTTTTTACGTCGCGGATCGGGATGTCGTTGACAGAAAAGGTGGAATTTCGATATGATTCAGCCTGTTGCGTTGCAGCAACCGTCGTCGAACGCCAGCGTTCGGCCGCGTCGCGCCGGGACCACTGAATCCCCCCGGCGGACGCCCGGGCCGCAGGCATCCGTAAGACCCGGAACTCCGGGAATCCCCCCCCACGTCCGCCAGTCCAACGCCCGAGCCGGGCGGCTGCGGCTAGTGGGGGAAGGGGACGACCCGGCGTACAAGGTTTGGAGGTTGAAGATGGAAACATCCGAAATCGCGATCCGTCCCCCGGCCCTCGTGGGCGCGCTGCGCCTGTGGTCCGTCACCCGCGCGCTGCTCGCCGCCTTCGGTCTCGCGGTGCTCCTCGCCGCCGTGCTGCCGCCCTCGCGCGAGGCGCTGCTGCGCCAGTTCGCGGCCTGGGGCGAGGCTTGGGACGAGCAGAGCGTCAACATCACCGCAGGCACGATCCAGGCGGGCGCCGCGACCGCCGACCAGCGCGAGCAGCGGGCGGTGACCGAGTTCATCGCCAAGCGCTACCGCGTGGCGCACGACGCGGCCGCGAGCTTCGTCGCCGCGGCCTACCGCGCGGGCGTCGAGTGGAAGGTCGATCCGCTGCTGATCCTGGCGGTGGCGGCCGTCGAGTCGCGCTACAACCCGGTCGCCCAGAGCGACATGGGCGCCATGGGCCTGATGCAGGTGATCCCGAAATTCCACGCCGACAAGCTCGCCGAGCATGGCGGCGAGAGCGCGCTGCTCGACCCGCACGTGAACATCCAGGTCGGCGCGCAGATCCTGCGCGAGTACCTGCGCCGCTTCGGCGAGACCGAGACCGCGCTGCAGATGTACGCCGGCGCCTTCGACGAGCCGAACTCGCAGTACGCCTTGAAGGTGCTCGCCGAGCGCGCGCGCCTGGAGCAGTTGCTCAAGCAGCTCAAGCCGCAGAAGCGCGGCGACGCCGCCTGAGCGGGCGCGCCGCGCGCAGGCGCGCCAGCCGGCGCGCTGCCTCCTTCAGGTCCGCCATCGACCGCGTGTAGGCGAAGCGCACGGTGCGCTTCGTGCCGTTGGCGCCGAAGTCCACGCCTGGCGTCGCCGCCACCCCGGCGCGCTCGAGCAGCTCGAGCGCGAAGCGCCGGCCGTCGCGCGCGACCCGCGCGGGGATGCGCGCGTAGACGTAGAACGCGCCCGTCGGCGGCGCCGGCACCTCCAGGCCCGCCCGGCGCAGCGCCGGAACGAGGAAATCCCGGCGGCGCTCGAATTCCGCGCGCCGGGCCTCGAGGATCCTCTTCGAGCCCCTGGAAAAGCACTTCAGCGCCGCGTGCTGCGCGATCGACGGCGCGCAGATGGCGAGGTGCTGCGCGAGCTTCTCGAATTCGCGCACGCGCGCATTGTTCCGGCTCGCCGGCAGCACCACCCAGCCCAGGCGCCAGCCGGTCATGCAGAAGTACTTCGAGAAGCTGTTGATCACCACGACCTCGCCGGGGAGCCCGAGCGCGGTCGCGGGCGCGCGGCCGTAGACTAGCTCCTGGTAGATCTCGTCGGCGATGAGCACGCCGCGGCGCGCTGCGACGAAGCGCGCGATCTGCTTCAATTCATTTCCCGAAATGATGGTTCCCGTGGGATTCGAGGGCGAACCCAGAACGAGTCCCCGAGTACGCGGCCCCCAGGCCGCGCGCACCATCGCCAGCGTCGGCTGGAAATTCGTCGCGGCCGAGACCTTCAGCGCGCGCGCGCGTCCCTCGAAGGCGCGCACCAGGTGGCGGTAGCCGGGATAGCCGGGGTCGGGCACGAGCACCTCGTCGCCCGGGCCCACGTAGGCCGCGATGGCGAGCAGCAGCCCGCCCGAGGCGCCGGAGGTGACCGCGATCCTTTCAGGGGAGATCTTTCTTGAAAAAGCATTTTCATAATGACGCGCGATCGCCTTCCGCAGCTTGGGAAGGCCGAGCGCGGGCGTGTACGCGCTCTTGCCCTCGCGCAGAGCGCGCACCGCGGCGGCGACCACCTGCGGCGTCGCGGTGAAGTCCGGCTCGCCGATCTCCATGTGGATCACGCGCCGGCCGCGCGCCTCGAGCGCTTTCGCGCGCGCGAGCACGTCCATGACGACGAAAGGCTGGATTTCGGCGGTGCGCGGGGCGGTGCGCTTCATCGGGATATAATTTTTACCCGATCCCGGGCGCAATGGACGAGGAACCGCGGTGGACGAGGAGTTGAGGAAAGGTGCCCTCGAGTATCACCGCCTGCCGCGCCCCGGCAAGGTCGCGATCCTCGCCACCAAGCAGCTCACCAACCAGCGCGACCTCGCGCTCGCGTATTCGCCCGGCGTGGCGATCGCCTGCGAGGAGATCCGGCGCGACCCGGCCGAGGCGGACAGCCTCACCGCGCGCGCCAACCTGATCGCCGTGATCACCAACGGCACCGCGGTGCTCGGCCTGGGCGCGATCGGGCCGCTCGCGGCCAAGCCGGTGATGGAAGGCAAGGCGGTGCTGTTCAAGAAGTTCGCCGGCATCGACTGCTTCGACATCGAGATCGACGAGCGCGACCCGGACCGGCTTGTCGACATCATCGCCGCGCTCGAGCCCACCTTCGGCGGCATCAACCTGGAGGACATCAAGGCGCCGGAGTGCTTCATCGTCGAGCGCAAGCTGCGCTCGCGAATGAAGATCCCGGTGTTCCACGACGACCAGCACGGTACCGCCATCATCGTCGGCGCGGCGATCGTGAATGGCTTGAAGGTCATCGACAAGAAAATCGAAGACGTCAAGCTGGTGGTCTCCGGAGCGGGTGCGGCGGCGCTCGCCTGCCTGGAGCTGCTCGTGAAGATGGGCCTGCCGCGCGCGCACATCACGGTGACCGACATCAAGGGCGTGGTCTACCGGGGCCGCAAGGAGGAGATGGACCCGGACAAGGAGAAGTTCGCGGTCGACACGAGGGCGCGCACGCTGGACGAGGTGATCGGCGGCGCCGACGTGTTCCTCGGCCTCTCGGCGGGCGGCGTGCTCAAGCCCGCGATGGTGAAGAAGATGGCCGGGCGGCCGCTGATTCTCGCGCTCGCCAACCCCGAGCCCGAGATCCGGCCCGAGCTCGCGCGCGAGGCGCGCCCGGACTGCGTGATCGCCACCGGGCGCACCGACTATCCGAACCAGGTCAACAACGTCCTCTGTTTCCCCTTCATCTTCCGCGGCGCGCTCGACGTCGGCGCGACCACGATCACCGCGGAGATGGAGCTCGCCGCCGTGAAGGCGATCGCCGATCTCGCGCAGGCCGAGACCTCCGAGCAGGTCTCGGTGGCCTACGGCATCGAGTCGCTCAAGTTCGGGCCCGAATACCTGATCCCGAGGCCCTTCGACCCGCGCCTGATCTCCTCGATCGCGCCCGCGGTGGCCCGCGCGGCGATGGCCTCGGGCGTGGCGACGCGGCCGATCGCGGACCTCGACCAGTACCGCGCCTCGCTCACGCAGTTCGTGTACCACTCGGGCCTGATCATGAAGCCGCTGTTCTCCGCGGCCAAGGCGGCGCCGCGGCGCATCGTCTACGCCGAGGGCGAGGACGAGCGCGTGCTGCGCGCGGTGCAGGTGGTGCTCGACGAGGGCCTCGCGCGGCCGATCGTGGTCGGCCGGCCGGCGGTGCTCGAGCGCCGGCTCGAGTCGCTCGGCCTGCGCATGCAGCCCGGCCGCGATTTCGAGCTCATCAACCCGGAATTCGATCCGCGCTACCGCGACTACTGGTCGACCTACCACCGGCTCACCGAGCGCCGCGGCGTGTCGCCCGAATACGCGAAGATCGAGATGCGCCGGCGCCTGACGCTGATCGGCGCGATGCTCATCTACAAGGGCGAGGCCGACGGCATGCTGTGCGGCACCTTCGGCACGCACGCGCTGCACCTGCAGTACGTCGACCAGGTGATCGGCCTGCGCCCCGGCGTGCGGCACTACGCCGCGATGAACGCGCTGATCCTGGAGGGCCGCACGGTGTTCATCTGCGACACCTACGTGACGCCGGATCCCGACGCCGAGCACGTCGCCGAGATGACGGTGCTCGCCGCCGAGGAGATCCGCCGCTTCGGCATCGTCCCCAAGGTGGCGCTGCTGTCGGCCTCCAGCTTCGGCTCGATGCCGGACGTCGCCTCGGCGCGCAAGATGCAGGCGGCGCTCGCGCTGATCGGCCGGCGCGCGCCGGACCTGGAGATCGAGGGCGAGATGCACGGCGATGCCGCGCTCTCGGACGAGATCCGGCGCAAGGCCTTTCCGCACTCGCGGCTGAAGGGCGACGCCAACCTGCTCGTGATGCCGACGCTGGACGCGGCCAACATCGCCTTCAACCTGCTCAAGGTCGCCTCCTCGGACAACGTCACCATCGGCCCGATCCTGCTGGGCGCGGCGCGCCCGGTGCACATCCTCACCCCCTCGGCGACGGTGCGCCGCATCGTCAACATGACCGCGCTCGCGGTGGCCGACGCGAACGCGCCGCGCGGTCAGGAACAGACGCTTTTCTAGATGAGACCCGTCCGATGAAACCGCGAGCCGGCCTCGTGCTGACGGGCGGCGGCGCGCGGGCCGCCTATCAGGTGGGCGTCGTGAAGGCGGTGCGCGACATCCTCGGCAACCCGGTCAGGAACCCGTTCCCGATCCTGTGCGGCACCTCGGCCGGGGCGATCAACGCCACCACGCTCGCGGTCTACGCGGACGACTTCAGCCGCGGCGTGGGCAACCTGCTCGAAGTGTGGGAGAACATGCATTGCCACCACGTCTACCGCACCGACGTGGCGAGCATCACGCGCCGCGGCCTGCGCTGGCTGGGCGCGCTGTCCTGGCTGTCGCGCCAGAACCCGATCTCGCTGCTCGACAACGCGCCGCTGAAGGACATGCTCGAGCGCACGCTCGCCTTCGAGCGCATCCAGGACCACATCGACGCAGGCGCGCTCTACGCGGTCAGCGTGACCGCCTCCGGCTACACCACCGGGCAGAGCGTGTCCTTCTTCCAGGGCGGCTCCGGGCTGGAGGGCTGGGAGCGCAACCAGCGCATCGGCGCCGCCGTGAGCCTGAAGCTGGAATACCTGCTCGCCTCGTCGGCGCTGCCCTTCATCTTTCCTGCCGTCAAGGTGCACCGCGAGTACTTCGGCGACGGCTCGGTGCGCCAGATCGCGCCCATCAGCCCGGCGCTGCACCTCGGCGCCGACCGGGTGCTCGTGGTGGGCACCGGGCGCCAGACCGCGGACCAGTCGCGCGCGCGCTCGAACATCTACCCGTCGCTCGCGCAGGTCGCGGGCCACGCGCTGAACTCGATCTTCCTCGACGGCCTGGCGGTGGACCTGGAGCGCATGGAGCGCATCAACCGCACGGTGCGGCTGATCCCGCCCGAGACGCTGGCCGAGGCGAAGATCGAGCTCCGGCCCGTGAAGATCCTGTTCATCTCGCCCTCGCAGCCGATCGAGCGCATCGCCGCGCGCTTCGTGCACGAGCTGCCGCCGATGGTGCGCTTCGTGCTGCGCCCGACGGGCGCGATGAACCGCTCGGGCTCGAACCTGGCGAGCTACCTGCTGTTCGAGGAGTCGTTCTGCCGTACGCTTATCGACCTGGGCTACCAGGACACCTGCGCGAAGGAGAAGGAAGTGCGCGAATTCTTCCAGGGAACGGAGGGCTGAGGCGATGGCCGATGCGCCGCAGGACCCGTTCGAGGTGTTCCGCCGCCTGTGGGGGCCGCTCGGCGTGCCGGTGCCCGGCATGGCGATGCCGACGCTCGATCCGAAGGAGCTCGACAAGCGCATCCAGGAGCTGAAGTCGGTCGAACTGTGGCTGAACATGAATTTGAACGTGCTGCGCGCGGCGATCCAGGGCCTGGAAATGCAGAAGGCCGGCCTGCAGGGTGTCCAGGACCTGCAGCAGGCGATGCAGCAGGCGATGCAACAGATGGCGGCGGCGCAGGACAAGGACAAGAAACCGTAAGGAGACAGAGCGATGACAAAGGCAGTGCGTTATCACAAGCAGGGCGGTCCGGAAGTGCTGCAATACGACGATGTGCAGGTCGGCGACCCGGGTCCGGGGCAGGTGCGCATCCGGCACACCGCGATCGGGGTCAACTTCGTCGACACCTATCAGCGCTCGGGCCTGTACCCGATGCAGCTGCCGCAGGTGGCGGGCAACGAAGGCGCAGGAGTGATCGAGGCGGTCGGCGCGGGCGTCGCCGACCTGAAGTCGGGCGACCGGGTCTGCTACACGGGCCTGCCGGGCTCGTATTGCGAGACGCGGCTCGTCCCCGCCGACCGGATGGTCAAGCTGCCGCAGGGCATCAGCGAGGAGCAGGCCGCCTCGATGCTGCTCAAGGGCCTGACCGTGCACTACCTGATCTTCACCACCTACCCGGTGAAGAAGGGCGAAACGGTGCTCTGGCACGCCGCCGCGGGCGGGGTGGGCCTCATCGCCTGCCAGTGGCTGAAGGCGCTCGGCGTCACGACGATCGCCACGGCCGGCTCGGCCGAGAAGCTCGCGCTCGCCAAGGCGCACGGCGCCGACCACCTGATCAACTACTCTACGGAGAACTTCGTAGAGAAGGTGAAGGCGATCACGGGCGGCAAGGGCGTGCCGGTGGTCTACGACTCGGTGGGCAAGACCACCTGGGAGGGATCGCTCGACTGCCTGCGCCCGCGCGGCCTGATCGTGTCGTTCGGCAACGCCTCGGGGCCGGTGCCGCCGGTGAACCTCGGCATCCTCTCGACCAAGGGCTCGCTCTACGTCACGCGGCCCACGCTCGCCACGCACATCGCGAGCCGCGCCGACCTGGTCGAGCGCTCCAACGCGCTGTTCGAGATCGTGAAATCCGGCAAGGTGAAGATCGAGACCACGAAGAAGTACAAGCTCGCCGACGCGGCGCAATCGCACCGCGATCTGGAGTCGCGCAAGACGACGGGCTCGGTCATCCTCACGCCATGAACCTCGCGGAGCTGCGGCGGCGCTTCGCCGCCGCAGCGCCGCCCGCGGCATCGATCTACGGCGACGAAGGGCCGCGGCCGGATCCGGCCGCGCTGCGGCCGGCCGCGGTGCTGGTGCCCGTCGTCGCGCGCCTGCCCGAGCTCACGGTCCTCTTCACGCAGCGCGCCGCGCACCTGAAGGAGCACTCCGGCCAGGTGAGCTTCCCGGGCGGGCGCGTGCACGCCGAGGACGCCTCGCCCGAGGCGACCGCGCTGCGCGAGGCGCGCGAGGAGATCGGCCTCGACCCCGCGCGCGTCGAGCTGCTCGGCCGCATGCCCGAGTACTTCACGCGGACGGGCTTTCGCATCACGCCGGTGATCGGCATCGTCCTGCCGCCGCTCGAGCTGCTGCCGGACGACAACGAGGTCGAGGCAATCTTCGAGGTGCCGCTCGCTTTCCTGCTCGATCCGGCCAACCGCCAGCGCCAGTCGCGTATCTGGCAGGGCGAGGAGCGCTGGTTCTACGCGATGCCCTACGAGCGGCATTACATCTGGGGCGCGACCGCGGGCATGCTGGTCAACCTGGCGAATCATCTCGCCGCAGCTCAAGCTCACGGTAGACTCTGAGCGGCATGGGTGTCGTCGCGATCATCGCCGCGCTGCTGCTCGAGCAATGGCGTCCCTTGAGCGACCGGCGCGCGGTGCTCGCCGCGCTGGCGGCCTGGGCGGATTGGCTCGAGCGCACGTTCAACGCCGGCCAGGCGCGCCACGGCGCCGTCGCCTGGGTGATCGCCGCGCTGGTTCCGGTCGCCGCGGCGGGGCTCGCCTACGCGGCGCTCTGGTGGCTGAGCCCCTTCGCCGCGCTGCTGCTCAACATCCTGGCGCTTTACTTCACGCTCGGCTTCCGCCAGTTCAGCCATTCCTATACCGGCATCCAGGCCGCGGTGCGCGAGGGCGACATCGACCGCGCGCGCGAGCTGCTCGGCGGCTGGCGCGGCGAGGCGGCTGCGCATCGCAGCCGCGAGGAGGTGATCCGCCTGGCGATCGAGGAGGGCATGGCGGCCTCGCAGCGCCACGTGTTCGCGGTGCTGTTCTGGTTCGTGCTGCTGCCCGGCCCCTGCGGGGCGATCCTGTACCGCATGGCGGCGTTCCTGCAGCGGCGCTGGGGCGGCAAGGGCGAGTTCGGCCGCCTTGCCAACCGCGTGCTGTACGTGCTCGACTGGCCGGCCGCGCGGCTCACGGCGGCGGCGTTCGCGGTGGTGGGCGATTTCGAGGACGCGGTCTATTGCTGGCGCACGCAGGCCGCGGCCTGGCCCGACCCGAACCTCGGCGTCGTGCTCGCCGCGGGGGCGGGCGCGCTCGGCGTGCGCCTCGGCATGCCGCTCGCCGAGATCGAGGGCCTGCAGCCGCGCCCGGAGCTGGGCCTGGGCGAGGCGGCGGACGCGCCGACGCTCGACAGCGCGGTCGGCCTGATCTGGCGCGCGCTCGTACTCTGGGTGTTCGTGATGATGGTGATCAGCCTGGCGCGCGTGTTCTGAGCGCGGTCTGGGCTTCCGCGGCCGGGGAAGCGAGGTCCTTGACGGTCACTTCGGCCAGCGACGAGCGCACTGCCTGATCCATCCGCCCCAGTACCGTTTCCACCTGGGGCGACACCGCCAGCGCTTCCGGCTTGAGGAATCGGTCCTCGTCCGCGCAGCGCACGCCGTCCAGCAGCTCGCCCACGGCGATCGCCGACGGATCGCGGGCCAGCAGAAAGGCGGGAGGATCTTCGGCGCTGCGCGCCACGAGGCCCCGGACCTCCAGGGCCTCCAGCACCGCCTGTACCGCGTGCATGGGCACGCGCAAATCCTGGGTGAGCTGCTGCAGCGTCCATGCCGGCCGCCCGGACAGGAAGTGCTCGCCGATGCGCCCCATGATCGCCAGCGCGAGGCGCTCGCGCATGCGGTTGCTCAAGCGCGGCTCGCCCGCCTGGGCCACCAGGTACTCCGGGTGCTGCGTGTAGAACGCGACACTGGCGCCGAGCAGCAGCACCAGCCAGCTCACATAGACCCAGATCAGGAACAGGATCAGGATCGCGAAGCTGGAGTAGATGGCCGCGTACTGGGCGGAGGTCGCAACGAACGTGGCGAAGGCCCAGCCCGCGGACTGCCACAGGATGCCGCCCGCGATGCCGCCCGCCAGGGCCGGCCCGAGGCGTACCCGGGTGTTGGGGATGAACATGTACACGAAGCTGAACGCGGCAATGACCAGCACGTAGGGCATGAGCCGGCCGATCTCCTGGACGACCTCGTCCAACGGACCGAGGCTCAGGACTTCGCGAACCAGGGACAGGCTGGTCACCGTGGCGGTGATGCCCAGGGCCGCGAACACCAGGATCGGCCCCACCAGCAGTGCGGTCAGGTAGCGGCTGAAGCGCTCGCCCAGGCTGCGCAGCTGGCTTACGTGCCAGATGAAGTTGAACGATTCCTCGATCTTCTGCATCAGCGACACCGCGGTGTAGAGCAGCAGCGCGAGGCCCACGGAGCCCAGCACGCCCACGTTCATGTTGGCGATGAACTGCATGATGCGGGCAGTGATCTCATCGCCCTTCTCCCCGAGGGGCTCGAGGAAGTTGAGCAGCATCGGCTCCACCTGGTTGTAGACGCCGAAAGCCTTGAGCACGGAAAAGCTGAGCGCCAGCAGCGGCACCAGGGAGAGCAGCGTCGTGTAGACGAGGCTCATGGCGCGCAGGTTGAGCTGGCCGAAGGCCACGTCCCGCCCCAGCACGAGCCCCATGCGCACCGCCCGCATCAGGCGCCGCCGCCACCGCGAGGCGGCTTCGCCCTCTCCGCCCCAGATGGCGTTCTCGATGCGCGCCAGAAACTCGGTGATGCCGTGGCTCACGGCGTCAATCCTAGCGCCTCGAACCCGTCATCGGTCCGCCCCGCACTTCCAGCACTGCGTGAACTGCGGGCCGGAAACTTCTCCGCAGCGGGCGCAGGTCCAGTCGGGTCCCGACGGCGGCGGCCGGCGCAGGATCGCGAAAGCGCGCGCCGCGTCCGCGTCGTCGACGACCCAGAGTTCCGCCTGGCACTCCGCGGGCGGCAGCTCGCCCATCGCGGAGACGAGGAACTCGTTGCGCATCTCGGTGCGGATGCCCTCGGCCTCGATCAGATTCTTCGCGTGATAGACCGCGATGCGGTTGAACGAGCTGAAGACCCGCTTCATCAGAGGCGGAACAGCGCGTCTGCCTTGGCCGCGCAGATGAAGTCGTTCTCCGAGAGACCGCCGATGGCGTGCGTGGAATACTCTACGCGGCACTGGTTGTAGCCCACCCGCAGGTCCGGATGGTGGTCCTCGCGGTGCGAGATCCACGCGAGCGCGTTCACGAAGGCCATGGTCTCGTGGTAGTTCCGGAACGGGTAGAGCTTGACGAGCTTGCCGTCCTCGAGGATCCAGCCCTTCAGCTGCGCTAGCATTTCCTTCGCCTGATCGGCGGAGTAGGGCGCAACGCCGCCTTCGCAAGGCTTGCACTTCCTCTTCGCGAGCTCTTCCATGGCGCCTCCTAGGCCGGCTGCGTCCTCAGCCGGGCGATGCGCGCGGCCGCGGGCGGGTGCGAGTCGTAGAACGCCGAGTGGACCGGGTCCGGCGTCAGCGTCGCGGAGTTGTCGCGGTACAGCTTCACCAGGGCCTGGACCAGGTTCGAGGCGGGCGAGTGCCGGGTCGCGTAGGCGTCGGCCTCGAACTCGTGCCTGCGTGACAGCAGCGTGCCGAGCGGATGCAGGAAGAAGGTGAACGCCGGCGCGACCAGGACGAACAGCACGAGGGCCATCGCCAGCGACTTCGTCTGCGCGCCCAGGCCTTCGTAGAACCACGGCCGGTCGACGAGCAGGCCGAGCACGAACAGTCCGGCGAGCGTCGAGAGGGAATTGAACGCCAGCATCTTCCGGATGTGATGCAGCTTGTAATGCCCGAGCTCGTGGGCGAGAACCGCCTCGACTTCGTCCGGATCGAGCCGCTCCACCAGCGTGTCGAAAAGGACGATCCTCTTCGACGCTCCGATGCCCGCGAAGAAGGCGTTGCCGTGCGACGAGCGCTTCGAGCCGTCCATCACGAACAAGCCGCGCGAGCGGAAACCGCAGCGGGCGAGAAGCTGCCGCACGCGCTCGGCCAGCGGCCCGTCGCCCAGCGGCGTGAACTTGTTGAACCACGGCAGGATGAACGTGGGCACGACCAGCTGCATGAAGACCGAGAAGGCGAGCAGCACCGCCCAGACGTGGAGCCACCACCACGTGCCCGCCTTGTCCATGAGCCAGAGCACGGCCAGCAGCAGCGGAATCCCGAACAGCGCCGCGAGCACGATGCCCTTGAGCGCGTCCGCAGCAAACAGGCGCAGCGTCATGCGATTGAAGCCGAAGCGCTCCTCGATCACAAACGTGCGGTACAGCGTGACGGGCAGCTCGAGCGCCGCGAGCAGGGCGACGGCGCCGGCGACGAGCAGCGCGCCGTGCACGATCCCGAACGGCGGGGCGAGCCGCGCCCAGGCGTCCGACATCCACTGCAGCGCGCCGCCCAGTGTGAGCGCGAGGACGACGGCCACGGAGAGGAAAGCATCGGCCATTCCGAGCCGCGTCTTGGCGACGGTATAGTCGGCTGCCTTCTGGTGCGCGGAAAGCTCTATCGCGCCGGCGAACGAGGCCGGCACCGCGTCGCGGTGCGCGCGCACGTGGCGTGCCTGGCGCGCGGCGAGCCAGAGCCGCGCGGCGGTGGACGCCGCGAGCGCCGCGAGAAAGGTCCAGGTGAAGGCGTTGATCACGCCGTGAGAGAATACGGCATGGCCGCCGATCCCAACAACCTGATCTGGATCGACATGGAGATGACGGGCCTCGTGCCCGAGGCCGACCGCATCATCGAGCTCGCGGTGATCATCACCGATTCGCAGCTCAACCTCGTCGCCGAGGGGCCGGTGCTGGTGGTGCGCCAGCCGGCCGAGGTGCTCGACGCGATGGATACCTGGAACCGCTCGGTGCACGGCAAGTCCGGCCTCATCGACAAGGTCAAGGCATCCGCGCTCGACGAGGCCGCGGCCGAGCGGCAGATGCTCGAATTCCTCGCGCAGCACGTGCCCGCGGCCACCTCGCCCATGTGCGGCAACTCGATCTGCCAGGACCGCCGCTTCCTCGCGCGCTGGATGCCGAGGCTGGAGGCGTTCTTCCTCTACCGCAACCTCGACGTCTCCACGCTGAAGGAGCTCGTCAAGCGCTGGAAGCCCGAGCTCGTCAAGGAGATGATGAAGCTCAAGGAGGGCAAGCACGAGGCGCTCGCCGACATCCGCGAGTCGATCGAGGAGCTGAAGTTCTACCGCAAGGCGGTGATGACGGTCTGATGAAAATCGGGGTCAGAGCCCGATTTCACTTGCGGCGTTTCTGCTTCCGGCGTGCCCGGGAAATCGGGCTCTGACCCCGATTTTTCTCAATTTTCTTTTCAGGCGACCTCGACGATGCACTCGATCTCCACGGGGATGCCCATGGGGAGCGAGCCCATGCCGACCGCCGAGCGCGCGTGCTTGCCCGCGTCGCCCAGCACCTCGACGAAAAGGTCCGAGCAGCCGTTGATGACCTTCGGGTGGTCGGTGAACTCGGGCACCGCGTTCACCATGCCGAGCACCTTGACCACGCGCTTCACCTTGTCGAGGGAGCCCAGCTCCTGGCGCATCACGGCGAGCAGGTCGAGGCCGACCGTGCGCGCGTGCTGGTAGGCCTGCTCCGCCGTGTATTCACGCCCGACCTTGCCGGCGGGGCGCTTGCCGCTCGCGTCGGGGCGCGGTCCCTTGCCGGCGAGAAACAGAAGATTGCCGGTTCGCACGGCATTGACGTAGTTGGCGACCGGCGAGGAGACCTTGCCGAGGTCGAGGCCGAGCTGCTTCAGGTTTTCTTCGGCACTCAAGCGAAAAGGCGAACTACTGTAAAGGCACAACCTTGCCGGGATTCATCAGGTTGTCCGGGTCGAAGAGGCGCTTGATGTCGGACATGATCGAGATCACGTCCTCGCCGAGCTCAAGCGTCATCGAGCCGATCTTGCCGAGGCCGACGCCGTGCTCGCCCGTGCAGGTGCCTTCCATGCGCAGCGCGCGCTCGACGAGGCGGCGGTTGAATTGCTTCGCCACCTCCGTGTCCTCCGGCCTGTTCGGGTCGACGAGCAGCATGAGGTGGAAGTTGCCGTCGCCGATGTGCCCGAGCAGCGGCACCGGCGCGATGTAGTTCTTCACGTCCTCCATCGTCTCGTGCACGCACTCGGCGAGGCGCGAGATCGGCACGCAGACGTCGGTCGACACCGCGCGCGCGCCGGGCTTGATCTGCAGGCAGGCGAAGTAGGCGTCGTGGCGCGCCTGCCAGAGCTGGGTGCGCTCCTCGGGCCGGGTCGCCCAGACGAAATCCATGCCGCCGTGCTCCTTGGCGATCGCCTGCACCGTCTCGGCCTGCTCCACGACGGACGTCTTGGTGCCGTGAAACTCGAAGAACACGGTGGGCGCGACGCGGTAGCTGGTCTTCTTGTACTTGTTGATCGCATCCACGGTCTTCTCGCAGACGATGTCGCAGCGTGCGACCGGCACGCCGGCCTGGATCGTCTGGATCACCGTGTTGGTGCAGCCGTCCACGTCCTTGAACGCGCAGACCGCCGCCGACATCGCCTCCTGCACCGGGTACAGGCGCACCGTGACCTCGGTGATGATGCCGAGCGTGCCCTCCGCCCCTACGAACAGGCGCGTGAGGTCGTAGCCCGCGGCCGACTTCTTCGCGCGCCGCGAGGTCTGGATGACGCGGCCGTCGGCGAGCACGACTTTCAGCGACATCACGTTCTCGCGCATCGTGCCGTAGCGCACCGCGTTCGTGCCCGAGGCGCGCGTGGAAGCCATGCCGCCCAGCGTCGCGTCCGCGCCGGGGTCGACCGGGAAGAACAGGCCCGTGTGCTTGATGTGCTCGTTGAGCTGCTTGCGCGTCACGCCCGCCTGCACGACCGCGTCGAGGTCGGACTCGTGCACCGCGAGGATGCGGTTCATCTGCGACAGGTCGATGCACACGCCGCCCTGCACTGCGAGGATGTGGCCCTCCAGCGAGGTGCCGACCCCGTAGGGGATCATCGGCACCTGGTGCCGGCGGCAGATGTTGACGACGTCCCTGACTTCTTCTGTCGTTTTTAAAAAGACAACAACGTCCGGAAGCGCGTAGGGGAAGTAGGACTCGTCCTTGCCGTGGTGCTCGCGCACCGCCGGCGAGGTCGAGACGCGGTCGCCCAGCAGGGTCTTCAGCTCGGCGACGACCGACTGGTCGAACTCGCGCGCCTTGTTCATGGCGGGCTATTTTAGGCGGATCTCGCCGTCGAAGGGGACCTTGACCCCGAGCGCGGGAATCTCGAGCGTCACCTTGGCCGGCAGGCTCTCGTCGCCCTTCAGGCGCCGGGCCTCGAGCGCT
>DATKKT010000080.1:0-6549 GCA_035542795.1 Burkholderiales bacterium
ATCGTGCTGCAGCCCGGCCAGGCGCCCTCGCCGCAGCTGATGAACGAGATCCAGGCGCACGTGCGCGGGCGGCTCGCGCCCTACGAGTACCCGAAGGAGATCGAGTTCATCGACGCCTTGCCGATGACCACCACCGGCAAGGTGCAGCGCAAGGAGCTGCGCAAGCGGGAGGAAGCCCGGGCCGCTTCGGGAAAGCGCGAGGAAGCGAAGGGCGCGCCGAAGGCGTGAGTGCGATGCGCGCGCTGCGCCTCGTCCTGCTCGGCGGCGGCCACGCGCACGCGTTCGCGCTGCTGAAATTGCGCGACTTCGTTTCCAGGAACCTCGAGACGGTGCTCGTCTCGCCCGGGCCGGCGCATACCTATTCGGGCATGGTGCCCGGGGTGATCGCGGGTCATTATTCGCCGCAGCAGGCGCAGATCGATCTCGCGCTGCTCGCGCGCCGCGCGGGCGCGGGCTTCCTGCAGGCGCGGGCGGTCGCGATCGATACCTCTGACAAGCAAGTGGTGCTCGCGGATGGCAGCACCGTCGGCTATGACGTGCTCTCGCTCGACGTCGGCTCGGTGCCCGAGGATGCGGGGCCGGGGGCGATCGCGGTGAAGCCGTTCGACGCCTTCATCGCGCGCTGGCGCGAGGCGCTGGAGGCGCGCGCCGCGCCGCGCATCGCTGTCGTAGGCGCGGGCGCGGGCGGCGTGGAGATCGCGATGGCGATGAAATTCGCGCTCGACCGGCGCACCTCGGGCGGCGCGGTGGAGCTGTACACCGACCGCTTCGCCTTCGCGCCCGCGCTTGCGCAGCGTATCCGCGATGCGCTCGCGCGCCTGGCGATTCCGCTGCGCGTCGGCGCGGCGCCCGAGGGCGGCTTCGACGCGATCTTCCGCGCCACCGGCGCCTCGGCCCTGCCGATGCCGCGCGACTGCGGCCTGCGCACCGATGCGCGGGGCTTCGTGCTGGTCGACGCGAGCCTGCGCAGCGTCTCGCACCCGGACGTCTTCGCCGCGGGCGATTGCGCAGCGCTGGAAGGCCGGCCGCTGCCGAAATCGGGCGTCTACGCGGTCCGGCAGGCGCCGGTGCTGGCGGAGAATCTCAAGCGCGTCGTGCGCGGCATGGTGATGCTCGATTACACGCCGCAGCGCGAGAGCCTGGCGCTCATCAGCTGCGGCGCGAAATACGCGATCGCCAGCCGCAGCGCGTGGACCGCGGAGGGACGCTGGGCCTGGCGCTGGAAGGACTGGCTGGACCGGCGCTGGATCGCGAAATTCAGGTAGGCCGGCTCGCGACGAGAATCTTGCCGTCGGCGTCGACGACCACGTCGCCGTGCTGGTTCTTCGACTCGCCCTTCATGACGATGATGCCGCCGGCGTGCTTCGGCTTGTCCAGCTTCCGGGTCACCGCCCAGCGCGTCGCGAGCGTGTCGCCCGGGCGCACCGGCGCCTTGAAGCGGCAGGCGTGCTCCATGTAGGCGATCGCCGTGCCCGCGAAGTACATGCCCACGGGCGAGGACACCAGCGCGCTGGTGAACGGGCCGTGCAGGATGCGGCCCGCGAAGCGCGACTTCCCGGCGAACACCTCGTCCACGTGCAGCGGATTGAAGTCGCCGAACATGCCGGCGGCGAGCACGAGGTGCGTCTCGGTGACGGTGAGGCTCGCACCGAAGCTGTCGCCGACCTGAACCTCGTCGTACCATCTGCCGTGAAATACCATGGCTTGTTCCGGAGAGTCCTTCATTAGAATCCAGCGCGTGAATGGCGCCCCAGACACGAATCGAACGTGCGACCTGCCCCTTAGGAGGGGGCTGCTCTATCCACTGAGCTACCGGGGCGCTGCGCGCATTCTACCTTCATGAGAATTCTGCTTTTCCTCGCACAGGCGCTGTTCGCCGCGTCGGCGGGCGCGCAATCCTGGGCCTGGGACGATGGCACGGTGCCGTACGTCAGCTCGCCCGAGCAGGTGGTCGAGCGCATGCTCTACCTCGCGCAGCCGAAGGCGGGCGAGCGGCTCGTCGACCTCGGCTCGGGCGACGGGCGCATCGTCATCGAGGCGGCGAGGCGCTTCGGCACCCGGGGGCTCGGCGTCGACATCGATCCGCACCTCGTCCAGATTGCCACCGAGAACGCGAAGCGCGCGGGCGTCGAGTCGCTCGCGCGCTTCGAGGTGCGCGACATCTTCGAAACCGACCTGCGCGGCGTCGACGTGGTGACGATGTACCTGCTGCCGGAAGTGAACCGCAAGCTCATGCCGCGCCTGATCGACCAGCTGCGGCCCGGCGCGCGCATCGTCTCGCACGACTACGACATCGGCACCTGGCCCTACGACGAGATGATCGAGCTGGGGCTCGCCGAGAAGCTGATCGGGCCGTTCGGCCGCTCGCGCGTGTTCCTCTGGGTGGTGCCGGCCGACGCGCGCGGACGCTGGATCGCCGAGCTGCCCGGGATGGGCGGTCGATGGCAATTCGACGTGCGCCAGAAGTTCCAGATGCTCGATGTCGACGCGCATGCCGGCGGCGCGGAGATGGTGGTTCGCAGCGCGCGCATGCGCGGCGAAGAGCTGCATCTGGCGGTGACGGGGCTCATCGGCGGCAAGGGCTACAACCTGCTGTTCCGCGGCAAGCTTTCGGGCGGCAGCATCGAGGGGACCCTGCGCATCTCGGACGGCGAGAGCGCGCGCACCCTGCCGTGGAAGGCAGTGCGCCAATGAGCGCACCCAAGCCGCTGCTCTCGGTTGCCGACGGGATATTCCTTACGGTCGGCATGATCCTTGGTGCTCTGATCTTCAAGGCGCCCTCGACGGTCGCAGGCGCGACCTCGGGCAGTGGCCAATTCCTCTTCGCCTGGCTGCTCGGCGGGCTGGCCTCTCTTTGTGGCGCGCTGGTCTATGCCGAGCTGGCATCGCGGCATCCGCACACGGGCGGCGAATACGTCTTCCTGTCGAATGGCATGGGCAGGGGCGTGGCATTCCTATTCGCCTGGGCGCGCATGACGGTGATCCAGACCGGTGCAATTGCAGCGGTGGCCTTCGTGTTCGGGGATTACGCGACGCAGATCCTCAGCCTTGGGCCGAGCAGCGCGGCTATCTGGGCGGCGGTCGCCGTCACGGCTCTGACCCTGCTCAACGTGCTTGGAACGCATCCCACCAAGAATCTGCAGAAGGCCATGGAACTTGCGTTGATCGCGAGCCTGGTGCTGTTCGCACTCGCGGCATTGCTGGTGGGAGGGGCGCCGCAGCCGACGGCCGGCGGCGGCGGTGGGGGCGCGTTTGGCTTCGCCATGATTTTTGTCCTGCTCGCGTACGGCGGCTGGAACGAGGCTGCCTACCTAGCGGGAGAAGTGCGCGATGCGCGGCGCAATATGAACCGTATTCTGGTCGGTGGCGTGGTTGCGGTTACGGCGCTCTATCTGCTCGTCAATCTGGGTTATCTGGCGGTGCTCGGGTACAGTGGCGTCAAGGACTCGAAAGCCGTGGCCGCGGACGTCATGCGAGCGATCGCTGGCGAGAAGGGCGCGGTGATCATGGCTCTGATCGTCTGCATCTCAGTGCTGACGACGATCAATGCCGCGCTCTTCACCGGTGCGCGCACATCGTGGGCCTTTGGCCGGGACCATGGGATGTTCCGCTGGCTCGGCAACTGGCGCGAGCAGGGCAGCACGCCGGCCAACGCGCTGTTGCTGCAAGGCGCGATCACTCTGCTGCTGGTGGGGGCTGGTGCGGCGACCCCGGATGGCTTCAATGCCATGGTTGCGTACACCTCGCCAGTGTTTTGGACCTTCTTCCTGCTGACCGGGCTGACGCTCTTTATCCTGCGCGCCCGTGGCGGCGAGCCGCCGGCGGTTCGCGTGCCGCTCTATCCCGTGGTGCCGATTCTGTTTTGCGGCATGTGTGCTTACATGCTCTATTCCAGTATCGACTACGTCCGCAATCCGGACTTCGGCCCGAAGTTCGGCGGGGCCGTGCTCGCCGGACTGAGCATCATGGCCGCAGGAATTCCGCTGTATTGGTTCGCGCGCCGGAAGTGACGACGTGATCTCTCCGGGCACGCTGACGCGCTACAACGCCTGGGCGAACCGCCTGATCTTCGATGCGGCCGCGGCGCTGCCACCCGGCGAGGCGGAGAAGCCGCGCCAGGGATTGTTCAGGAACATGCTGCACATGCTGAACCACAATTACGTGATCGACCGGATCTTCCAGGCGCACCTGGAGGGCCGCGACCACGGCTACGGCGCGCGCAATACGCCGGACTATCCGCCGCTCGCCGAGCTCTGGAAGCAGCAGCAGGCGATCGACGCCTGGTACGTGGAGAAATTCGACGCGTATACGCCCGCGCAGCTCGGCGAGACCGTGCGCTTCACCTACGTTGGCGGCGGCGAGGGCGCGATGACGCGCGCCGAGATCCTGCTGCATATCGTCAACCACACGTCGTATCACCGCGGCTTCGTAGCGGAGATGATGTATCGCGTTCCCGTCACGCCGCCGACCACGGATTTCACGGTCTACGTCAGGGACGTCCTGCGGGCAGGCGCATGAGTCCGCACGGCGGCGAAGCGCCGTCGGCGTGGGTCGTGCGCTGGGCGCCGCTCATCACGCATGGCACCGTGCTCGACGTGGCCTGCGGGCGCGGGCGGCATGCACGATATTTCCTTGCGCGCGGCCTCAAGGTCGTCGCCGTAGACCGCGAGCCCCAGGACATTCCGGGCGCCCGTTTCATACGCGCCGACCTGGAAGACGGCAGCCCCTGGCCGCTCGCGGGCGAGCGCTTCGAGGGCATCGTGGTGACGAACTATCTGCATCGCCCGCTGCTGCCGACGCTCATGGAGAGCCTCGCCGAGGGCGGCGTGCTGGTCTACGAGACCTTCATGCTGGGGAACGAACGCTACGGGCGACCGTCCAATCCGGCATTCCTGCTTCGCCCGGGCGAGCTGCTCGAGGCCTTCCGGGGCTTGCACGTCGAGGGATTCGAGGAAGGCCCGGTCGCCGAGCCAAAACCTGCAGTGATTCAAAGGCTTTGTGCTGTGCGGCGCGGGAAGGGCTAAAATAGAAAGTTAAGCGAACACAGCGCGTTTCGAGCGGAGTCTTCAAATGATCACAGGCAGCCTGGTCGCGATCGTCACCCCGATGCTGGAGGACGGACGGCTCGATTTCGCGCGCTTCAAGAGCCTGATCGACTGGCATATCGCCCAGGGCACGTCGGCGATCGTGGTCGTCGGCACCACGGGCGAGTCGCCGACCGTGAGCTTCGAGGAGCACAAGGAGCTGATCCGCGTCGCCGTCGAGCACTCGAACGGGCGCCTGCCGATCATCGCCGGCACCGGCGGCAACTCCACCGCCGAGGCGATCGAGCTCAGCGAGTCGGCGAAGAGGGCGGGCGCGACCGCGAGCCTGTCGGTGGTGCCCTACTACAACAAGCCCACGCAGGAAGGCATGTACCGGCATTTCCGCAAGATCGCGGAGTCGGTGGACCTGCCGATGATCCTGTACAACGTGCCGGTGCGCACGGTGGCCGACATGAGCAACGACACCGTGCTGCGGCTTGCGCAGGTGCCGGGCATCATCGGCATCAAGGACGCGACCGCGAACGTCGAGCGCGGCACCGACCTCATCAAGCGCGCGCCGCGCAATTTCGCGATCTACTCGGGCGAGGATGTCGGCGCGCTGGCGCTGATCCTGCTCGGCGGCCACGGCGTGATCTCGGTGACGGCGAACGTCGCGCCGCGCATGATGGCGGAGATGTGCGCCGCCGCGCTGGTCGGCGACGTCAAGAAGGCGCGCGAGATCAACCTGCGCCTGCTCGGCCTGCACCAGAGGCTGTTCATCGAGACCAGCCCCGCGCCGGTGAAGTGGGCCATGGCGCAGATGGGTCTCATCGAGGGCGGCATCCGCCTGCCGCTCGTGCCGCTCACCGAGCGCAGCCACGAGGCGGTGCGCGAGGCGCTCGCCGAAGCGGGCGTCGCGCTGCCGCTGCGCATGGTGGAAAAGCGCGCATGAGGCTGGCGCGGGCCCTCGTCCCGCTCTTCCTCCCGCTCGCGGCGGCTGCGCTGTCCGCGTGCACGATCAGCGGCGACGTCCTCGAGGGCAAGAAGATCGACTACAAGTCGGCCGGACAGCTGCCGACGCTCGAGATCCCGCCGGATCTCACCACGCCCGCGCGCGACAACCGCTACGTAGTGCCGGACACCGGCAAGGGTTCCGCGACCGCCTCGTCGTACGAGGCCGATCGCGCGCATGCGCGCCGCACCGGCACGGTGCAGGCGGGCGTGCTGCCGACGATGGAGAAGATGCGCATCGAGCGCGCCGGCTCGCAGCGCTGGCTCGTGGTCGGCGAGTCGCCCGAGAAGCTCTGGCCGCTGGTGCGCGATTTCTGGCAGGAGAACGGCTTCCTCGTCGCCGTGAGCCTGCCGGAGGTCGGCGTGATGGAGACCGACTGGGCGGAGAATCGCGCCAAGCTGCCGCAGGACGTCGTGCGCGGCTTTCTCGGCAAGATCCTCGACTCGATCTACAGCACGGCGGAGCGCGACAAGTTCCGCACGCGCCTGGAGCGCACCGACGAGGGCACCGAGA
>DATKKT010000081.1:0-2765 GCA_035542795.1 Burkholderiales bacterium
GGTGTGCACCGCGTAGGCGAAGTCCACGGCGGTCGCGCCGCGCGGCAGCGACAGGATGCGGCCCTTGGGCGTGAACACGTAGACCTCGTCGGGGAAGAGGTCGACCTTGACGTGCTCGAGGAACTCCTGCGAGTCGCCCGACTGGCTCTGGATCTCGAGCAGCGACTGCAGCCACTGGTGGGTCTTCTTCTGCAGCTCGGAGAGCGAATCCGCGTCGCTCTTGTACATCCAGTGCGAGGCGACGCCGGCCTCGGCGAAGCGGTGCATTTGCTCGGTGCGGATCTGCACCTCTACCGGCACGCCGTAGGGGCCGATCAGCGCCGTGTGCAGCGACTGGTAGCCGTTCGCCTTCGGGATGGCGATGTAGTCCTTGAACTTGCCGGGCACCGGCTTGTACAGGCCGTGCAGCGCGCCGAGGGCGAGGTAGCAGGTGGGCGCGTCCCTGACCACGACGCGGATGCCGTAGATGTCGTGCACCTCCGAGAACGACAGGTGCTTCTCGATCATCTTGCGGTAGATCGAGAAGAGGTGCTTCTCGCGCCCGGTCACCGCGGCGGCGACGCCCGCCTCGGCGAGCTTCGACTTGATCGCCGCCTCGATCTTGCCGACCACCTCGCGGCGGTTGCCGCGCGCCGCGCGCGTCGCCTTGGCGAGAACGCGGTAGCGCAGCGGGTGGGTGTGCGAGAACGCGAGCTCCTGCAGCTCGTGGAACAGCTCGTTGAGGCCGAGGCGATTGGCGATCGGCGCGTAGATCTCCATGGTCTCGCGCGCCACGCGCCGGCGCTTGGCCGGCGCCACGGCCGAGAGCGTGCGCATGTTGTGCAGGCGGTCGGCGAGCTTGATGAGGATCACGCGCACGTCGCGCGCCATCGCCAGCAGCATCTTGCGGAAGTTCTCGGCCTGCGCGTCCTCGGCCGACTGGAACTCGATCTTGTCGAGCTTGGAAAGGCCGTCGACCAGGTCCGCCACCGGCTTGCCGAACGTGTCGGAGATCTCGGCCTTGGTGACCTTGGTGTCCTCCATCACGTCGTGCAGCAGCGCCGCCTGCAGCGCCTGGCCGTCAAGGCGCCAGCCGGCGAGGATCTCGGCGACCGCGAGCGGGTGCGAGATGTAGGGATCGCCCGACTGGCGCGTCTGCCCGGCGTGCGCCGACTCCGAGAACCGGTACGCCTCGGCCACGCGCGCGACGTCGCCCGGCTTCAGGTAGCCGAAGCGGGCATCGTCGAGGACGGGAACCGCGGCCATGGGGAGAGTGTAGCCCCGCCCCCCGGCCGGACCGGAAATCGGGGTCAGAGCCCGATTTCGACCTTCGCTGGAAACTGAAATCGGGCTCTGACCCCGATTTCCCTATGCGCGGCTAGAGCGTCGGGGCGGGCGCCGCGGGCGCCGGCGCGGCCGGAGCCGTGGGCGCGGCCTGGTTGCGGCGCAGGACTTCGGTGCCTACCTTGCCGACGGCGATCTCGCGCAGCGCGATTACCGTGTGCTTGTCGCGGTTCGGCTCGACGAGCGGCGAGGCGCCGGCGGCGAGCTGGCGCGCGCGGTAGGTCGCGGCCAGCGTGAGCTGGAAGCGGTTGCTGATGCGTTTCAGGCAGTCGTCAACGGTGATGCGGGCCATGATGTGCTCTCAGGATCAGGATCGGGACTTCTTCAGGCGTTCGACGCGGATGATGGCCTGCAGGTCGTGCTTGGCCTCGTCGAAGTCCTTGTTGATTATAGCGTAAGTGAACTCCGGCGCGTGGGAAATCTCCTCCTCGGCGCTCGCCAGGCGCCGGCGGATCACCTCGTCGGTGTCCTGGCCGCGCGCACGCATGCGCCGCTCGAGCTCGGCCACCGACGGCGGCAGGATGAACACGCCGACGCACGCCGGGTAGAGCTTCCTCACCTGCTGCGCGCCCTGCCAGTCGATCTCCAGCATGAGGTCCTGGCCGCGCGCGAGCGCCTCGCGGATCACCGCCTGCGAGGTGCCGTAGCGGTTGCCGTGCACTTCGGCGCTATCGAGGAACTCGCCGCGCTCGAGCATCGCGACGAAGGTCTTCTCGTCGACGAAGTGGTACTCGCGGCCGTTCACCTCGCCCGGCCGCGGCGGCCGCGTGGTGTACGACACTGACAGGCGCAGGCGCGCGTCCTCCCTGAGCAGCGCATCGATCAGCGAGCTCTTGCCGGCGCCCGAGGGCGCGGTGATGACGAAGAGCGAGCCCGTCATTCGACGTTCTGCACCTGCTCGCGGATCTGCTCGATGAGGAGCTTCAACTCGAGCGCGCCGTCGGCGATCTTCAGGCCGGCGGCCTTCGAGGCGAGCGTATTGGCCTCGCGGTTGAGCTCCTGCGCAAGGAAGTCCAGCCGCTTGCCGACGGGACCGCCTGCGGCGGCGGGGGCGCCGCCTTTGCCGATCACGCGCTCCGCCTCGTCCAGGTGCGCGGCGAGGCGCGTGAGCTCCTCGTCGACGTCGGACTTCGCGGCGAACAGCGCGATTTCGGCGCGGATGCGCTCCTCGACGCCCGCGTCGAGCACCTCGCGCAGGCGCTCGGCGAGGCGCGCGCGCTGCGCGGCCACCGCCTCGGGCACGAGCGGCGCGATCTGCGCGAGGCGCTGGCGCATCTCGGCGGCGCGCTCGAGCAGGATCGCCGCGAGCCGGGCGCCTTCCCGGGCGCGCGCTGCGCAGAGATCGTCGAGCGCGCGGCGCACGAGCGCTTCGAGCGCCGTGCGCACCGCCTCCTCGTCTGCCGCCGGCTCGGCGAGCACGCCCGGCCAGCGCAGCAGCTCGG
>DATKKT010000082.1:0-45117 GCA_035542795.1 Burkholderiales bacterium
CAAGGGCCCCGACGGCGAGCGCCGCTACGTGCAGGAGCTGCCCTGGTACGTGTTCATCGGTGCGCCCGGCTCGGGCAAGACCACCGCGCTGGTGAATTCCGGTCTCAAGTTCCCGCTCAAGGGCGCGGGCAGCGACCCGGCGCTGGCGGGCGTCGGCGGCACGCGGAACTGCGATTGGTGGTTCACGGAGGATGCGGTACTGCTCGACACCGCGGGCCGCTACACGACGCAGGAGAGCGACATGGAGGCCGACGCCGCGGCTTGGCTCGGCTTCCTGGACTTGATCAAACGGTTCCGGCCGCGCCGGCCGCTCAACGGGGCGCTCGTGACCCTGAGCGTGTCCGACCTGATGCTCTGGGGCGACGAAGAGCGCCGGCGCTACGCGTGGCACGTGCGCGCGCGCGTGTCCGAGCTTTACGAACGGCTTGGCGTGCGCTTTCCGATCTACCTCATCGTGACCAAGACCGACCTGCTCGCTGGGTTCATGGAGACCTTCGGCGAGCTGGACGGCGAGGCGAGGGCGCGCGTCTGGGGCATGACCTTCCCGCGATCCGGCGACGATTTCGTGCTCGGCACGCCCGGGCAACGCTTTGCGGATGAGTTCAGAGGCCTGGAGGATCGTCTCTACGGAGAAATGCTCGAGCGGCTGCACGAAGAGCGCGACCTGCAGCGCCGCGCCGCAATCTACCGCTTCCCGCAGCAATTCCGGACTCTGGGTCCGCTCGTAGAGCAGTTCCTGGACACCGCTTTCGTCGGCGTACCGGGCGCGCCTGAGCCGATGCTGCGAGGCGTCTATTTCACGAGCGGCACGCAGGAGGGCAGCCCCATCGACCGCGTGCTCGGCACGCTGGCGCGCAGTTTCGGGCTCGAGCGCAGCGCCGGTCCCGCGCTCTCGGGCACCGGCAAGAGCTTCTTCCTCATGCGGCTGCTGCGCGAAGTCATCTTTCCGGAATCCGGGCTGGCGGGTAGCGATGCCGGGAGGGTGCGCCGCGAACGTCGCCTTCGGATCCTCGCGCATGGCTCGATCGTTGCACTCGGGGCGATGCTGGCATTGCTCTGGACCTGGAGCTATCTCGGTAACCGCGAATACCTCGAAAGCGCGCTCGCAAGGACCGATGCCGCGAGGCAGGCATTGGCCAAGCTGGGGCCGCCGCGCTCCGGCGACGAGTTGCAGTTGCTGCGCGTGCTGAACGACCTGCGCGTGCTGCCCGGCGGCTACCGCGACCAGAAGGCCGGGAGTACGCCAGCTCCGGGTTGGGGCCTCTCGCAGGCGGAGAAGGTAGGGGCGCAGGCGCTGCGCGCCTATCGCAACGTGCTGCGCGATGCGTTCTTTCCGAGGCTGGCGCTCGCGCTCGAGGAGGAAATCCGGGAATGCCTGCGCTCCCCGAAGCGCGAAGGCCTTGGCAAAGCCCTGGACGCCTACCTGAGCCTGTACGAGGGGCGCAAGGCCGACGTCGGGCTCGTGGAGGCTGCGGCGCGGCGAATCTGGGACCTGCCTGATGCGGACGAGGCAGCGCTGCTTGCGCACCTGCGGGCCGGCCTGGAGGGTGGGGCTCCGGAGATGCGCCATCCGCGAGACGAGGTGATAATCCGGGACGCACGCCAGCGACTGGCGGCGGCAAGAAAAACGTGACCGAATCCTACGAAACCGGCTGGTACGGCAAGCTGCCCGTCAACGGCGACTTCGTTACGCGCCGGCTGCCGGCCGCGTTCATTGAACCCTGGGACGCTTGGCTGAACGCCATGCTCGCGGGGAGCCGCGAGCGCCTGGGCGCCGCATGGCGCGACACATTCCTGTCGGCGCCGGCATGGCGGTTCGTGCTCGCGCCCGGCGTGATCGGCTTGCAGGGCTGGGCGGGCCTTATCGTGCCCAGCGTCGATTCCGTCGGTCGCTACTTTCCTCTCACGATCGCGAGCGGGCTGCCGCCGCGCAGCATCGATCCCGTGGCGACGCTGGTGCGCGCGCACCACTGGTACGAAGAGATCGAGCCTGTCGTCAGCATCGCCCTTTCGCCGGACGCCGAATTGGGCACCTTCGACGCGCAGCTCGCCAATCGGCGACTCCCGGGCGAGCTCATCGCCAACCTGGAGGAGACTGACGAAACGATCCCGCCGCGCTCGCGCGGGCAGCGCTCGCTATGGATCCCGCTCGGGCCCGAATTTCAAGGCGAAGCCGGCCTGCGCGGGCTCGCCAAGCCACTTGCCGCCCCGTATTCGGCCTGGCTCGCAGAGGAATCGGAGATTTTCGGCCGCAGCCTCATGCTGTGCGAGATGCTGCCGGGCGTCGAACAATTTTGCGCGATGCTGAACGGCGAGTGGCAGGGCCGCCCCGCCGAGCGCAGGAGCGCCTGACCGGTCATGGCCCTCTCGATCAAGATCCTGAAGAAGATCGGCTCGCGCTCCGACATGATCGCGAGCCGCAGCTGGCCGCAGAGCAAGATCACGGTCGGGCGCGGCGAAGAATGCACGCTGGTGCTGGAGGACCCGAAAAAGCACGTGTCGCGCGTCCACGTCGAGCTGGAGGAGAAGGACGAGGGCACTTACGTGCTCACGGTGGTCTCCAAAGTCAACCCGGTGTTCGTCAACGGCAAGCGCCACGGCCCCGCCAGCAAGCTCGAGATGCACGCCGGCGACCGGTTCGAGCTGGGGGAGTACGAGCTCGAGCTGCTGCCGCCGCCCGGCGCGCACCGCACCGAATTCCCGACGCTGGAGGTCGAGGAAACCACCCGCCCCAACAACCCGATGCTGCAGGTTCCGCGGGCGATTGCCGACGCTGCGCCGCAGCGGCCGGAGAAGACGGTGCCCGTAGAGACCGTTGCCGAAGCGCACGCGGAAGAGCACGCGATCGATACCTCGACGCTTCCGCCGGTAGAGCCGGGCATCTTCGACGAGCCGGCGCCGGTGCCTGCGCCCGCCGCACCGGAACCCGCACCCGCGGCGCAAACCGACGTTTTCGCCGAAGCCACCTTCGTAGGCGCCTCGTCGCCGAGCACCACGGCCACAAACTTGTTCGACGAGGCGACGTACGTGCGGCGCCCGGCGACGCCCGGCGGCTCGCCGGCGACTGCCGGCGGGCAGGGCGCGCGCGAAGCCGTACAGGCATTCCTGAAGGGCGCCGGCCTGGAGGACAAGGAATTGTCCGACGCCGAGATCGAGACCTTCATGCTGCAGTCGGGACGCATCCTGCGTGCGGCCGTAGAAGGTGCGATGGCGCTGCTGGCCGCGCGCGCGACCGCCAAGAAGGAGCTGCGCGCCGAGGATCGCACGATGGTGGCGTCGAAGGACAATAACCCGCTCAAGCTGATGTCGGATCCGCAGGAAGCCATTGCCTTCCTGTTCGACACCAGGGATCGCACCGGCGGCTTCCTCGATCCGGTGCGCGCGGTGGGCGACGCGTTCGACGATCTGCGCGCGCACGAGGTAGCGCTGTTCGCGGGCATGCGCGCGGCGCTGATCGGCGCCATCCAGCGCTTCGATCCGAAGACCCTCGAGGCCGAGCTGGAAAAGAGCGCGGGCGGTCTCGGTCTCAATCGCAAGGCCAAGCTCTGGGAGCAGTTCGCCGCCTTCCAGCAGAAGCTCGCGCGCGACGCCGAGGACGACTTCAACAAGGTCTTCGGCCGCGAGTTCATGGGCACCTACATGGCCCAGGTGAAGCGCCTGAAGAGCGGCGGACAGCAGTAAGACGCCCGTGCAGTCCCGCCTGGACGGGGGGCTTGCCAAATGCCGGATACTGTATAAATATTCAGTATCGTGGCCTCCCTTGCAGAGATCCTCCAGCGGCAGTCCGTCTGGCGCGGCGGCGCTCCCTCCGGCGCGGCCGTTCCGGCGGCCCCCACCGGCTATGCGGCGCTGGATGCGGCGCTGCCGGGCGGGGGATGGCCGGCGGGCGGACTGGCCGAGCTGCTGTGCCGTGCCGAGGGGGTGGGGGAGCTGCAGGTGGTGCTGCCGGCCCTCGCGGCGCTCACGGCGGCCGGGCACCGGGTCGCCTGGCTGGCGCCTCCTTATCTGCCTTACGCCCCCGCGCTGAAGGCCGCTGGCGTGCGCCTGGCGGGCCTGACGGTGGTGCGGGCGCCGGGGCGGCGGGATGCCCTCTGGGCGGCCGAGCAGGCCCTGCGCTCGGGCGCGTTCCACGCCCTGCTGCTGTGGCTGCCCAAGGCGAGCTACCCGGAGCTGCGGCGGCTGGCGGTGGCAGCGCAGGCGGGGCCCGGGTTCGCGCTCGCGTTCCGGCCGCAGGAGGCGGGCTGCGAGTCCTCGCCGGCGGTACTGCGCCTGGCACTGGAGCCCGCGGCGGACGCCGCAGGACCGCCGGCGCTGCGCATCCTCAAGCGGCGCGGCATGCCGCTCGCCGCGCCGCTTTCCCTGCCGCTCGCAAGGCCCCTTCCCGCAAGGCCCGCCCATGCTCTGGGTCGCGCTCCACTTTCCGCAGTTCCGGCGACAGGCGCTCGCGCGCGGGCATGCGCCGCCTGAGCCCGAGCGGGAGGCGCTCGCGGGCCTCGCGGCCTGGGCCTGCCAGTTCACGCCGCGCGTGTCGCTCGAGCCGCCGCAGGCGCTGCTGCTGGAGGTCGAGGGCAGCCTGCGCTACTTCGGCGGCCGCTGGAGGTTCCTCGCGCGGCTGCGCACGGGGCTGAAGGCGCTCGGCTTCGAGGCGCGCATCGCCGAGGCGGCGACGGCGCGCGCGGCGCTCTGGCGCGCGCGCGGCGACGGGCGCCGGCTGGAAGCGCAGCCGGTCGCGGTCATGGATCTCGCCGCTGAGGATGCCGCGCTGCTCGCCGGCCTCGGCGTGCGCACGCTGGGCGGGCTCGCGCGGCTGCCGCGCGAGGGCCTCGCGCGGCGCTTCGACGCGGGCCTGCTCGCGCAGCTCGATCAGGCGCTCGGCCGCTTGCCCGAGCCGCGCGCCTTCTTCGTGCCGCCGGCGCGCTTCGAGGCGCGCCTGGAGATGCCCGCGCCGTTGCGCCAGGCCGAGCAGGCGCTGTTCGCCGCGCGGCGGCTGCTCGCCCAGATGGAGGGTTTCCTCGCCGCGCGCCAGGCCGGGGTGCGCGCTTTCGCGCTCGAGCTGCTGCACGAGGAGGCGCCGGCGACCGAGGTGGCGGTCGGCCTCGCCGGCGCCGGGCGCGAGGCCGCGCATTTCGCGCGCCTGCTGCTCGAGCGCCTCGGCGCGCTGACGCTGCGCGCGCCGATCGAGGCGATCCGGCTGGCGGCCGGCGCGATCGAGCCTCTTCCGGAGCGAAGTGCGCGCCTTTTCGACGATCGGCCCGGCGGCGGGGAGGGATGGCTGCGCGTGGTGGAGCGCCTGCAGGCGCGGCTGGGCAGCGCCGCGGTGCACGGCCTGGATACGCAGGAGGATCACCGTCCGGAGCGGGCGTGGGTTGCGGTTTTACCAGAAAAAGGATTTTCTTCAGCAAGAAAAAATCAAGATAAAGATCAAAATCTCCCCCGTCCCTTGTGGCTGCTCGATCCGCCGCGCCCGCTCGCCGAAGGGGAGTTCGCGCTCCTCGCCGGGCCGGAGCGCATCGAGTCGGGCTGGTGGGACGACGCCGAGGCGCTGCGCGACTACTTCATCGCCCGCACCGGGGAGGCGTCGCTCGCCTGGATCTACCGCGAGCGCGGGGGAAGCTGGTTCCTGCATGGGTATTTCGCCTGACGGCCTGCCCGGCTACGCGGAGCTGCACTGCCTTTCCAGCTTCAGCTTCCTGCGCGGCGCCTCGCAGCCCGAGGAGCTGGTCGAGCGCGCGGCGCAGCTCGGCTACGCGGCGCTCGCGATCACCGACGAATGCTCGCTCGCCGGCATCGTGCGCGCGCATGTCGCGGCGAAGGACGCCCGCCTCAAGCTGATCGCAGGCAGCGAGCTGCGGCTGGAGGACGGGCCGAAGCTCGTGCTGCTCGCGCCCGACCGCGCGGCCTACGGCGCGCTCGCCGCGCTGATTACCGCTGCGCGCCGGCGCGCGAAGAAGGGGTCCTACGCGCTGTTCCGCAGGGACCTGGAAACGGACCTGAAAGGCCTGCTCGCTCTCTGCCTGCCGGAGACCGAAGCCGACGCGGCTTGGGTCAAAGAGCGTTTCCCGGATCGCAGTTGGATGGTCGTCGAGCTGCATCATGGTTCTAATGAATTGGAAAAATTAAAACGAATAAACAACATTTCAAGGAGATCGGGCCTGCCGCTGGTCGCGGCGAGCGACGTGCACATGCACCTGCGCTCGCGCCGCCGGCTGCAGGACGCGCTCACCGCGATCCGGCTCGGCCGGCCGGTGGCCGAATGCGGGCATGCGCTGCACCCGAACGGCGAACGGCACCTGCGCCTGCGCGCGCGGCTCGCGCAGCTGTATCCGCCGGCGCTCCTCGAGGAAACCCTGCGCATCGCCGGCCGCTGCCGTCCTTTTCTCGACGAGCTGCGCTACGAGTACCCGGAGGAGATCGTGCCACCGGGGCAGGCGCCGGCCGCGCACCTGCGCGAGCTCGCTTTCGAAGGCCTGCGGCGGCGCTATCCGGCGGACCCGCCCGCCGCGGTCGTGCAGATGGTGGAGCGCGAGCTCGCGCTCATCGCCGACCTCGGCTACGAGGCATTCTTTCTCACAGTGCACGACGTCGTGCGCTATGCGCGCTCGCGGGGCATCCTTTGCCAGGGACGCGGCTCGGCGGCGAATTCCGCGGTCTGCTACTGCCTCGGCATCACCGAGGTGAACCCGGAGAACGGCAACGTGCTGTTCGAGCGCTTCCTCTCGAAGGAACGCGGCGAGCCGCCCGACATCGACGTCGACTTCGAGCACGAGCGGCGCGAGGAGGTGATCCAGTACCTCTACGGCAAGTACGGGCGCGAGCGCGCGGCGCTGGCGGCCACCGTGATCAGCTACCGGCCGAAGAGCGCGCTGCGGGACCTGAGCAAGGTTTTGAAGGTCGAATGCAATTTCTCGAAATTGCTTTCCTGGTGGGAGGGCGACTCGGTCCTGCCCGAACGCCTGCGGGAGGCGGACCTCGATCCGGAGGATCCCCGGATCCGGCAGCTGCTCGAGCTGACGCGCCAGCTGATCGGCTTTCCGCGCCACCTGTCGCAGCACGTCGGCGGCTTCGTGATCTCGCGCGGGCCGCTCGCAGAGCTGGTGCCGGTCGAGAACGCCGCGATGCCGGAGCGCACCGTGATCCAGTGGGACAAGAACGACCTCGAGGCGATGGGGCTGCTGAAGGTCGACGTGCTCGCGCTCGGCATGCTGACCGCGCTGCGGCGCGCGCTCGCGCTGGCCGGAATCGCGAAGCTGCAGGACATTCCCGAGGGCGACCCGCGCGTCTACGCGATGATCCAGAAGGCCGACACCGTCGGCGTGTTCCAGATCGAGTCGCGCGCGCAGATGTCGATGCTGCCGCGCCTGAAGCCGGCGAACTTCTACGATCTCGTCATCGAGGTGGCGATCGTGCGCCCCGGGCCGATCCAGGGCGACATGGTGCATCCTTACCTGCGGCGCCGGCAGGGGCTGGAGAAGGTCGAGTATCCGACCGAGGCCGTGAAAGGGGCGCTCGAGCGCACGCTCGGCGTGCCGATCTTCCAGGAGCAGGTGATGCAGCTCGCGATCGTCGCGGCGGGCTTCACGCCGGGCGAAGCCGATCAGCTGCGCCGCGCGATGGCCACCTGGCAGAAGAAGGGCGGCCTCAAGCAGTTCGAGGCAAAGCTGAAGGACGGCATGCGCGAGCGCGGCTACGCGCCGGAGTTCGCCGAGCGCATCTACCAGCAGATCCACGGCTTCAGCGACTACGGCTTCCCGGAGTCGCACTCGGCGAGCTTCGCGCAGCTCGCGTACTTTTCGGCCTGGCTCAAGTGCCACCGCCCCGCCGCGTTCCTCGCCGCGCTGCTCAACAGCCAGCCGATGGGCTTTTACTCGCCCTCGCAGCTCATCCAGGACGCGCGGCGGCACGGCGTGCAGTTGCGCCCGGCGGACGTATCCCTGAGCGACTGGGACTGCACGCTGGAGGAAGGCGCGGTGCGCCTGGGCCTGCGCATGGTGGGCGGCCTGGGCGAGGACGCGGGCCGCAGGATCGCGGCCTGCCGTCCCAGCGGCTCGGTCGCGGAGCTCGCGCAGCGCGCCGCGCTCGGCCGCAAGGAGCTGAACAGCCTCGCCGCCGCGGGCGCGCTGCAAAGCCTCGCGGGGCATCGCAGGAACGCGCGCTGGGCCGCCGCGGGCGCCGAGAGCCGCCCGCCGATGCACGCGCCCGTCGCGGAGCGCGCGCCGGCGTTTGCCGAGCCCGGCGAGGCCGAGGAAATCGCGGCCGACTACGCGAGCCTGGGCCTCACGCTCGGCAGGCATCCGCTGGCGCTTTTAAGAACTCATTTGAGAAGCCTGAAAATGGCAAACGCAGACGAGATTTCCTTGCTTCCCCACGGCAGCCAGGTGCGCACGGCGGGGCTGGTGACCTGCCGCCAGCGTCCCGGCACCGCCACCGGGGTGGTGTTCGTCACGCTCGAGGACGAGAGCGGCTGCGTCAACGTGATCGTCTGGAGCCGCCTGTTCGAGCGCTACCGCAGGGAGCTGCTCGGCGCGCGCCTGCTCGGCGTGGAGGGCACGCTCGAAAGCAGTCAGGGCGTGGTGCACCTCATCGCCCGGCGCTGCACCGACCACAGCGCATGGCTCGGGCGGCTGCTCGGTCCGCTCGAAGTGCGGTCGCACGACTTTCACTGACTTTCACAAAGGAGCCGAAAGCGGCTTTTGCGTCAGCACCTTATAATCATTTCATGAGCGAACCCATCACCGTCACCGTCGCCAAGGACCTCGAGGACCTCGTGCCGACCTTCATGAAGAACCGCGGCAAGGAGCTCGATGCGCTGCGCGCCGCGCTCGCGGTCGGCGACCTGGAGCAGATGCGCCAGCTCGGTCACCGCATGAAGGGCGTCGGCAATTCCTACGGCTTCGAGCAAGTCTCGCAGCTCGGCAAGCAGATCGAGGACGGCGCCAAGGCCGATGACCGCACGACGCTGGAGAAGCGGCTCGCCGAGTACGCCGATTACCTCGCGCGGGTGAAGATCGTCTATGAGTAGCCGTCCCGCCGCCCAGACGGCGGGCGCGACGCAGGACGTGTTCCGCGTCCTGGTGGTGGACGACGATCCGGACATGACCGGATTCCTCGTGCGCCTGCTCAAGCAGCAGGGCCTGCAGGCGGAGACCGCCTCGGACGGCAACGTTGCGCTCGCGCGCATCGCGGCCGCCCCGCCGGACATGGTGCTGCTCGACGTGCAGATGCCCGGTCCGGACGGATTCGAGATCTGCCGGCGCTTGAAGAGCAGCGAGGTAACCGCGCTCGTGCCGGTCGTGCTGGTCACCGCGCTCGAGGACCAGGACAGCCGCGTGCGCGGCATCGAGGCGGGCGCCGACGACTTCCTGTCGAAGCCGGTGCGCCGGGAAGAACTCATCGCGCGCGTGAAGACGCTGCGCCGGCTGCACGACACGCGCAAGGAGCTCGAAGGCCGGCGCCTGGCGGCCGAGGTGCAGGAGAAAGAGGCGATCCGCAAGACGTTCTCCCGCTACCTGTCGCCGCGCCTCGCCGAACGCGTGCTCGCGCAGAGCCCGCGCGGCGAGGACGTGTTCCGCAACCTCTCGCACCGCGCCACGGTGGTAGCGCTGTTCGCCGACCTGCGAGGCTTCACGCGGCTATCGGAGACCGTGGCGGTTTCCAGCATCGTGCCGATGCTCAACGAGTTCTTTTCGGTGCTCACGGGCGCAGTGCACGAGAACGAGGGCACGGTGTTCAGCATGGCGGGCGACTCGATGCTGGTCGGCTTCAACGTGCCGGTGGCGCAGCCGGATGCGGCCGAGCGCGCGCTGCGCACGGCACGCAGCATGATCGAGCGCTTCGCGCCGGTCGCCGACCGCTGGCGCCGCGAGCACGGGCTCGCCACCGGCGTCGGCGTCGGCATCGAGGCGGGCGAGGCCGTGGCGGGCAACGTCGGTGCGCCGAGCTTCATGAGCTACACCATCATCGGAGACCCGGTGAACGTCGCCGCCCGGCTCATGCAGCGCGCCGGCGCGAATGAGCTTCTGATCGGTCCTCGCGCCGCGAGCGCGCTCCAGCGCACGCTCGCCAAGACTGACGGCGTTGACAGATGCACGGTCGAGCTCAAGGGCAAGGCCGAGCCGGTCGAAGTGGTATCGTTGAAGCTCAAACCGGCGTAAGGGGCGCCGGCGCGCGCGCAGACCTGGGGGGCGGGTGAAAGTCCTGATCATCGACGACGACGAGGATCTGCGCAACATCCTCGCGCTGCACCTGAAGAAGGAATGGCCGCAGGTCGAGGTCGAGCAGTTCGATCCGCTCGAGCGCGACATGCCGGACGCCGCGTTTCCGCTCGGCAGCTACGACGTCATCATCCTCGACTACATGCTGGGCCGGGGCGACGGCCTGGAGTGGCTGCAGGCGTTCAAGAAGCGCGCCGACTGCCCGCCGGTGATGTTCCTCACCGGGGCCGGCAACGAGGTGATCGCCGTGCGCGCGATGAAGCTCGGCGCCGACGACTACCAGCGCAAGCAGGAGCTCACGCGCGAGAAGCTCGTCACCTCGGTGCGCGAGCTCGCGCGCGGCAAGATCGAGAAGACCCTGCCGCCCGAGGTGCTGGCGCGCCAGGAGGGCCACGACCTCGGCGCGAAGATCCGCATCCCGGGCGTCAAGGTGCTGCGCCTGATCGGCGAGGGCGGCATGTCGCGCGTGTACCTCGCTTCGCGCGAGGGCGACGACACGCCGCTGGTGGTGAAGATCCTGCGCAGCGAGGTCACCGGGGACAAGAAGGCGCTCGAGCGCTTCATCGAGGAATACAACCTCGTCGGGCGAATCCGCAGCCGCCATGTGGCGGCGATCTACGGCCACGGCGTGTCCGGGGAGCACGCTTATCTTGTCATGGAGTTCTTCGACGGCGGCGACCTCAACAAGCGCCTCGGCAACAAGGCGCTGCCGCCGGAAGAGGCCCTGCAGATCTTCCGCGAGCTGATGTTCGCGCTGGGCGACATTCACGAGCAGGGCATCCTGCACCGGGACCTGAAGCCGCAGAACCTGATGTTCCGCGCCGACGGCAGCCTCGCGATCCTCGATTTCGGCATCGCCAAGCACGTCGACGCGATCGACCGCACCGGCCACGGCGAGGTGCTCGGCACGCCGCGCTACATGAGCCCGGAGCAGGTGCGCGGATCGGCGCTCGACCTGCGCACCGACATCTACAGCGCCGGCGTGCTGCTGTACCAGATGCTCACCGGCCAGCACCTGTTCGATGGCGAGACCGCGGTCGAGGTCGCCCTGCATCATCTCAATACGCAGCCGCCCGACCTGCCAACCGATCTGGCGCCTTTCCAGCGCCTGATGGACAAGCTGATCGAAAAGGACCGCGACGCGCGGTTTCGCAACGCCGACGAAGTGATCGGATTCCTGTCGCGCAAGTACTACCAGGGCACCGGCGCGTTCGGCGCCGAGCGGACCGTCAAACTGTAAGGCGACGGGCTGCGCGTCTGGACGGCGCCGTCTGCCTCAATCGGACGTTTGATTGTGTTGGGACGCCTGGATAAGGCCATGGGATTCCGCCCACCTGATTTTGTAAAAGATTGCAAACGAGGTGTCTTCTATAGTCCCATGTGAGACGCCCTAGCTCAAGGTAAGTGCGCACATGGTGGCCGACGGCACGGACACGCATTTCAAGGTGCTTGTCGTGGATGACAGCGAATCCACGCGGCTGCTGATCGCGCGCATCATCACTCAAGAATTGCCAGTGGGGGTCACACTCGCCGCGAACGGCGACGAGGCCGAGCGCGAGCTCAAGCAGACGCACTTCGACGTGATCCTGCTCGATCTGCTGATGCCCGACACGAGCGGCTTCGCGGTGCTCGAATGGCTGCGCCACAACGCCACGCCGAATCAAAACACGCCGGTGCTGGTGGTCTCCGCGCTGCAGGACGAGGAGACGATCGAGCGATGCCGCATGCTCGGCGCGTCCGTGCACATCGTGAAGCCCATCCTGCGCGAACGCCTCGTCGCTGCGGTGCGCGAGCAGCTGGACGCCGCGCGGCGGCAGAACGCGCCGGGCGGGACGCCGCCGGCGGGCCCAGGCGGAGCCTAGGGCAGGGCGCTCCAGATCGCGCGCAGCTGGTCGGGCAGATCCTTCGGCGCGAAGGGCTTCGAGATGGTTCCGGCGGCGCCGAGCTTGCGCAGCTCGTCGAGCTCCTTGGTGGACGCCTTGGCGGTGATGAACACGACCGGCAGGGCTTTCACCTCCGGTGTCTCGAGCATCTTGCGGTAGAGCGCCGGCCCATCCATGCCGGGCATCATCCAGTCGAGCATCACCAGGTCCGGCTTGAAGGCGATCATGCGCTCGATCGCCACCATCGGGTCGCCGACGACCTCGACGGTCATCTTGCCGACCCTCTCGAGCGACATGCGCACGATGCGCTGGATGTCTTCGTCGTCCTCTACGTAGCAGACTCGGCTGAGCGGTTTTGCGGGCATGCGCGTTCCTGTCAGGCTTGCTTGGGCAGCTCGAACCAGAAGGTGGTGCCGCCGCCGTCGCGGTCGGAAAAGCCGATCTTACCTCCCATCATCTCGAGCAGGCGCTTGCAGATCGCGAGACCGAGGCCGGTGCCGCCCTTCTGGCGAGTGTGCGACATGTCGGCCTGGGCGAAGCGGCCGAAGATCCGGCTGCGGAAGTTGTCCGGAATCCCCGGCCCGCGGTCGTGCACGCCGACGTGGATGCCATGGTCGCAGCTCTCCATGCTGATCTCGACGGTGCTGCCTTCCGGGGAGAACTTCGCGGCATTGGAGATGAGGTTGGTCATCACCTGGAGCAGGCGCTTGCGGTCGGCGTTGACGCGCACCGGCTGGCGCTCGCCGACGGCGGCCAGGCCGACCTTGAAGCGGTCGGCGAACGCGCGATTCAGCGTGATCGACTCGGCGACGAGCTCCGTGAGATCCACGGTCTCGACGAAGAGCGTGAGCTTGCCGGACTCGATCTTCTCGACGTCGAGGATGTCGTTGATCAGGTCGAGCAGGCGCTGGCCGTTGCGCTCGGCGATGGTGGTGAGCTCGAGCACGTCCTTGTCGATGTCGCCGAGCACGCCCGAGTTGATGAGCTGCAGCGAGCCGATGATCGACGTGAGCGGCGTGCGCAGCTCGTGCGACAGCGTCGAGGTGAATTCCTTCTTGATGCGCTCGGCCTCGAGCTGCTGGGTGATGTCGCGGCCTTGCGCGATCAACGAGACGATGTCGTTCGCGGCGTTGACCAGCGGCGTCACCGTCCACTCGCACACGATCTCGATGCCGTCGCGGCGCGGATTGCGCAGCCGCAGGCCGGACATCGGCGCGCGGGTCTGAAGAAGCTCGCGCCACTGCCTGGCGAAGTCGTCCTGGTACTTCGGCAGGATCAGGTGGCTGGCGGGCTTGCCGATCAGCTCGGCCGGCGGGTAGCCGAACAGGTTCTCGGCCGCCGGATTGACCTGCTGGATGCGGGACTCGACGTCCAGCTCGAGAACCGCGATCGGCGAGCGCTCGGCAAACAGCGCCAGCTTGCGGCCCGAGGCTTCGACCTGGCGCCGGGCTTCCTCGAGCTCGATGAGCTGCTGCTCCAGGCGCTGGTTCAGCGCCGTGTAGTCTTCGGTCAGCTTGCCGTAGGCGTGGCGCAGGCGGTAGCCGGAGTCGAACACCCGGTTCAGGCGGTAGGCGATGCCCACGTTGAGCGCGTAGAACGCCGGAACGATGAGCGCGATCTCCGCGAACAGCTTGTTGCCGAAGGTCGCGAGCACGTAGGTGAACGGAAACAGGATGCCGGCGGCGTAAAGCGCGTAGATGATCCACGAGACCGCGTAGATCGGAATGCCCCCCGTGACCACGATCGTGAGCAGGAAGGCGAGGAATACCTGCTGCTCGTCGGCGTGCGAGGGGAAGAACACGGCGCCCGCGAAGCCCCAGGTGGCCCCCGCGGCGAGCGCGCTGATGCCGAGCCAGCGCATCCACTGCTCGGCCTCCTTAACCTTTTCGCGCGCGCGCCGGTAACCCCAGTACAGCGCCGTGCGCACGATCGTCAGGAACAGCACCAGCACCGCCCAGAACACCACGACCTCGGCATAGCGCCCGGCGCGCAGCTCGTAGGCCGCCACGGCGCTGATCACCAGCGTCGCGATGATCGCGGTCGGCATCTGGCTGTAAAGCTGCTCGACGCGGTCGGCGAGCACGTAGCGCGGATCGGCGGATTGCCGCAGGCTGATCCTCGAGGACGCCGAGGTGCGCTCGGCTGCAGTGCTGGGGGAATTCATCGCGCGCGTGGGGCGGCGCCCATTATAGGCGAGCCCTACCGGGGACGCGCCCCGCTGCCGCGAGGCAGGCGGGTTCTTACAGACTTTTGCCGCTGCGGATGACGCCGACCGCGATTCCCTCGATAGTGAGCTGGTCGCGCCGCAGGTCGAGCTCGATCGGCTCGAAATCGGGATTTTCCGGCAGCAGCTGGACCGCGTGGCCGCGGCGCTTGAGGCGCTTCACCGTGACTTCCTCGCCGAGGCGCGCGACCACGACCTGGCCGCTCTGCGCCTCCTGCGTGCGGTGCACGGCGAGCAAGTCGCCCTCGAGGATGCCGGCGTCGCGCATCGACAGCCCGCGCACGCGCAGCAGGTAGTCCGCGCGCGGCGTGAACAGGTTCGGGTCGAGCTGGTAGCGCGCTTGCACGTGCTCCTCGGCGAGGATCGGGCTGCCGGCGGCGACGCGCCCGATCACCGGCAGCTCGAGCAGCCGGCCGACCCTGGGCCCGCCGCGCTCGCGCACCTTGATGCCGCGCGAGGCGCCCGAGGAGATCTCGAGCGCGCCCTTGCGCTCCAGCGCGCGCAGGTGCTGCTCGGCGGCGTTCACCGAGCGAAAGCCCATGCGCTCGGCGATCTCGGCGCGCGTCGGCGGAAATCCCGACACCTCGGTGAGCTCCTTGATGAGGCGCAGGATCTCGGTCTGGCGTTCGGTCAGCGGCTCGCTCATGGCGCTCCCGGCACTGTGTTTAAGCCCAGTGGAAGCATATACAGTATCCGGCGGAAAAAGGCAAATGCAATCAAGGCCGGCGAGGCGAGCAGTTAGAATCGCAGCATGATCATCGAGTCGCTGCTCGACACGGATCTGTACAAGTTCACGATGATGCAGGTCGTGCTGCATCATTTTCCGGGCGCGCAGGTCGAGTACGTGTTCAAGTGCCGCACGCCGGGCGTGGATCTCGGGCCGCACGCCGACGAAATCGCGACGAGCGTCGGCGAGCTCTGCAGCCTCAGGTTCCGCGAAGACGAGCTCGCCTATCTGCGCGGCCTGCGCTTCATGAAGTCCGACTTCGTCGACTTTCTCGGCCTGTTCCAGTTCAACGAGAAGTACATCCGCGTGCAGCGCATTTCGGAGGAGCCGGGCCTGGAGATCGCGATTCGCGGCCCCTGGCTGCATACCATCATGTACGAGATTCCGGTGCTGGCGATCGTCTCGGAGGTCTATTTCCGCCGCACGCAGGCCCGTCCGGACCTCGCGCAGGGGCGCGCGCGCCTGAAGGCCAAGATCGATCAGGTCCGCGCGCTCGATCCCGGCTTCGTGTTCCGGATCTCGGACTACGGCACGCGGCGGCGCTTCTCGCGTGTCTGGCACGACGAGGTCATCGCGACCTTCAGGCGCGAGATCCCGGATCGCTTCGCCGGCACTTCCAACGTCTGGCTGGCGAAGAAGCATGGCGTGACGCCGCTCGGCACCATGGCGCACGAGTACATGCAGGCCTGCCAGGCCCTCGGTCCGCGGCTGCGCGACTCGCAGGTTTTCGCCTTCGACGTCTGGGCCAAGGAATACCGCGGCGACCTCGGCATCACGATTTCCGATACTTACGGCACCGATGCCTTCCTGCGCGACTTCGACCTGTACTTCTGCAAGCTGTTCGACGGCGCGCGCCACGATTCAGGCGATCCCTACGTCTGGGGTGAGCGCATGATCGAGCACTACCGCAAGAATCGCGTCGATCCGCGCACCAAGACGCTCATCTTCTCCGACCAGCTCACGGTGCCGGTGGCGATCGACATCGCGCGCCGCTTCCAGGGGCGCGCGCTGACGTCCTTCGGCATCGGCACCAACCTCACGAACGACCTCGGCTACGAGCCGATCAACATCGTCATCAAGATGACCGAGTGCAACGGCCAGCCGGTCGCCAAGGTCTCCGACGTGGCCGGCAAGACGGTGAGCAAGGACCCGGGCTACCTGACCTACCTGCGGCAGGTCTTCGGGCTCGAGCAGCCGGGCCGTTGAAAGAGGGCGCCGAGCGCACCGCGCTCGCGGTGCTCGTCATCTGCTTCGCGCTCAACATGATGGGCCGCGGCCTCGGCGACGCGTACGCGGTGTTCCTGCTGCCGCTGGAGCACGAGTACGGCTGGTCGCGCGCCCAGCTGACGAGCGTCTACTCGGTGTTCCTGCTGGTGAGCGGATTTACCGCGCCCCTGATCGGATTCCTGTTCGACCGCGCCGGGCCGCGGCTGGTGTACGGCACGGGGATCGCCTGCATCGGCGCCGCGTACTTCGCGGCGAGCGGGCTCGAGCGGCTCTGGCAGTTCTACCTGCTCATCGGCGGCGCGGTCGGCGTGGGCGTGGCGATGATGGGCATGGTGCCGGCTTCGGCCATGCTCTCGCGCTGGTTCCACGCACGCCTGTCGCGCGCGATCGGCATCGTGTTCTCGGGCACGGGCGTCGGCATCATCGTGTTCGTGCCGATCGCCCAGGCGCTCGTCGACCGCTACGGCTGGCGCAGCGCCTACCAGGCGCTTGGCACGCTGCTGCTCGCGCTTGCGCCGCTGGTCGTCCTTGCCGTGCCCTGGCGCCGCTTCGCGGCGGGCCGGGCGCTGGAGCGCGCGAGCCAGGCACCGGCCAGCGGCGGCGCCTGGACGCTGCACAAGGCGCTGCGCACGCCGATCTACTGGGGCATGGTGCAGGCCTTCTTCTTCACCGCGCTGGGCATGTTCGCGATCCTCGTGCAGCTGGTCGCCTTCCTCGTCGATGCCGGCTTCACTCCGCTCGCAGCGGCAACCGCATTCGGGATCTGCGGCATGCTCTCGGCAGGCAGCGTGATGGGCAGCGGCTTTCTCACCGAGCGCTTCGGCTCGCGGCCCGTCGTCAGCGTGAGCTTCGTGGGGACGGTCGCCGGCATGCTGCTGCTGCTCGCGATGCTCGCAACGCCGTCCACGGCGCTTCTGGTCGTCTTCGTGCTGGTGTTCGGCGCGTCGCTCGGGGTGCGCGGACCGATCATCTCCTCCATCTGCACGCGCCATTTCGCCGGACCGCGAGTTGCGACCATCTACGGAACGGTATTCGCCTCGAATTCGCTCGGCGCGGCCCTCGGTTCGCTGACGGGCGGCGTGCTGCACGATCTTACGGGCGGCTATGCCGCCGGTCTCGCCTTCTCGCTTTGCTCGATCGCGCTTGCCTCGATACCGTTCTGGACGGTTCCGGCGCTGCGCAATTACCGCTAGCGCGGGTGCGCTAGAGGTTCGAGATCGCCTGCATGCGTCTCACGCGCTCGCTGAGCGTGCAGCCGCGCAGGTCGGCGGCCCCGCGCTCGGTGACGATCACGCATGCCTCGCTGCGCGGGGTGGACACGGGCCCCGAGAGCGATTGGACGACGCGGGCCGCCGGCACGAGCAGCAGCGAGACGCCGCCGGGCGAGGCATTGGCGGCGCGGATGAAATCCAGCGCGCCGCCGACCGCGCCGAGATAGCTGCCGCCGGCCACCTCGGCGTTCACCTGGCCGGTGAGATCCACCTCGACCGCGGAGTTGATCGCCACGAAGCGCTCCAGTCCGGCCAGGATGCGCGCATCGTGCGTGTGCTCGGTGGAGCGCAGCCGAATCGCCGGGTTGTCGCGCGCGAAGTCGAACAGCCGGCGCGTGCCGATGAGCTGGCCGCAGATCGCGGCCCCGACCGCGCCCCCGCGCATGAGGTCGATCACGCCGTCGCCGATGGTGCCGGAATGGATGCGCAGGCCCCGGTGGCGCGCGAGCGCGGCGCAGACGGCGTCCGGCAGGACGCCGAGGCCGAATTCGAGCGTCGCGCCATCGGGAATGAACTGCGCCGCATGGCGGGCGATGGCGCTCTCGGCATCGCCGGATCTCGCCGGCGGCGGCGCGGCCGGCTCGCGCGAGGACTCGACGAGAAGCGCGAAGTCCTCCCGGCGGAACAGCCTTTCCGTGTACGTCCAGGGGACGCGGTCGTTGACCTCCGCGATCACGGCGCGCGCCGCCGAGATGGCGGGCGGCAGGTAATCCACCGCCAGTCCCATGCTGTACTCCCCGCGCGCGTTCGGCGGGCTCACCTGGACCAGCACCACGTCGCAGGCAATCCTGCGCTCGCGAAACAGCGCCGCGAGCCGGGAGTAGGGGTGCGGGTGAATGTCCAGCACGCCCGCGTCGGCAAGCGCGCGATTGCGCCCCGCGCCGCAGTAGGAGGACAGCCGCAAGTGGTCGGCGTGCTCGGGCTTCACGATTCCGGCGTAGTTCACGCCGAGGAAGAGCTGCGCGCCGGAGAATGCGGCGCGCTGCTCGGTGAGCGCCTGCGTGAGGGCCTGGGGCTCTGCGCAAGCCTGGCCGACGATGACGCCGTCGCCGGGTCGGACATGGCGCGAAAGGTCGGGCGACGGGCCGGTCGTCACGCCGCCGATGCTAACATTTGCGCTCGCCCGTCCTCCCGGAGAAGAAGATGCTCGATGCAAAATCCCTCGACACGATCTTTCGCCAGGCCCGCACGCACAACGCGTTCTCCGGCCCGCTCGGCGACGACCGGCTGCGCGAGCTCTACGAGCTGCTGAAGTGGGGCCCGACGACGATGAATACCCAGCCCGCGCGCTTCGTGTTCGTGCGCACGAAGGAGGGCAAGGAGAAGCTGCGCCCCGCGCTCAGCCCCGGCAACCTGGACAAGACGATGGCGGCGCCGGCCACCGTGATCGTCGCCTACGACCTGAACTTCTACGAGAACCTGCCGAGGACTTTCCCGCACCGGCCCGACGCGATCAAGGGCTTCCAGGGCGAGGACAAGAAGGCGAGCAACGAGAAGGTCGCGTTCCGCAACGGCTCGCTGCAGGGCGCGTATCTGATCATCGCTGCACGCGCGCTCGGCATCGACACCGGCCCGATGTCGGGCTTCGACAATGCCAAGGTCGACGCGGCCTTCTTCCCCGACGGCCGCTGGAAGTCGAACTTCCTCTGCAACCTGGGCACCGGCGATGCTTCGAAGATCTTCCAGCGCAATCCGCGCCTCGCGTTCGAGGAGGCCTGCCGCCTCGCATGAGCGCCGTCGCCTGGATGTAGCGCGCGCCGAGGGCCTGATGGATCCGCTGCCGCTCGAGCTGATCGGCTGGCTGTACACGGTAGGCTGCGGCATCGCGCTGCTGGCGGGCACCTGGCTGACGCTCGGCGTGCACAAGTTCGGCGAGAGCGGCCGTCGCGAGCTCGCGGCGCGCCTGCTCGAGGATCTGATGCTGTTCAGCATCTGGCTGCTCGGCCTCGCCGGGGGCGTCGGCGTTCTGGCCGGCAAGGCCTGGAGCCGGCCCGCGCTGGAGCTGTTCTGCTGGACGCTGATGGTCCTGCTGGTCATTTCGGCGGCAAAGCGCTATCGCGCCTTGCCGCCGCCGCGCGCGCTGCCCGGCCTGAGCCTCGCGCTTTTCGTGACGCCGGTGATCGCGCTCTGCGTCGCCACGATCCTGACTCTGCGCAGCGAGGCCGCCGTGAAGCAGTTGTCGGCCGCCGGGCGCATACTTGCCGCATGAGCCAGTTCCCGGTTATCGAGCTTTCGGGCGCCGCCTTCGAGCGCGGCCGGCGGCACGGCGACCGGGCGCGCGCAAGGGTGGAGCGCTCGCTCGCGAACTACGCCGAGCTGTTCCGATTCGTCGGACTGAGCTGGGACGAGGCGCAGCGCCGCGCCGCGCCGTTCCGCGACGTGGTAGGCAATTTCGACGCTTCGCTGCTCGAGGAGCTGGAGGGCATCGCGCACGGGGCCGGGCGGCCGCTCGCCGAGCTGCTCACACTCAACGCGCGCACGGAAATCCTGCCGGCATCCTTCCTCACCGGCACGGACCCGGGCGAATGCACCGCGGTCGCAATCGTGCCTGCGGCGAGCGCGACCGGCGGCACGCTGCTCGCGCAAAACTGGGACTGGGTCGGCGTGCAGCGGGATTCGATGGTGATCCTGCGCATACGCGAGGGCGCGCAGCCCGCCTGCGTGACGCTGACCGAGGCGGGAATGCTGGCGAAAATCGGCTGCAACGGGGCGGGTTTTGGCGTCTGCCTGAACATCCTTCGCTCGGTGTTCGATGGCGGCGCTCCGGGCGTGCCCGTGCACGTGCTGCTGCGGGCGCTGCTCAAGCGCCCGAACGCGCGCGACGCGGTCGAATTCTGTTCCGCGCTCGCCTTCGGTGGCTCTTCGAACATCCTCTGCGCGGACCGCGGCGGCGAGGCCGCGAGCCTGGAATTCTCGCCGCGCGGCATGAAGGTGCTGCGCGTCGACGGAGGCACGCTGTGCCACACCAACCATTTCCTGCATGCCGAAGCGGCCGGCTGGCAGGCCGAGCAGGCGCCCAATCTGTCCTCCGAGCCGCGCCTGCGCCGCGCGCGCGAGCTCGCGGGCGCTCTGCCGAAGCACGGCGTCGATGACCTGCAGCGGCTGCTGCGCGACGAGTCGGACGGGCTGCTGTCGATCTGCCGCAATCCGGACCGCTCGTTGCCGCCCGAGGCCCGGATCGAGACCGTGGCCTCGGTCGTCATGGAGCTCGCCCGCGGCGTCATGCACATCGCGCCGGACGTGCCCTCGCGCGCCGAGTACCGGCCCGTGGGCCTCGCCTCAGAAGGCGAGATAGCGCTCGCGTAGCGACGCGTCGGCTTCCAGCGCGGCGAGGCTGCCGGCGTAGCGCGCGCGCCCCTGCTCGATGACGACGGCGCGCTCGGCGATGCGCCGCGCAAAGCGCAGGTTCTGGTCGCACAGCAGCACGCTCAGGCCCTCGCGCTTGAGCGCGCCGATCGCCTTCGCGACGGCCTCGACGACCAGCGGCGCCAGCCCCTCGAACGGCTCGTCGAGCAAGACCACTTTGGGGTTACCCATGAGCGTGCGCGCGATCGCCAGCATCTGCTGCTCGCCGCCGGACAGGCTGCCGCCGCGCCGCTCACGCATGCGGCCGAGGCTCGGGAACAGGCCGAAGACGCGTTCTGGCGTCCAGGCGGGCGCGCCGGCGCGCGCGGGCTGACGGCCCGCCTCGAGGTTCTCCAGCACGGTGAGGCTGCTGAAGATGCGCCGGTCCTCCGGAACGTAGCCGATGCCGAGGCGCGCGATGGCGTAGGGCTCGAGCCCGCGCAGGAGCCGGCCCTCGAAGAAAATCTCGCCCGAGCGCCGCTCGAGCATCCCCATCGCAACTTTCAGCACCGTCGACTTGCCCGCGCCGTTGCGGCCGAGCAGCGCGACCACCTCGCCGGGCGGCAGCGCAAGGTCGAAATCGAAGAGCACTTGCGCGCGTCCGTAGCCCGCGCCCACGGCGCGCATCTCAAGCATCGGCGTTCTCCTCGCCGAGGTAGACCCCTCGCACGCGCGGGTCGGCACGCACGGCGGCGGGCGAGCCCTGCGCGATGAGCTCTCCTTCCGAGAGCACGAGCACGCGGTCTGCATAGCCGAAGACCACGTCCATGTCGTGCTCGGTGAAGAGCACCGCGACGTCCCGCGCCTCTACTATCGCGCGCACCGCATCCATCAGCGCGTGCCGCTCCGCCGGGGCCATGCCCGCGGTCGGCTCGTCCATGAGAAGCAGGCGCGGGCGCGTAGCGAGCGCAATGGCGAGCTCTACGCGCTTCAGGTCGCCGTAGGCGAGCTCGGCGCATTGCCGGTCCGCCAGCGCCGCGACGCCCGCTGCATGCAGGATGGCCTCGGCGCGCGCACCGTCGCGCTCGACGACCTGCACGTTTTCGCGCACGCTCATCGAGCCGAAGGTCGCCGCCACCTGGAAGGTGCGCCCGATGCCGAGGCGGCACAGCGCACGCGGCGGCAAGCCGTCGATCCTGCGACCCTCGAAATGCACCTCGCCGCGGTCGGGCCGCAGCTGGCCGTTGACGACGTTGAAGCAGGTAGTCTTGCCGGCGCCGTTCGGGCCGATCATCGCCAGCAGCTCGCCGCGCTCGAGTCCGAAGCTCACGCCGCGCAGCGCGTGCACGCCGCCGAAGGACTTGGCGAGGCCGCGGGCCGAGAGCAGGCTCATGGCCGGGGGCCTCGCAGAGAGCCGATGCCGCCGGGCAGCAGCAGCACCAGCGCGAGCACGATCGCTCCGGTCGCGGCGCGCCAGTACTCGAAGCTGCGCGCGGCGGCATCCTGCAGCCAGGTGAACAGCGCTGCGCCCCAGACCGGCCCGGTGAGCGTGTGCAGGCCGCCCAGCAGGACCATCACCAGGCCGTCGATCGAGCGCTGGATGCCGAGCGTCTCGGGAGATATCGAGCCCTTGGAAAAGGCGAACAGCGCACCGGCGATGCCGGCGCCGAGGCCGGCAGCCACGAATGCGGCCCACTGCATGCCCCGCACATCGATGCCGCTCGCCTCGGCGCGCCGGGGCGAGTCCCGGCTGGCGCGCAGCGCGTAGCCGAAGGGCGTGTGCACCAGCCACCACAGCAGGCCGATGCCGGCCGAGCAGAGCAGCAGAGTGAGCAGGTAGTACGCGGACCCGGCAGAAAGCCACGCCGCCGGCCATAGCCCGACCAGGCCGTTCGAGCCGCCCGTAAGCGCGTCCCACTGGTAGGCGGCCGACCAGGCAATCTGCGCGAAGGCAAGCGTGAGCATTGCCGCGTAAACGCCGGACAGCCGGACGCAGAACCAGCCGAAGACGAGCGCCGCGGCTCCCGCCGCGAGCGGTGCGAGGCCCAGGGCAAGCTCCATCGGCGCGATCCGATTCAGGACCAGCATGCCGGCTGCGTAGGCACCGACTCCGAAATAGGCGGCATGGCCGAAGGAAGGCACGCCGCCCGGCCCCATCAGGAAGTGCAGGCTCGCGGCGAAGAGCGCGAACACGAGCACGTCGGCTAGAAGAACCGTCGCGTAGCCGGGAAAGGCGAGGGGAACGAGGCCGAGGGCGAGCACGATCAGGGATCCCGCAGCAAGGAGCCTGCGCCCCGGCCGCGCAAGGCGACCGGGAATCTGAGCCGGCTGGGGCTCGGCCGGCTGCGGCCGGCCGAGCAAGCCCCAGGGCCGCAGGACGAGTACCGCCGCCATGACGACGAACTCCGCGACCAGCGTTGCCCCGGACCAGCCCAGGCCGATGCAAAAGGCCTTGACCTCCGCGATCAGAAGCGCGGCGAGAAAGGCACCCGGGATCGAGCCGAGGCCGCCCACGACCACGACCACAAAGGCGTCGGAAACGACCTGCAGGTCGACGTTGAGCGTCGCAGGCTCGCGCGGAATGTCGAGTGCGCCGCCCAGGCCGGCGAGAAACGCCCCGAGCGCGAACACACCCGTGAACAGCCATTTCTGGTTGACGCCCAGCGCGCCGGCCATCTCGCGGTCCTCGCTCGCCGCGCGCACGAGGACGCCCGAGCGCGTGCGCGTGAGCAGCAGGTGCAGCGCGAGCAGCACGGCCGGGCCGATCGCGATGAGCAGCAAGTCGTATTGCGGGAAAGCGCGGCCGGCGATCTGTACCGCGCCGGCGAGCCCGGGCGCACGCGGCCCGAGCAGGTCTTCCGGCCCCCAGAGCCAGAGCGCCCCATCCCTGAGCAGCAGCACGACCGCGAACGTAGCGAGCAGCTGCAACAGCTCGGCCGCCCGGTAGATCCGGCGCAGGACGGCGATCTCCAGGACGCTGCCGAGGGCGCCGACGCCGAGCGCGGCGAGGGGCAAGGCGGCCCAGAAGCCCACCCGACTGGAGAGCCAGACAGCCGCGTACATGCCAAGCATGTAGAGCGAGCCATGTGCGAAGTTGACGATCCGGCTCACGCCGAAGATCAGGGACAGCCCGGCGGCGACCAGAAACAGTGAAGAGGCGCCCGCCAGTCCATTAAGAAACTGGATGAAAACAGAGCCCCAACCCACTGATAGACCTACTGTTTACGGAGCTGCTTTACTTCCTCGATCGGGGGCAGGTAGTTGGCACCGTCGGCAAACCGCCAATTCACCATCACCCCCCGGCCATCCTTGCGGGCCAGCTGTCCCACGAAGGCCCCCATCGTCGACTGGTGGTCGAGCGGGCGCCAGGCGATCGGACCGAACGGCGTGGACATCTCCAGGCCCTTCATCGCCTCTACGAGCTTTTCCGTGTCCGCTGAGCCGGCGCGGCGCACCGCGTTGGCGACCGCGTAAACGGCGCTGTAGCCCACGACCGAGCCCTGGCGCGGATAGTCGTTCCAGCGCTTCCGGTACGCCTCGCGGAATTTCCGGTGCTCGGGCGTCTGAATCTCCGCCCAGGGATACCCGGTCACCCACCAGCCCTCGGGCGTCTCCTCCTTGAGGGTGTCCAGATATTCGGGCTCTCCGGCGAGCAGGTTGAGGACGGTCCTGTCCCTGAACAGCCCGCGCGTGTTGCCTTCGCGCACGAACTTCTGCAGGTCTGCCGCGAACAGCGACGAGAAGATCGCGTCCGGCTTGGCGTCCGCAAGCGCCTGCACGACCGCGCCGGCGTCGATCTTGCCGAGCGGCGGCGCCTGCTCGGCGACGAACTCCACGTCGGGCTGCGCGGCCTTGAGCAGCTTCTTGAACGAGGCCGTGGCCGACTGTCCGTATTCGTAGTTGGGATAGACGATCGCCCAGCGCTTCTTCTTCAGCTTCACCGCTTCCGGAATCAGCATCGCCGTCTGCATGTAGGTCGAGGGCCGCAGCCGGAAGGTGTAGCGGTTGCCGCTGTCCCAGACGATCTTGTCGGTCAGAGGCTCGGACGCGATGAAGAGCACCTTGCGCTGCGCCGCGAGATTGGACACCGCGAGGCCGACGTGGGAAGCGAATGTCCCCATGAGGACGGTCACCTTGTCGCGCGCGAGGAGTTCCTCGGCGACACGCACCGCGTCGCCCGGATTGCCGCCGTCGTCGCGCGCCACGAGTTCGAGCTTCCTGCCGAGCACGCCGCCGGAAGCGTTGATCTCCTCCAGCGCGAGCTCCATGCCCTTCCGGTAGGGCTCGAGAAAGGCGGGGAACATCTTGTAGCTGTTCAGCTCGCCGATCTTCACCTGCGCGAGCGCGTTGCCGGAGACGAGCAGCGCAAGCAGGACGAGACGTTTCATTTGCCGCCCTCCACCTTCGCCCCGCGGTCGGGGCGGATCTTGTCGGTGCCGCGCGGGAAAGCGCGCCAGAACTCCTTGCGCACCAGGCTCACCAGCGTCGCGCTCTTGTTGAGGCCGTGGTACCGCGCCACCACCTCCAGCATTTCCAGGTCGCGCGGCGCCGCGGAAAAGGTGCTGATCTTGACTTTGGCCTTCGGCATATAGAAATCTTATATAAGACTTGTATATGCCGTCAAGCGCGCGGCTAGCGGCGCAGGTCGGCCAGGCAGCGGCGCAGCCAGCGCGCCGTCAGCTTCTCGGCGAGCGAGTTCTGCTTGAGCCGCTCGTTGAGACCCTTGAAGTCCACGCGGTCGAGCTCCTGATCCTGGTTGAAGCAGGAGAAGACGTAGCTCGTTTCCCCGCTCTCGGGGTCCTGCTGCGGCTGCAGGCACTGCGCGCAGATCTCCTTCAGCATGCACTGCATCGGCGAGTTGATCGAGCCGATGGCGAGGTGCTTCGGCTTCAGGTGCGGGCGCAGCACGTCGTGGCGCGCGCGCGCCACCGCCGCCATCATGCGGTCCGAACCGATGGCGATGAGGCGGTCGGCGTCCTCCAGCCGGATCGAAGGCGCGCCCAGGCGTCCCTCGGCGTACGCGTCCATCGCCTGGACGATGTTGCCGATGAAGCTGCGGTCCTGAGGGCGACCGGGCTTGAAGCCCGGTTCCTCGTCGCAGCACCAGATGACGGTGTCGGCCGCCTGCTCGATCTCCGCGACCTTGTAGCGATCGATCGTCTTCTTGTAGCCGGCGAAATAGAGCACCCTGGAGCCCGCGGCACGGAACGCGGCGCCGATGGAGAAGAGCACTGCGTTGCCGAGGCCGCCGCCGCAGAGCACCACCGTCTCGCCGCCGGCGATCTCGGTGGGCGAGCCGGTCGGGCCCATGAGAATCACGGGCTCGCCCGGCTGCAGCATCGCGCACAGGTCGCTCGAGCCGCCCATCTCCAGCGCGATGATGGACACCAGCCCTTTGTCGCGATCCACCCAGGCGCCGGTCATCGCGAGGCCTTCCATCTGCAGGCGCGTGCCGCGCGCCAGCGGGGAGCGCGTCTCGAAGTTCTGCAGGCGATAGAACTGGCCGGGCCGGAACCGCTTCGCCGCGAGCGGCGCGCGGATCACGACCTCGATGATGGTCGGCGTGAGGCGCTCGACCTTGTCCACGGTGGCGCTTAGCTGGTCCGACAGATGCCTGAAGAACCGATCCTGTGCGATCGCAGAGGCCGCAGGCCGCGCGTTCAACACCTTCGACACGATGGGATAGCCCTGCTTGGCGCCGCCCATCGCCTTCACGACGTTGCCGAAGAACGAGGGATGCACGTCGCCGAAATAGCTCACGAAGCGGCCGTCGGGCTGGCGCGAGAGCAGCACGTTCGGGACGGCCGGCTTGGAGGTCGCGTGCTCGGGCTTCAGGGGCTTGCCGCTTTCGTCGCACGCCGCGAAATACTTCCCATCGAGCGCGAAGTGCGCGGCGTCCTCGCGCGCGAGCACGGTGTTGGGCTGTGTCCCGGCGGCGACGAACACCGTGTGCGCCGGCAACCAGTGCTCACCCTCCGCCCCCTTCAGGCGGATCCCCTTCACTGCGCCGTAGTTGTCTACGTCGACCGCTACCGGCGTGAGCCCTTCGGCGAACCAGATGCCTTCTTCGAGCGCCTTTTCGACCTCCTCGTGGTTCAGGGTGTAGGAGGGGCTGTCGACGAGGCGCCGGCGATAGGCGATCGTCACGCCGCCCCAGTGGCGCAGCAGCTCGATGTGCTTTTCCTTCGGCGCGACTCGCAGCGCGCGCGCGTGCGCGAGGTATTCCTCGGCGATCTCGCGCTCCTGGTCGTCCCACTCGGCCCGCACGGCGTCCTCGCCGAGCTCCCGCGCCAGCATCTCGTAGCGATCGAGGAATTTCGCCACCTGCACGCCGTAGTAGGCGAGCGACTCGGTCGCGGTGTCGATCGCCGTCAGGCCGCCGCCGATCACCACGACCGGCAGGCGCAGCTGCATGTTGGCGATCGAGTCCTGCTTCGCCGCGCCGGTGAGTTGCAGCGCCATCAGGAAGTCGGAGGCGGCGCGCACGCCGCGCGCGAGCCCGTTCGGGATCTCGAGCACCGTAGGCTTGCCCGCGCCCACGCATAGCCCGACGTGGTCGAAGCCGATCGCGAGCGCTTCTCCCAGATCCAGCGTGCCACCGAAGCGCACGCCGCCGTGCATCGCGAATCCGGAGCGCCGCTCGATCAGCAGGCGCACGAGCTTGAGGAAGTTCTTGTCCCAGCGCACCGTGATGCCATACTCGGCAACGCCGCCGAAGCCCGCCATCACGCGGGATTCGAGCGGCTCGTAGAGCGTGCGCACGTCGCGCACCGGCTCGAAGGGCACGCCGAGCGGCTCGATCTTGAGGCCGTCGATACCTACGACGGTGTGGCCGTCGTTCAGCAGGTGGTGCGCGAGCGTGAACCCGGCGGGTCCGAGGCCCACCACCAGGACCTTGCGCCCGGTCGGCGCGAGCGGCAGCGGCCGGCGCAGATTGAGCGGGTTCCAGCGCGTGAGCAGCGAGTAGATCTCGAAACCCCAGGGCAGCTCGAGGACATCCTTCAGCGTCCGCGTCTCGGCCTGCGGGATATCCACCGGAGTCTGCTTCTGGTAGATGCAGGCCTTCATGCAGTCGTTGCAGATGCGGTGCCCGGTGGCCGCCACCATGGGGTTGTCTACGCAGATCACCGCGAGCGCGCCGATCGGCTGGCCGCGCGTCTTCACCATGTGGAATTCGGAGATCTTTTCCTCGAGCGGGCAGCCCGCGAGCGGCACTCCGAACGGGCTCTTGCGAAACCCGGCGGCCGGAGCTTTCTCCCTCAGGCCCTTCGAGCAGGAATCCTTGCCCTGCTCGTGGCACCAGATGCAGTAATTGGCCTGGTCGAGCGCGCCCGCGAGGTCCGTGCCGTGATCGGTGAGCGCGAAGCCGCCGCGCTCGCGCAGATGCTCGAGGCCGTGCCGCACGTAGCCTTGCGAGGAATCCGTATGCACCGGCACCAGGCGCATGAAATCGAGCTTGGCCGGCGCCTTGAACAGCAGTCCGGCACGGTGCTTCGCCTTGCCCTCGGGCGTCGTCGCGGCCCAGGCCGCGTAGCGCGCCGCCGCCTCGAGGCTGGAAGCATTGGCGGCCTCGTCCTTCTGCCAGGCAGTCACGTCGCGCGCGAATTCGAGCTCGGATTTGAAAGGAAAGGAGCTCGGGTCGAACGACTTCAAGGACTCGGGGTCGACCTTGTGCAGCGCGCGCCGCTGGACGAAGAGGCGCTTCACGGCATAGAGCGGCGCGAGCTCGTTGTGGCGCGCGGCGAGGGCGCTCGCCTCGGCCTCGATGCCGAACAGCCTGGCGAGAAAGTCCTCGAGGTGCGGCGCGAGCGCGACCAGCAGCTCGGATTCCGGCTTTCCTGAAAGAGGATTCTTCCTTGCTTGAAGAAGCCTGTTCTTGAGATCTGAATCAAGAAACGACAAGAAAGCGCCGTCGAGGCGCAGCAGGCCGTCGCGCTCGTACAGATCCGCGAACTGCAGGCCGAAGGAGAGATTCATGAAGGTAGAATTATCGGCCAAATTTTCCGGGGAGCCGTTATATGCAAATCAAGAACTCGATATTCCTGATCACCGGCGGCGCATCGGGACTCGGCGCGGCGACGGCGCAGATGGCGGCGGCCAACGGGGCCAAGGTCGTCATCGCGGATCTGCAGGTCGAGGCCGGAGAGAAGCTCGCGAAGGAGCTCGGCGGGAAATATTGCAAGTGCGACGTCACCTCGGAAGCTGACGGCAAGGCGGCGGTCGCGGCGGCCGTGCAATCGTTCGGCGGGCTGAACGTGCTCGTCAACTGCGCGGGCATCGGCGTGGCCGAGCGCACGATCGGCAAGGACGCGCCGCACGATCTCGCGCGCTTCACGCGCGTGATCAACATCAATCTGATCGGCACCTTCAACATGATCCGCCTCGCGGCCGACGCCATGGCCAAGGCGAGCCCGAACGCGGCCGGCGAGCGCGGCGTGATCGTCAATACCGCCTCGGTCGCTGCATTCGACGGCCAGATCGGGCAGGCCGCCTATTCCGCGTCGAAGGGAGGGGTGGTCGGCATGACGCTGCCGATCGCGCGCGATCTGTCGCGTAACGGCATTCGCGTCGTCACCATCGCGCCGGGGCTGTTCCTCACGCCGATGCTGCTCGGCCTGCCGAAGGAGGCGCAGGATTCGCTCGGCAAGCAGGTGCCGTTCCCGCCCCGCCTCGGCAAGCCCGAGGAATACGCGCATCTCGCCAAATCGATCGTCGAGAACGAGATGCTGAACGGCGAGACGATCCGGCTCGACGGCGCGATCCGGATGGCGCCGAAATAGGCTACTGCAGCTCCTGCAGGTGCTCGCGGAACAGCTTCGCGCGCGCCACGTAGCCCTCCGACATCCTCAGGATCCCGGCGATCTGCTCCGGCGTGAGCGGCCGCACGACTTTCGCCGGCGAGCCGACCGCGAGCATGCCGGGCGGAATCTCCTTTCCCTCGGGCACCAGCGCGTTGGCCCCGACCAGCGCGCCGGCGCCGATCTTCGCGCCGTTCAGCACCACGCTGTTGATGCCGATGAGGGCGCCGTCGCCGATGGTGCAGCCGTGCAGCATCGCCTTGTGGCCGATGGTGACGCGCCTGCCGATGGTGAGCGGATAGCCCGGGTCGCAATGCAGGACCGAGCCGTCCTGGATGTTGGTCTCCTCTCCGATGTGCACCAGGTCGTTGTCGGCCCGGATCACGACGTTGAACCAGACGTTCACCGCACGCTCGAGCACGATCGAGCCCACGAGCGTGGCGTCCCAGGCGATGAAATGGTCGGCGCCGCGCAGCTCAACGCGGCGTTCCTTCAGCGAAAAGACCGGCATAAGCGGCCGGTATCATAGCGCCCGCCGTTGCCACCGCCCATGCGCCATAGCGAATCGCTCTTCTTCGACGTCCGCGGACTTCGTTATCACGTGCGCCACTGGAAAGGCGCGCCGCACCGGAAGCTGTTCCTGCTGCACGGCTGGATGGACGTGTCGGCCTCCTTCCAGTTCCTCGTCGACGCGCTGCGCGAGGAGTGGGACGTCTATGCGCCGGACTGGCGCGGCTACGGCCTCACGGCCTGGTCCGGCGCCGACAACTACTGGTTTCCGGACTACATCGCCGACCTCGATTTCCTGCTCGACCGGATGCAGCCCGAGGGGCCGGTCAACCTCGTCGGCCACAGCCTGGGCGGCAACGTGGGCGGCCTGTACGCCGGCATCCGCCCCGAGCGCGTCGCGCGCTTCGTCAATCTCGAGGGCTTCGGCATGCCTGTCACGCGCGCGGAGCAGGCGCCGCGCCGCTACGAGCGCTGGATGAACGAGCTGAAGCAAGCGCCGCGCTGGCGCCCGTACGCGAGCTACGCCGAGCTCGCCGACCGCCTGCAGAAGAACAATCCGCGCCTGCGCCGCGACCGCGCCGAGTTCCTGGCGCGCCACTGGGGCAGGGAGGCCGACCAGGGCGGCGTCGTGCTGCGCAGCGATCCGGCGCACAAGCTGGTCAACGCCACGCTCTACCGCCTCGACGAAGCGCGCGCCTGCTGGGAGCGCGTCACGGCGCCGGTGCTGTGGGTGGATGCGGCGCAATCCGAGACGCTGAAGCGCATGAAGCTCACGCCGCAGGATCTCGCGGAGCGGCGCGCAGCGTTCAGGGACCTGCGCTACCACACGGTGCAAGACGCAGGCCACATGCTGCACCACGATCAGCCGGAGGAGGTCGCGCGCCTGATCGAGACGTTCCTGCTCTGATAAAATCCGCCGCCTGGATGGACCTCGAGCCACTCGTCCGCACTGTCGCCATCTATGCGCTCCCGGTCCTCTTCGCGATCACGCTGCATGAGGCAGCGCACGGCTACGTCGCGCGCCACTTCGGCGACCTGACCGCCTACGCGCAGGGGCGCGTCAGCCTCAATCCCGCCCGCCACGTCGATTTTCTGGGCACCATCGTGGTGCCGCTCGCGATCCTGCTCATGTCGTCGGGCAAGTTCCTGTTCGGCTGGGCGAAGCCCGTGCCCGTCAACTACTCCGCGCTGCGCTCTCCGAAGCGCCACATGCTCTGGGTCGCCGCGGCGGGACCGGCCTCGAACGTCGCCATGGCGATGGCCTGGGCCCTGCTGCTCAAGCTGGCGCTGATCCTGCCGGTGAACACCTTCAGCGTGCCGATGGCGGAGATGGGCAAGGCCGGCATCCAGGTGAACCTGATCTTCACCTTCCTCAACCTGCTGCCGATCCTGCCGCTCGACGGCGGCCGCATTCTCGCCAGCCTGCTGCCGAACCGCGTGGCCTGGCAGTACGCCAAGCTGGAGCCCTGGGGACTGCCGCTGCTGCTGGTGCTGATGCTGACGAACGTTCTCGACCACGTTCTCGGGCCGTTGATCCACGCCTCCGACGGCCTGATCCGCGGGCTGCTCTACTAGGGCCGTGTTCGAAACCCGCGTGCTATCCGGGATGCGCCCGACGGGCGCGCTGCATCTCGGCCACTATCACGGCGTGCTCAAGAACTGGGTGAAGCTGCAGTCGGAGTATCCCTGCCTGTTCTTCGTCGCGGACTGGCACGCGCTCACGACCGACTACGAGAAACCCGGCGCGCTGCAGGAAGTCGGCGCCGACATGGTGATCGACTGGCTCGCCTCTGGCGTCGATCCGAACCAGGCCACGCTGTTCGTGCAGTCGCTGGTGCCCGAGCACGCCGAGCTGCACCTGCTGCTCTCGATGCTCACGCCGCTGGGCTGGCTGGAGCGCGTGCCGACGTACAAGGACCAGCAGGAAAAGCTCTCCGACAAGGACCTCTCGACCTACGGCTTCCTCGGCTACCCGCTGCTGCAGGCCGCCGACATCCTGATCTACCGGGCCAAGTACGTGCCCGTGGGCGAGGACCAGGTTCCCCACATCGAGTTCACGCGCGAGGTCGCGCGTCGCTTCAACCATCTTTACGGCCGCGAGCCGGGCTTCGAGGACAAGGCGAAGGCCGCGGTGAAGAAGCTGGGCAGCAAGAAGGCGCGCCTGTTCAACGAGCTGCGCACCCGCTTCCTTGAGAGCGGCGACGCCGAGTCGCTCAAGCGCGCGCAGGCGCTGCTCGACGAGCAGCAGAACATTCCGCGCGGCGAGCGCGAGCGCCTGTACGGCTGGCTGGAGGGCAGCGGCAAGAAGATCCTCGTCGAGCCCGAGGCCTTGCTCACCGAGGCGTCCAAGCTGACCGGCCTGGACGGGCAGAAGATGTCCAAGTCCTACGGCAACGCGATCGCGCTGCGCGAGGAGCCCGAGTCGGTGGCGAAGAAGATCAGGACCATGCCCACCGACCCGGCGCGCGTCAAGCGCAGCGACAAGGGCAACCCCGACAAGTGCCCGGTCTGGAACATGCACCTGGTCTACTCCGACGAGGCGCGCCAGGCTTGGGTCCGCAAGGGCTGCACCACGGCCTCGATCGGCTGCCTGGAGTGCAAGCAGCCGGTGGTGGAGGCGGTCCTGGCGGAGCTGGCGCCGATCCGCGAGCGCGCGCAGCCGTACGTGGACGACCCGACGCTGGTGAAGAACATTCTCGCCGACGGCTGCGACAAGGCGCGCAAGCTCGCGGTCGAGACCATGCGCGAGGTGCGCGAAGCGATGGGCCTCGCCTATGTGTAGGATGCGGACCGTGAGCGCAAACCGGTGAGCGAGACGGAGCCGCTGCCGCTGGCCGCACCGCTGGCTCGCCTCTACGGCGAGCCGGTAGTCGAGATTCCGGCCGACCTGTACATCCCGCCGGACGCCCTGGAGATCCTGCTGGACGCGTTCCAGGGGCCGCTCGACCTGCTGCTGTACCTGATCCGCAAGCAGAACCTGGACATCCTCGACATCCCGATGGCGCCGCTGACGCGCCAGTACCTGGAGTACGTCGAGATGATGCGCTCGAAGAACCTGGAGCTCGCCGCCGAGTACCTGGTGATGGCGGCGATGCTCATCGAGATCAAGTCGCGCATGCTGCTGCCGCGCCCGGCGGCGGTCGCCGAGGAGGAAGACCCGCGCGCCGAGCTCGTACGCCGGCTGCTCGAGTACGAGCAGATGAAGAAGGCCGCGCAGCAGCTCGACGAGCTGCCGCAGATGGGCCGCGACGTGCTCGCGGTCTCGGTGCTCGTGGAGCGCACGGCGGTGGAGCGCCTGCCCGACGTGCACCCGCGCGATCTGGCGGAAGCCTGGCGCACGCTGCTGATGCGCGCGCGCATGACGCGTCACCACCGCGTCACGCGCGAGGAGCTCTCGGTGCGCGAGCACATGAGCGGCATCCTGCGCCGACTCAAGGAAAGCCGGGTGCTGGAATTCACCGAGCTGTTCGACCCGGCGCGCGGCGTCGCGATTCTGGTGGTCACCTTCCTCGCGCTGCTCGAGCTCTCGCGCGAGTCTCTCGTCGACGTCACCCAGTCGGAGGGTTTCGCGCCGATCTACGTGAGAATCGCCCATGCCGAATCCGTCTGAAGCCAAGCGCCTCATCGAGGCGGCACTGCTCGCCTCGCAGGAGCCGCTGTCGCTCGCCGACCTGAAGCGCCTGTTCGATGACGAGGTGGACAACGAGACGCTGCGCAAGCTGCTCGACGAGCTGCGCGGCGACTGGGCCGAGCGCGCCGTCAACCTCGTCAGCGTCGCGAGCGGCTGGCGCTTCCAGACCGCGCCCTCGTTCCGGCCGTTCATCGAGCGGCTGCAGCCGGAAAAGCCGCCGCGCTACTCGCGCGCGGTCATGGAAACGCTCGCCATCATCGCCTATCGCCAGCCGGCGACGCGCGGCGACGTGGAGGACATTCGCGGCGTGGCGGTGTCGACGCCCATCATCCAGACGCTCGAGAGCCGGGGCTGGATCGACGTCGTGGGCCACCGCGACACGCCGGGGCGGCCCGCTCTCTACGCGACCACCAAGACCTTCCTCGACGACCTCGGCCTGCGCTCGCTCCAGGAGCTGCCGCCGCTGGAAGAGATCGCGCGCACTCTGCAGCTCGAGGCGGCGACCGCGCAGCCGGCGGCGAATGAACCGAGCCAAGAGCCCTCCGCCCCCGCCGGCAGCACCCTCCAGTAATCTGCCGGGGGAGAGGATCCAGAAGCTTCTCGCCGCCGCGGGGCTGGGCTCGCGCCGCGAGATCGAGACCTGGATCGCCGCGGGACGGATCACCGTCCGCGGGCGCGTGGCGGCGCTCGGCGATCGCGCTGCGCCCGGCGATGAGGTTCTTCTCGATCAAAAGAAAATCGACTTCGAGAAGAGCAAGGCAAGGCCGCGGCTGCTCCTCTACCACAAGCCGGTCGGCGAGCTCGTCACGCGCAGCGACCCGGAGGGCCGGCCGACGGTGTTCGACCGGCTGCCCAGGCCGCGCACCGGGCGCTGGGTCGCGGTCGGGCGCCTCGACTTCAATACGTCCGGGCTGCTGCTGCTCACCGATTCCGGCGAGCTCGCCAATCGCCTGATGCATCCGCGCGCCGCGATCGAGCGCGAGTACGAGGTGCGCGTCCAGGGCGGCCTCGATGCGCAAGCCATCCGCAGGCTTCTCGACGGGGTCGAGCTGGAAGACGGCCCCGCGCGCTTCCTTCGCGTCGAGCCGTTGCGCGGACGGGCGGAATCGGGAACCAACCGCTGGTACCGTGTGGTGCTCGCGGAAGGACGCAACCGCGAGGTGCGGCGCATGGTGGAGGCGGTCGGCGCGCGCGTCAGCCGACTTGCACGGGTGCGCTTTGGCGCGTTCAGGCTGCCGCCCGACCTGCCGCCCGGCCGCTGCATTGACGTAGATCCCGGCCGGGTGGGCAGGACTTGATCGCATGACGCGGTTTCGCGCGACCATTGCGATCCTCGCGCTGCTCGCGCTGGCATTGGCGTTCCAGGGCTCGCGCGGGCTCTGGGAACCCGACGAGGGCCGCTATGCCGGCATTGCGTCGCACATGCTCTCGAGCGGGGACTTCATCCATCCCGCCTTCAATGACGAGCTCAGGCACTACGCCAAGCCGCCGCTGACCTATTGGTCGATCGCGGCGGGCATCGCCGCGCTGGGCGCGAACGAGTGGGGCGCCCGGTTGGCCAACGCGCTCGCCTTCGCCGCCACCGTGCTCCTGGTGCTCGCCCTCGGGCGCACCTGGACGCCGAGGCGGCCCTGGCTCGCGCCGCTCGTCTACGCCTCGTTCGCCATGCCCTATTCGGCATCGAACGCCTTGACGCCCGATACGCTGCTGACGCTGTTCGAGACGCTCGGCGTGCTGGGTTTCGTGCGGCATCGCGAGGCGCTCGCGCGGGGCGCGCGCAGCGGCGCGCGGCTCCTCATGTGGCTTGGCTTCGGGCTGGCCTTCCTCACCAAGGGACCGCCCGGTCTGCTCCCCCTGCTGGCGATCCTGGTGTTCTGCGCGCTCGAAAAAGGCTGGCGGGGGATCGCGCAATTGGCGAGCACCGGCGGATTGGCGCTGTTCGCCGCCGTCGGCCTCGGATGGTTTGCGCTGGTCGTGGCCACCGAGCCAGGCCTCGTGACCTATTTCCTGCACGACGAAGTGGTGAACCGGATCTTCACCGGGGCCCATCACCGCAACTCGGCCTGGTACGGCGCGATCAAGGTCTACGTCCCGACGCTGCTGCTGGGCAGCTTGCCCTGGAGCTGGATTCTGCTCCGCGCCGCGATTTCCGCGCCTCGCACCGCGCTCTCGCGCGACTGGTGGCGCCGGAAGCTGCGCGACGATCCCTGGCCGGCATTCCTCGCCGTCTGGCTGCTGTTGCCGCTCGCCGTCTTCTTCTTGAGCCGCTCCAGGCTGCCGCTGTACGTGTTGCCGCTGTTTCCGCCGCTCGCGCTGCTGATCGCGCGCGGCCTCGAGCACTGGCGTCCCTCGAGGCTGACGCTGGCGCTCATCGCGTGCTGGCTGGCCGGCCTGGTCGGGCTGCGCGCCGCGGCTGCCCACTATTCGACCGACAGCGACAGCCGCCGGCTGGCGCAGGCGATCCTCGCGCGCCAGAGTCCGGCGCCGAGCGAGGTCCTCTTCGTCGACGCGACTCCGCATTGGGGCCTTACGGTCTATCTGCAATGCGAGGTCAAGCGCGTACGGCTCGGCGGCGGGGAATCCGCCGCCGCCGCTGGAAGCGACAATTCGCTCGGCTCGGAGATGGCGTCTCTCAAGCCGCCGCGGCCGCTCATCATCGCCAGGCCGGAACGGCGGCAGGCTGTGGCGGCCGAGCTCGCGCGGCTCGGATACGAGCCGCTGGAACTCGGCCAGGCGGGTCGCTGGACGCTCCTGGCGCCCGGAGTCCGCACGGCGCCGGGCGGGCCGGAGCACAAAATCGACCCCGAGAAGAAAATTTGATATACTTCAACGGTTTCTAGCAGCGCGGCAGCAGGCGTTTTTGCAGAGATGGGCTTCGGCCCATTTTTTGTTTGTGCGGCCGGATCGAGGCATGGCGGCGGTATGGCGGCGATGGCGCAAGTGGCGGAAGCGACCGTGACGGGCATGGGGTTCGAGCTAGTGGACGCCAGGGCAACGGGCGGCGGCCGGTTTCTGACCATCTTCATCGACCGTCCCGGCGGCATCACGGTGGACCACTGCGCCGAGGTCAGCCGGCAGCTGTCGAGGGTATTCGAAGTCGAGGGCATCGACTACGAGCGGCTGGAGGTGTCGTCGCCGGGGCTGGACCGGCCGCTGCGCAAGCCCGCCGACTTCGAGCGCTTCGCCGGAAGCAGGGTGGACGTGAGGATGCGCGCGCCGGACGCCACCGGGCGCAAGCGGTTCACGGGGCTGCTGAAGGGCGCGAAGGACGGCGTCGCGGTCGTCGAGGTGGACGGACGGGACGTCATGCTGGACGTGAGCGAAATGGACAAGGCCCGGCTGGTGCCGGACCTGTAGGAACAGGAACAACGGGGAATTTGGGGCGATGACAACGCAAGCAGCAGGCAATCGCGAACTGGTCTTGCTCGCCGACGCGCTGGCGCGCGAGAAGAACGTCTCGCGCGACGTCGTGTTCGGCGCGCTCGAGCTCGCGCTCGCCTCGGCGACGAAGAAGAAGTACTCCGAGGATATCGACGTGCGGGTGTCGATGGACCGGAATACCGGCGCCTACGAGACGTTCCGGCGCTGGCGCGTCGTCCCGGACGACGAGCCGGACTACAACACCGCGCAGATGTACTGCCTGGAAGAGGCGCAGGATCGCAAGCCCGACGCCAAGCTGGGCGACTACCTCGAGGCGCCGCTGCCGAACGTGGAATTCGGCCGCATCGGCGCGCAGACCGCCAAGCAGGTGATCCTGCAGCGCATCCGCGACGCCGAGCGCGAGCAGATCCTAAACGACTTCCTCGGGCGCGGCGACGAGCTGGTCACCGGCACCGTCAAGCGCATGGAACGCGGCAGCGCGATCGTCGAGTCCGGGCGGCTGGAGGCGGTGCTGCCGCGCGAGAACATGATTCCGAAGGAAAACCTGCGCGTGGGCGACCGCGTGCGCGCCTGGGTGTCGAAGATCGACCGCGGCGCCCGCGGCCCGCAGCTCATCCTGTCGCGCACGGCGCCGCAGTTCATCATGAAGCTGTTCGAGCTGGAGGTGCCGGAGATCGAGGAGGGCCTGCTGGAGATCAAGTCGGCGGCGCGCGATCCGGGAATCCGCGCCAAGATCGCGGTGCACAGCAACGACCGCCGCATCGACCCGATCGGCACCTGCGTCGGCATGCGCGGCTCGCGCGTGCAGGCGGTCACGCAGGAGCTCGCCGGCGAGCGCGTCGACATCGTGCTCTGGTCGGCCGACCCGGCCACCTTCGTGATCGGCGCGCTTGCGCCGGCCGAGGTGAGCTCGATCCTCGTCGACGAGGAGAAGCACGCCATGGACGTGGTGGTGGACGAGGAGAACCTCGCGATCGCGATCGGCCGCAGCGGCCAGAACGTGCGCCTCGCCTCCGAGCTCACGGGCTGGACCATCAACCTGATGACGCAGGAGGAGTCCACCAAGAAGCAGGAGGAGGAGAGCAGCCGCACCAAGCAGCTGTTCATGGAGAAGCTCGACGTGGACGAGGAGGTCGCCGAGATCCTGATCCAGGAGGGCTTCTCGACGCTCGAGGAGGTCGCCTACGTCCCGATCAACGAGATGAACGAGATCGAGGCATTCGACGAGAACACGGTGAACGAGCTGCGCAGCCGCGCGCGTAACGCGCTGCTCGTGCAGGCGATCGCGAGCGAGGAGAGCCTGGAGGGCGTGGACCCGCTGCTGCTGCAGCTCGAGGGCATGGACCCGCCGCTCGCGGCCAAGCTCGCCAAGGGCGGCGTCAAGACGCGCGACGACCTCGCCGACCTGGCGGTAGACGAGCTCGGCGAGCTGACAGGACTCGACGAGGAGCGCGCCAAGAAGCTGATCATGGCAGCGCGCGCGCACTGGTTTGCGGCAGAAACGCGGGCCGAGCAGGGCAAGGAGGCCGCGTAACGTGGCTCAGACGAGCGTCGCCCAATTCGCGAGCGAGCTGAAGGTCCCGCCTTCGGTGCTGCTGGAGCAGCTGCGCGCGGCTGGCGTGCAGAAGCGCGTCGCCGAGGACTCGCTTAGCGAGCAGGACAAGGCGCGTCTGCTGGAATACCTGCGCAAGTCGCACGGCTCGAGCGAGCCGAAGAACAAGATCACGCTCACGCGCAAGCAGACGAGCGAGATCAAGAAGGCCGATTCGACCGGCAAGGCGCGCACCATCCAGGTCGAGGTGCGCAAGAAGCGCGTCTTCGTGAAGCGCGATCCTTCCGAGCTCGCCGCCGCCGAGATGCCGGCTGCCGCGCCGGCCCCCGCGCCGTCGCCCGCGCCGGCCGGCCCTGACGCGAAGGAGCTCGAGCTGCGCGCCGAGGAGCAGCGGCGCCAGCAGCAGTTGTCGGAAATCCAGGCCGCCGAGCTGCGCGAGAAGCAGGAGCGCGAGCGGCGCGAGGCCGAGCAGAAGGCGACCGAGCGCGCCACCCCATCGCCAGCGGCCGCGCCTGGCGCCGCGACCGACGGCACGCTGCACGCCCCCAAGGCGGGCGAGCCGAAGGCCGAGAAGAAGGCGAAGAAGGTCAAGCAGACGACGATCCTGCGCGATGACTCGGTGCGCCGGCGCACGATCAAGACGCGCGGCGACCTGGGCGGCGGCGTGGCCGGCTGGCACGGGCGCGGCGGCGGGCGCCATCGCGCTGCGGGGCCCGTCCCGGGCGAGGCAGCCTTCGCTCCGCCGAGCGAGCCGGTGTCGCGCGAAATCGCCGTCCCCGAGACCATCACGGTGGGCGAGCTCGCGCACAAGATGTCGGTCAAGGCCGTCGAGGTCATCAAGGTCATGATGAAGCTCGGCACCATGGCGACCATCAATCAGGTGCTGGACCAGGAGACCGCGATGATCGTGGTCCAGGAGATGGGTCACATCGCCAAAGCGGCGAAGCTCGACGACCCCGAGGCCTACCTCGAAGACGCGGCGCACGCGCAGGCCGAGGCCACCGAACGCCCGCCGGTCGTCACGGTGATGGGCCACGTCGACCACGGCAAGACCTCGCTGCTGGACTACATCCGCCGCACCAAGGTCGCCGCCGGCGAGGCGGGCGGCATCACGCAGCACATCGGCGCCTACCACGTGGAGACGCCGCGCGGCGTGATCACCTTCCTCGATACGCCCGGCCACGAGGCCTTCACGGCGATGCGCGCGCGCGGCGCCAAGGTGACCGACATCGTGGTCCTGGTCGTCGCCGCGGATGACGGCGTCATGCCGCAGACGATCGAGGCCATCTCCCATGCCAAGGCGGCCGAGGTGCCGCTGGTCGTCGCAATGAACAAGATCGACAAGCACGAGGCCAACCCCGAGCGCGTCAAGAACGACCTGCTCGCGCACGGCGTGGTGCCCGAGGACCTCGGCGGAGATTCGCCGGTCGTCCCCGTGTCCGCGAAGACGGGCGCGGGCATCGACCTGCTGCTCGAGCAGATCCTGCTGCAAGCCGAGGTGAAGGAGCTCAAGGCCCCGGTCGAGGCGCCTGCCAAGGGCGTGGTGGTCGAGGCGCGCCTGGACAAGGGGCGCGGCCCGGTGGCGACCGTGCTCGTGCAGTCGGGCACCCTCAAGCGCGGCGACGTGGTGGTGGCGGGCGCCGTCTACGGCCGCGTGCGCGCGATGCTGGACGAGAACGGCAAGGCCGTGCAGAGCGCGGGCCCGTCGATTCCGGTGGAAATCCAGGGCCTGTCGGACGTGCCGCGCGCCGGCGAGGAGCTGGTCGCGCTCGCCGACGAGCGCAAGGCGCGCGAGGTCGCGCTGTTCCGCCAGGGCAAGTACCGCGACGTGAAGCTCTCGAAGCAGCAGGCCGCCAAGCTCGAGAACATGTTCGAGCAGATGGGCGAGGGCGAGAAGAAGACGCTCGCGCTGCTCATCAAGGCCGACGTGCAGGGATCGCAGGAGGCTCTTGCGCACGCGCTCTCGCGCCTCTCGACCGACGAGGTCAAGGTGAGCGTGGTGCACTCGGGCGTGGGCGGCATTACCGAGTCGGACGTCAACCTGGCGCTCGCCTCGCGCGCGGTGATCATCGGCTTCAACACGCGCGCCGACGCGACGGCGAGAAAGCTCATCGAGTCCTCGGGCGTGGACGTGCGCTACTACAACGTCATCTACGACGCGGTCGAGGAAGTGAAGGCGGCGCTCTCGGGCCTGCTCGCGCCGGAGCGCAAGGAATCGGTCCTCGGCATGGTGGAAGTGCGTCAGGTGTTCCGCATCTCCAAGGTCGGCACCGTCGCCGGCTGCTACGTGCAGGAGGGCCTCGTCAAGCGCGGCGCCCTGGTGCGCGTGCTGCGCGACAACGTGGTGATCCACACCGGCGAGATCGACACGCTCAAGCGCTTCAAGGACGACGTGCGCGAGGTCAAGGCCGGCTTCGAGTGCGGCATGTCGCTGAAGGGCTTCCAGGACCTCAAGGAAGGCGACCAGTTCGAGGTCTTCGAAGTCCTCGAGGTGGCGCGCACGCTATGAGCCTGGGGCGCATCCTGCTGTGAGCCAGGGGCGGCCGCAGAAGGTCGCCGACCTGATCCAGCGCGAGCTCTCGGAGCTGATCCGGCTCGAGGTGCGCGATCCGAGGGTGGGCATGCTGACGATCACCTCGGTGGACGTCTCGCCCGATCTTTCCCACGCCAAGGTCTTCATCACGCTCCTGGAGAAGGAGAAGCTAGAGGACACCTTGCTGGGGCTGCGCCGCGCCTCGGGCTACCTGCGCTCGCAGCTCGCGCGGCGCATGAAGCTCTACACCACGCCCGAGCTCCGCTTCGTCTACGACGAATCCGTAGAGCGCGGCGATCGCCTCTCGCGCCTGATCGACAGCGTCCTGCCGCCGCCGGCGCCGAAGAAGCGTCCCGGGAAGCGCTAGATGCCGGCCGAGCGGCACAAGCGAATCGACGGCGTGCTGCTGCTCGACAAGCCGGTCGGGCCGAGCTCCAGCGCGGTGCTTCAGGCGGTGAAGCGGCTGCTCGAGGCGCGCAAGGCCGGGCACGCGGGCACGCTCGACCCGATGGCCTCCGGCCTGCTGCCGCTGCTGTTCGGCGAGGCGACCAAGTTCGCGCCTTTCGGGCTCGAGGCGAGCAAGGAATACCTCGCCGACGTGCGGCTGGGTGTGGCGACGGACACGGGCGACGCGGAAGGCAGGGTCACGGAAACGTCACTGGTCGACGTGGACGACCAGGCGCTGGCCCGTGCGTTGGCCAGGTTTCGCGGCGAGATCGAGCAAGTGCCGCCGATGTACTCCGCGCTGAAGCATGAAGGACGGCCGCTCTACGCGCTCGCCCGCGAAGGACGGGCGGTCACGCGCCGCCCGCGCAAGGTCACCGTGCACGAGCTGGAGCTCGTGTCGCGCGGCGAGGCGACGCTGCGCCTGCGCGTTCTCTGCAGCAAGGGGACCTACGTGCGCCAGCTGGCGGTCGACCTCGGCCTGGCGCTGGGCACCGTCGCGCACCTGCAGGCCTTGCGGCGCATCGCCGTGGGCCGGCTGCGCCTGGACCAGGCGGTATCGCTCGACGACTTGCAGGCCCTGGGCGAGGAGGGGCGGCGCGCATGGCTGCTGCCGCCCGATCGCCTCCTCGAGCACCTGCCCCGGATCGACCTGGACGAGGACCTCGCGGCCAGGTTCCTGAACGGGCAGGCCGTGCGCTCGGTGGCGGCCGGCGAGGGCCCGGGCAGGGTCTACTCGGGCGGAAGGCTGCTGGGCGTGGGAGAGCGCGGACCCGCCGGGCTGCAGCCGGCCAGGCTGATTGCAAGAGCCTGAAAAAGCAAGAAAAACTTGTCTTCCGACGGCACTCTCGTTAGAATGCCGCCCTCACATACGAGCCTGAAAAGAGAGAAGAGCACATGAGTTTGCAGGTTGCGCAGAAAGCGCAAGTCGTGAAGCAGTACCAGCGCTCCGGCAAGGACACCGGGTCGCCCGAGGTGCAGATCGCGCTGCTCACCGAGCGCATCAACGGCCTCACCGAGCACTTCAAGTCGCACGTCAAGGATTTCCACTCGCGCCGGGGCCTGCTGAAGATGGTGAGCCAGCGGCGCAAGCTGCTCGATTATCTGAAGCGCAGCGATGCCGACAAGTACCGCTCGCTGATCGAGCGGCTCGGCCTGCGCAAGTAACGCCCGTTCCCCCTTACCGAATGTCGTAGCGAAGGCGCTCATCGGACCGATGAGCGCCTTTCGTTCGCGTCCCCACACTGAGGATTCCCCTTTGAACCCGATCAAGAAGACCTTCACCCTCGGCACCCAGCAGGTCACGCTGGAGACCGGCGAAATCGCGCGCCAGGCGCACGGCTCCGTCATCTGCACCGTCGAGGACACCGTCGTGCTCGCCGCGGTCACCGCCTCGAAGTCGCCCAAGGCCGGGCAGAGCTTCTTCCCGCTCACCGTCGACTACGCCGAGAAGACCTACGCCGCGGGCAAGATCCCGGGCGGCTTCTTCAAGCGCGAGGGCCGGCCGACCGAGAAGGAGACGCTGACCAGCCGCCTCATCGACCGCCCGATCCGGCCGCTGTTCCCGGACGGCTTCTACAACGAGGTGCAGGTGGTGGCGCAGGTGCTGTCGCTGAACCCGGAGGTGGACGCCGACATCCCGGCGATGATCGCCGTGTCCGCGGCGCTCACGCTCTCGGGCGTGCCCTTCAGCGGACCGATCGGCGCCGCGCGCGTCGGCTACCTGAACGGGGAGTACGTGCTCAACCCGACGGCCACGCAGATCAAGGAGTCTCAGCTCAATCTCGTGGTCGCGGGCACCAGCCAGGGCGTGCTGATGGTGGAATCGGAAGCGCTCGAGCTGCCCGAGGAGATCATGCTGGGCGCGGTGGTCTACGGCCACCAGCAGATGCAGGCCGCGATCAACGCGATCGAGGAGCTCGCCGAAGTCGCCGGCAAGCCCGCCTGGGACTGGAAGGCGCCGGAGAAGGACGTGGCGATGGAAGCGAAGATCGCCGAGATGGCCGAGGCCGACCTGCGCAAGGCCTTCGCGATGCGCCAGAAGGCCGCGCGCTCGGCGGCGATCGACGGGATCTGGAAGCGCGTGTTCGAGGCGCTCGGCGTGGGCGCCGAGGGCGGCCCGGACGCGAACGCGGTGAAGGAGCTGTGCTTCGCGCTGGAGTCCAGGATCGTGCGCAACCAGATCCTCGACGGCGAGCCGCGCATCGACGGCCGCGACACGCGCACGGTGCGGCCGATCTCGATCCGCACCGGCGTGCTGCCGCGCACGCACGGCTCGGCGCTGTTCACGCGCGGCGAGACGCAGGCGCTGGTCACCGTGACGCTCGGCACCGGGCGCGACGAGCAGATCATCGACGCGCTGGCGGGCGAGTACCGCGAGCGCTTCATGTTCCACTACAACATGCCGCCGTACGCCACGGGCGAGACCGGCCGCTACGGCTTCACGAAGCGCCGCGAGATCGGCCACGGGCGCCTCGCCAAGCGCGCGCTGGTCGGCATGCTGCCGGCGGCCGCCGACTTCGGCTATTCGCTGCGCGTGGTCTCGGAGATCACGGAGTCGAACGGCTCCTCGTCGATGGCCTCGGTCTGCGGCGGCAGCCTCGCGCTGATGGACGCCGGCGTGCCGATCAAGGACCACGTCGCGGGCATCGCCATGGGCCTCATCAAGGAGGGCAAGCGCTTCGCCGTGCTCACCGACATCCTCGGCGACGAGGACCACCTCGGCGACATGGACTTCAAGGTCGCGGGCACGGAGAAGGGCCTCACCGCGCTGCAGATGGACCTGAAGATCGAGTCGATCACCAAGGAGATCATGGGCGTCGCGCTCGCGCAGGCGCGCGAGGCGCGCCTGCACATCCTTGCGCAGATGAAGCAGACGATCGAAGGCTCGCGCTCCGAGCTGTCCAGCTTCGCGCCGCGCATCATCAAGATCAAGATCAACCCGGACAAGATCCGCGACGTGATCGGCAAGGGCGGCGTGATCATCCGTGGCATCCAGGAGGAGACCGGCACCACCATCGAGATCGAGGACGACGGCACGATCTCGATCGCCTGCGTGGCGGCCGAGGGCGGCGAGGCGGCGCGCAAGCGCATCCAGGACATCACCGCCGACGTCGAGGTAGGCAAGGTCTACGAGGGCCCGGTGCTGCGCCTGCTCGACTTCGGGGCCATCGTGCAGCTGTTGCCCGGGCGCGACGGCCTGCTGCACATTTCGCAGATCAGCAATGAGCGCGTCAACGCCGTGTCCGACTACCTGAAGGAAGGGCAGATAGTAAAAGTCAAAGTGCTCGAGGCCGACGACAAGGGCAGAGTGCGCCTGTCGATGAAGGCCGTCGGGCAGCCCGAGGCCGCCAAGCAGGGGTAACGCGGGAAGGAAAATCGGGGTCAGAGCCCGATTTCCAGGCTCCTTACGTCGCTAAGATGGGAAATCGGGCTCTGAC
>DATKKT010000083.1:0-7980 GCA_035542795.1 Burkholderiales bacterium
CACGGTGCCGTCCTTGCGGAACGCGGGCTTGAGCGTAGGGATCTTCTCCAGGTTCGCCTTGAAAGGCTGCTCGTCCATCTCTGCGAACTTCTGCTCCTTGCCGGCCTTGATGGCGATCGGCGTAATTTCCCACGCGAATGAGCCATCGCTATTGGCTTGCTTTGCTCTTTGTAGAGATTGAATTGCAAAAGCATCCTGCGCTTCGCGGCTGAACTTATATGTGCTCGCGCACTCTTCCGCGAACGTCCCCATCAGCCGGCCCTTGTCGTAGGCGTCTTCCAGGCCGTCGTAGAACATGTGGTCGAGCACCTGGCCGTGGCCCATGCGCAGCCCTGCGCGCGCCTTCGGCAGCAGGTAGGGCGCATTGGTCATGGATTCCATTCCGCCGGCCACCACGATGTCATACGAGCCGGAAATCAAGGAATCGTGCGCGAGCATCGCCGCCTTCATGCCCGAGCCGCACATCTTGTTCACCGTGGTGCAGCCGGTGGATTGCGGCAGGCCGGCGCCGAGCGCGGCCTGGCGCGCGGGCGCCTGGCCCTGGCCCGCGGGCAGCACGCAGCCCATGAGCGCTTCCTGCACGTCCTCGGGCTTGAGCTTGGCGCGCTCTACGGCGGCGCGGATCGCGGCAGCGCCCAGCTCGGGCGCGGTGAAGCCCTTCAGCTCTCCCTGGAAGCCGCCCATCGGCGTGCGGGCGGCGGCAACGATGACGATCGGATCGGCAGTCATGGGTTACTCCTTCGCAAGTTCGTAGCTGCACAGCAGTTCCCTGCCGCGCGTGAGGATGTCCGGCGCGAGCGCCGTGGAGCGCCGCGTCCTGCTGTCCATGTGGACGCCCGTGATCGCGCAGATCGCGCAGATTTCCCCGGTCTGCGCGTGGCGCATCTCGTGCACGAATTTGACCACCTTCTCGCGGACTTCGAGCAGGCCCGAGCGCACCGCTACGATGTCGCCCGCGAGCAGCTCGCGCTTGTAGGTCAGGTTCTGCTGCACGGCGGCCATGGCGCGCTCATTGTCGCGCAGGTAGGCGGGCGTGATGCCGATCGCCGAGAACAGGTTCCAGGTCGCCTCGTCGAACTTGCCCACGTACCACATCACGTTCATGTGACCCATGTGGTCGCAGTGCCGGGGATACACGGCGCCGCGATAGGTGTCGAGCATGCCGCTCACGCGCGTTCTTTCGTGCAGCCCAGGTCGCGCAGCAGGCCGTCCTCCAGGCCGTAGATCCAGCCGTGCACCGCGAGCGGCCGGCCCGCGAGCCAGGCATCGCGCACCACGGTCGCCTCGCAGACGTGGCGCACCTGCGCAGCCACGTTGAGCTCGCACAGGCGCCGCTCGCGCGCTTCGCTGTCGCGGATCGCGTCGAGCTCGGCCGCGTGGTAGGCGCGTACGTCCTGCACGTGGCGCAGCCAGTTCTCCGCGAGGCCGACCTTCTGGCCGGTGAGCGCGGCGCGCACGCCGCTGCAGCCGTAGTGCCCGCAGACGATCACGTGGCGCACCTGCAGCAGGTCTACGGCGAACTGCAGCACCGACAGGCAGTTCAGGTCGGTGTGCACGACGAGGTTGGCGACGTTGCGGTGCACGAACACTTCACCCGGCGCGAGGCCCGTGATCTGATTGGCGGGCACGCGGCTGTCGGAGCAGCCGATCCAGAGGAATTCCGGCGACTGCTGGCGCGCGAGCGAGGAGAAGAACTCCGGGTCGGAGGCACGCACGCCCGCGGCCCAGGCGCGGTTGCGCGCGAACAGCTCGTTGACCCCCGTCACCCGGTTTCTCCGAACAGCTCGCGGCCGATCAGCCAGCGGCGGATCTCGGAAGTGCCCGCGCCGATCTCGTAGAGCTTGGCGTCGCGCCACAGGCGCCCGGTCGGCGTCTCGTTGATGTAGCCCATGCCGCCCAGCGCCTGGATCGCCTCGCCCGCCATCCAGGTGGCCTTCTCGGCGGCGTAGAGGATCGCGCCCGCGGCGTCTTTCCTCGTGGTCTCGCCGCGATCGAGCGCCTGGCCCACCGCATAGACGTAGGCGCGGCAGGCCGAGTAGGTCGTGTACATGTCGGCGAGCTTGCCCTGCATGAGCTGGAATTCGCCGATCGGCTGGCCGAACTGCTTCCTCTCGTGCACGTAGGGCAGCACCGTGTCGAGGCAGGCGGCCATGATACCGAGCGGGCCGCCCGCGAGCACCGCGCGCTCGTAGTCCAGGCCCGACATCAGCACCTTCACGCCCTTGCCCTCGGCGCCGAGGATGTTCTCGGCGGGCACCTCGCAGTCGCGGAACACGAGCTCGCAGGTGTTGGAGCCGCGCATGCCGAGCTTGTCGAGCTTCTGCGCGGTGCTAAAGCCCTTGAAGCCTTTCTCGACGAGGAACGCGGTGATGCCCTGGTCGCTCGTCTTGGCGTAGATCACCAGCACGTCGGCGTCCGGGCCGTTGGTGATCCACATTTTGTTGCCGTTGAGCAGGTAACGATCGCCTCGCCTATCGGCTCTCAATCTCATTCCTACAACATCCGAACCCGCGCCGGGCTCCGACATCGCGAGCGCGCCGACGTGCTCTCCCGAAATCAGCTTCGGCAGGTACTTGCTGCGCTGCGCGTCGCTGCCGTTCCTGCGGATCTGGTTGACGCACAGGTTCGAGTGCGCGCCGTAGGACAGGCCCACCGAGGCCGAGGCGCGGCTGATCTCCTCCATGGCGATGATGTGGGCGAGGTAGCCCATCGGCGTGCCGCCGTATTCCTCTTCGACCGTGATGCCGAGGAGGCCCAGCGCGCCCAGCTTGGGCCACAGGTCCATCGGAAACTGGTTGCTCGCGTCGATCTGCGCGGCGCGCGGCGCGATCTCGGCGGCGGCGAAGTCGCGCACCGAGGCGCGCAGCAGCTCGTGGGCTTCGCCGTGCGCAAAGCGGAGGAAAGGGTAGTCCATGGCCGAGCCCGCTACCGTACTTTACGTTTACGTAAACGTCAACTAGACCGGAGCTGCTTGCGGATCTTCTTCTCGAAGACCTCGAGCTCGGAGAGTTGCGCTTCGATGTCGGCGCGCTGCTGGCGCAGGCTCGCCTGGTGCGCCTCCAGCACGGCGAGGAAGCGCTGCAGCTGCGGCCGCTCGTCGCGTCCGGGCTCGTACATGTCGACGAGCTCGCGGATCTCGGACAGCGCGAGGCCCAGGCGCTTGCCGCGCAGCGTGAGCTTCAGGCGCGTGCGGTCGCGCGGCGAGTAGATGCGCCGCTGCCCGGCGCGCTTCGGCGCGAGCAGGCCGTGGTCCTCGTAGAAGCGGATCGCGCGCGGCGTGACGTCGAACTCGGTGGCCAGTTCGCCGATCGAATACTCCGAGCGTTCCTTCTCGGCAGGCATGGTAGGGTTCAGGAATTCTAGTCGGATTCATGGCCGCACCCGAATACCCGTTCGCGGAACCGCCGGCGCCCGGCGCGACGGCCGAGGTCGCACCCGGCGTGCACTGGCTGCGCATGGCGCTGCCGTTCGCGCTCGATCACATCAATCTCTGGCTGCTCGAGGACGGCGACGGCTTCATGATCGTCGACACCGGCCTGGGAAACTCGGCTACGCGCGCGCTGTGGGACAGGATCTTTGCCGGCAAGGTCGGCGCGAAGCCGCGCATTGACAACGTCGGGCGCGTACTCGTCACGCACTACCATCCGGACCACGCCGGCAACGCGGCCTGGCTTTGCGAGCGCACGGGCGCGCAGCTCTGGATGACGCGCGGCGAATATCTCACCGTACACGCGGCCATGCACGGCGCGGCCGGCTACTCGGCAGAATCGCAGAAGCGGCTCTTCCTCGCCAACGGTCTGGGCGAAATGCAGGCGAACGAGCTGCTCTCGCGCGGCGGGCTGTACCGCAAGCTCGTGCCGGAATTTCCGTTCTCGCACCGGAGGCTGTTCGAGGGCGAGCGCATCGCGGTGGGCGGCCGCGACTGGCGCGTGATGGTGGGCTACGGCCACGCGCCCGAGCACGCCTCGCTCTACTGCGAATCGCTAGACGTGCTGATTTCGGGCGACATGCTGCTGCCGCGCATCTCCACCAACGTCGGGGTGCGGCCGGTGGATCCCTGGTCGAACCCGCTGCATGCCTTCCTCGAGTCGGTGCGCCGCTACCTCGCGCTGCCGCGCGACGTGCTCGTGCTGCCCTCGCACGGCATGCCGTTCCGCGGCGCGCACGAGCGTGTGGCGCAGCTCGAGGCGCACCATGCCGAGCGCTTGGCCGAGTTGCGCGCAGCCTGCGCGCAAGCGCCGCGCGCCGCGGCCGATGTGCTCGAGGTGCTGTTCAAGCGAAAGCTGGACACCGGGCAGATCTTCTTCGCGCTTGGCGAAGCGATCGCGCACCTGCATTATCTTCACTACGACGGGCAGCTCTCGCGCACCGTCGGCGCCGACGGCGTGGCGCGCTTCGCGCCCGTCTAGGCACGGAGGCAGGATGGACGCAAAGGCTACATCCCCCAGCCCCGAGGACACCGTGCGCGTGCTGCACGACGTCGCCGAGCGTTCGGCGCGCATCCTCGCCGACTACGCGCGCAAGGACCCCGGCGCCGCGGCCGCGGGCGCGGCGAGCGACGAGCTCGGCATCGCGCGCGCCTACATGGACCTGTATGCGCGTCTGCTCGCGGATCCCGCGCAAGTCGCGGCGTTCTCGGCCAACCTGATGATCGACTACGTGCAGCTCTGGCAGCAGAGCTGGATGAAGCTCGTGGGCATGCAGGCGGCGCCGGTGGCCGTGCCCGCCAAGGGCGACAACCGCTTCAAGGACGAGGACTGGAGCTCCAACTTCATCTTCGACTACATCAAGCAGTCCTACCTCATCGCTGCGCGCCAGATCCAGCACGCGGTGGCCGGGGTCGAGGGCCTGCCGCCGGAGTCGGAGAAGAAGGTGGCGTTCTTCACGCGCCAATACGTCGATGCACTCGCGCCCTCCAACTTTGCGCTCACCAATCCGCAGGTGCTGCGCGAGACGCTCGCGAGCGGCGGCCAGAACCTGCTGAAGGGCCTCTCCAACCTGCTCGCCGACGTCGAGAAGGGCGGCATCAGCATGACCGACGACAAGGCCTTCCGGCTCGGCCGCAACGTCGCCACCACGCCCGGCAAGGTCGTCTTCCAGACCGAGCTCATGCAGCTCATCCAGTTCGAGCCCACGACGCAAGAGGCGTACCGCACGCCGCTGGTGATCATTCCGCCCTGGATCAACAAGTACTACATCCTCGACCTGCGGCCGTCCAACTCCTTCATCAAATGGGCGACCGACCAGGGCCATACGGTGTTCGTCATCTCCTGGGTGAACCCGGACGCGCGGCTCGCGCAGATGGGCTTCGAGGACTACATGAAGCTGGGGCCGCTCGCCGCGATGGATGCGATGGAGAAGGCCACCGGCGAGCGCCAGGTGAACTTCATCGGCTATTGCCTCGGCGGCACCTTGCTGGGCGCGACGCTGGGCTACCTCCAGCACACGCATCAGATCGACCGCGTGCGCTGCGTGACGTTCTTCGTGAGTTTGCTGGACTTCTCGGCGCCGGGCGAGCTCGGCGTGTTCATCGACGAGGCGCAGGTGCAGAACCTCGAGAAGAAGATGAACGAGCGCGGCTTCCTCGAGGGCTCGGAAATGGCCTCGACGTTCAACCTGCTGCGCGCCAACGACCTCGTCTGGTCGTTCGTCATCAACAATTACCTGCTGGGCAAGGACCCGTTCCCCTTCGACCTGCTGTACTGGAACTCCGATTCGACGCGCATGCCCGCGCGCATGCACAGCTACTACCTGCGCAACATGTACATGAAGAACCTGCTCGGCGTGCCGGGCGGCCTCACGATGGATGGAGCGCCCATCGACCTGTCGCAGGTGAAGCTGCCCGCGTATTTCGTCTCCACCGCCGAGGACCACATCGCGCCCTGGAAGACGACGTACAAGGGCTCGCGCTACCTCGGCGGCCCGGTGCGCTTCGTGCTCGGCGGCTCGGGCCACATCGCCGGCATCGTCAATCCGCCGGCGCAGAAGAAATACCAGTACTGGACCAACGAGACGAACCCGGACACCGCGGAGAAATGGTTCAAGACCGCCACGGCGCACCCGGGATCCTGGTGGGACGACTGGCAGGCCTGGATGGACCAGCAGAACGGCGGCGAAAAAGTGCCCGCGCGCACGCCCGGCGACCGCGGGCTGCAGGTTCTCGAGGATGCGCCCGGCAGCTACGCCATGCTGCGGCTGGGCAAGAGTGCCTCCTAACGCCCGGCGCAGGGTGCCCGGCGGAACTCGCTAGAATCGAGCGATGCGCAAGGTGATCAACCTCGTCGATGTCGGCTACACACGCATTCGCAAGAATTTGCGCGCGCGCAGGAACCTGAGCTTCAGGCAGCGGGAAATCGAGGCACATTACGCGTCGAAATACGCCGTCCCGAACCGGCTGTACGTGGAATGCACCAACGTGTGCAACGCGCGCTGCGTCTTCTGCTACTACCCGAAGATCGCCGACACGCACCCGCGTCGCTACATGGATGTGGAGTCCTTCCGCAGAATCCTCATGGAGTTCAAGCGCGGCGGCGGCGTCGAGGTCGGCCTGACGCCGACCGTCGGTGATCCGTTCATCGATCCCCATTTTCCGGAGCGGATCCGCGTCCTCAACGACGTGGGCATCGACACGTTTCTCTACACGAACCTGATCCACGTCAGCGCGAAGATCGAGCGCGCCCTGCGCTCGGTGTCCGGATTCCGGTTCACGGTCAACGCTTCCGTCGCCGGCTTCGATCGCGAGGCCTACGCCAGGCTCATGGGGGTCGATCGATTCGAGGACATGAAGCGCAATCTGCCGCGCGTGCGCGACATCGCCCGCGGCAACCCGAATTTCAAGCTCGCGGTGCGGCTCCAGGACTATTACGGAAGCGACGCGTCGAAGAAGGCGTTCGTCGAATTTCTCGATTCACTGGACATCCCGTATTCCGTCAACACGCTGGTGGACACCTGGGGCGGGCTCGTCGAGCAAGAGATAGACCGTGTCGGCGAGCTGGAGAAGAGGCCGCGCCTCGCCCGCATCGGCCCCTGCAGGATCTCCTACCTGAAACCCCTCGTGACGGTCGATCTCAAGCTGAAGCTGTGCGATTGCCGCGACGTGAAGAACGAGTTGATCGTCGGCGATCTTGCCAGCCAGAGCCTGCAGGAGGCCTGGAGCGGCGACGAGGCAAAGCGCATCCGTGCCAGCATGTACGATCCGCAGCACATGCCGGAGATCTGCAGCAAGTGTGAAATGTACGTCTCGATCTTCGACCACAAGGAATAGCCCCGCGGAGCTCCGCTGCTCACGAAGCGAGGCGCGCGCTGAAGTCGGCGAGGTAGCGCAGCCCTGCGATCGCGCGCGGGCCATACCAGGAGGTCATTTCGCCGTCGATGAGACGGACCGGCAATCGCAGCCGCCGCTGCAGTTCATCTCTATGTCTTTCCCCGAATCGGTACGGCTCGCTCGAGAGCAGCACCTGCTCGACGCCCTCGAGGTTCAGATCCTTCAGCTTCGGATAGCGCGCGTCGGCGGCCGCCGGCAGCGTCTGCAGACCGACCAGCGCGAGCATGCGCGAGACGTAGGTGTCGCGCGACACCGTCATCCAGGGATCCTTCCAGATGAGATACAGGACAGGCCGGCTCTCGAATTTCCGCTTCCGGACTTGCTGAAGAGCAGAATCGAATTTCCTGCACAATGCTTCGGCTGCATTCACCTTTCCGAATGTTCCGCCGATCTGTCGATAGAGCGCAAAGTTGTCCTCAGGCGCCAGCGGATGCGTGACGATGACGTTCGGCACGAAACCGGCGAGCGCGTCGGCGGTTTCCTTCCGGTTCTCGTCCACGTTGACGATCACGTGCGTCGGCTCGAGCGCGCGGATCTTCTTCATATTGACGGACTTGGTGCCGCCCACCTTCGGGACCGCCTTCAGCGCTTCTTTCGGGTGGACGCAGAAGCCGGTGCGGCCGACGAGCTGGTCTGCGAGGCCGAGCTCGCAAACC
>DATKKT010000084.1:0-2758 GCA_035542795.1 Burkholderiales bacterium
GACGATGTCGTCGCGCGACAGCTTCCTGCCGCGCGGGTGCTCGGCGAGACCGCGCCCTGACTCTTTCAACGCGATCAGCGCCGCGATGTCCAGCCCCGCCGCATCGTGCAGGGTGCAGGTCGTGTCGGAGGCGGCGACGAGCAGCGCGCCCTTTTCGGCGAGAAAGCGCGCGGCGTGCTTGCCTACCGCGCCGAAGCCCTGGATCGCCACGCGCGCGCCGCGCAGGGCGAGCTTGGCGAACGGCGCGGCGACTTCGGCGGCGTGCGCGACGCCCCAGCCGGTCGCGCCGATCTCGTCGAGCGGTATGCCGCCGATCTCGCGCGGCAGGCCGACGGCACGGCCGATTTCGTCCTTGATCCACGCCATGCAGGTCTCGTCGCTGCCCATGTCGGGACCGAAGATGTAGTCGGTTTCGTTGCGCAGCGCGTGCGCGAAGCCGCGCATGAGAGCTTGCTTGTGCTCGCGCCCCATCTTGGGATCGCCGAACAGCACCGACTTGCCGCCGCCGTGCGCGAGGCCCGCGGCGGCGTTCTTCAACGTCATGGCGCGCGCCAGTCGCGCGCATTCTTCGAGCGAAACGTCGCTCGCCATGCGCAGGCCGCCGATCGATGGCCCGCAGGCGACGTTGTCGACGACGACGATGCCTTTCAGGCCGAGGCGCGGCTCATGAACGTGAATGACTTTCGCGGGGCCCAATTCGTCCGCGAGCTGAAAGACACCGGCCGGCACGGCGCGCTCCTTGAGTTTCTCAAGGAGTAGCGAAACACGATCACTGCCGCGCCGGTTTGACGTGCGTCAATCGACGCGGGCGGAAGGAGAGCGCCGCGAAAGGCGGCGCGACGCTTCAGAAGCGGATCTTGCCGCGCAGGATCTCCGACCACATCACCCAGTCGCCGTAGAAGCTGTACAGCGGGTGCTTGAAGGTCGCGGGCTTGTTCTTCTCGAAGCGGTAGTGGCCGACCCAGGCGAATGCGTAGCCGACGACCAGCGCGGCGAGCAGCCACCAGAAGTTGAGCGTCGAGAGCGTGTGCAGAATCAGGATCAGCGCGAGCGTCGTGCCGACGAAGTGCAGCCTGCGGCAGCTGCGGTTGCTGTGCTCCGAGAGATAGAAAGGGTAGAACGCGGCGAAGCTGTCGAACCTTGCGGCATGGTTGGCCATGGTCTCCTCCTCGATGGGTTGCTCACTACATGTTGGGATAGTTCGGCCCGCCGCCTCCCTCGGGCGTCACCCAGACGATGTTCTGCGTCGGGTCCTTGATATCGCAGGTCTTGCAGTGTACGCAGTTCGGCGCGTTGATCTGCAGGCGCGGGTTCGAGCCGTCGTCGTCGCGCACGATCTCGTACACGCCCGCGGGACAGTAGCGCTGTTCGGGCGCGTCGTACAGCTCGAGATTGACGCGCACCGGCACCGAGGCGTCCTTCAGCCGCAGGTGCACCGGCTGATCCTCGTTGTGGTTGGTGTTGGAGAGGTAGACCGAGGACAGCCGATCGAAGGAGAGCAGGCCGTCGGGCTTGGGATAGGCGATCGGCGCGAACTCGTTCTTCGGCCGCAGCTGCGCATGGTCGGGGCCCTTGTGCGGGAGAGTCCATGGGGCGCGGCCGCGCAGCAGCACCTGGTCGATGCCGAACATCAGGCTGCCGGTGTACAGGCCCTTCGCCATCCAGGGCTTGAAGTTGCGCGCGCGCCAGAGCTCGTCGTAGAGCCACGACTTGCGGTAGGCCTCGGGGTAGGCCGCGAGCTCATCCGCCGCGCGCCCGGCCTTCACCGCCTCGTGCGCGGCTTCGGCGGCGAGCATGCCCGTCTTGATCGCGCAGTGAGTGCCCTTGATGCGCGAGGCGTTGAGGAAGCCCGCGTCGTCGCCGATCAGGCAGCCGCCGGGGAAGACGAGCTTCGGCAGCGACTGCACGCCGCCCGCGGCGATGGCGCGCGCGCCGTAGACGAGGCGCTTGCCTCCTTCAAGGAAGCCGCGGATCGCGGGGTGCGTCTTGTAGCGCTGGAATTCCTCGAAGGGATTGAGGTAGGGATTGGCATAGCTCAGCCCCACGACGAAGCCGACCGCGACCTGGTTGTTGTCGAGGTGATAGAGAAACGATCCGCCGTAAGTCGAGCGATCGAGCGGCCAGCCGGCGGTGTGGATCACGAGCCCCGGCTGATGCTTCTCGGGCTTGATCTCCCACAGCTCCTTGAGGCCGATGGCATAGGTCTGCGCCTGCGCCTCGCGGCGCAGGGCGAACTTTTCCTCCAGCTGCTTGCCCAGGTGGCCGCGGCAGCCCTCGGCGAAGAACGTGTATTTGGCGTGCAGCTCCATGCCGGGCTGGTAGGCGTCGGTCTTCTCGCCCTTCTTGTTGACGCCCAGATCGCCGGTGGCGACGCCTTTCACCGCGCCGCGCTCGTCATAGAGCACCTCGGCGGCGGCGAAGCCGGGGAAGATCTCCACGCCGAGGCCCTCCGCCTGCTGCGCGAGCCAGCGGCACAGGTTGCCGAGGCTGATGACGTAGTTGCCGTGATTGGTGAAGCAAGCGGGGAGCAGGAAATTCGGCGCGCGAAGCGCGCCCGTGCCGCTGAGCATCAGGAAACGATCCTCGCTCACCGGCACGTTCAAGGGCGCGCCGCGTTCCTGCCAGTCGGGAAACAGCTCGTTCAGCGCGCGCGGATCCATCACCGCGCCCGAGAGGATGTGCGCGCCGATCTCCGAGCCCTTCTCCAGGATGCAGACCGAAAGCTCGGCGTTGAGCTGCTTCAGCCGGATCGCCGTGG
>DATKKT010000085.1:0-30552 GCA_035542795.1 Burkholderiales bacterium
AGGTCGGCGACCTTGTAGTCGGTAAATCCTGCTTTTGGTGCGTTCATGCTGGAGCTCTCCTGTCGTTTCGCGGGGCCCCAAAAACGAAGCGCCCGCATCGTTTCCAATGCGAGCGCCGTTGATTTCGCTGAGCCTGATCCCCCGGTTGGTTGGGGAACGCAACGCTCCTCAGCAGCGCGCATTATACCCCAGACGGGAATGGGATAATGCGCCTTTTTCCGCCCGTATCCCGTGCAGCTCTCCATCGTCGTCCCGGTGCGCAACGAGCAGGACAACGTCCTGCCTTTGCTCGAGGAGATCCACGCCGCGCTGAGGGAATCCGCCGACTACGAGATCCTCTACGTGGACGACGGCAGCACGGACGCGACGCCCGCGCGGCTGGCGGAGGCGATGGCGCGCTACCCGCGGCTGCGCGTGCTGCGCCACGCGGCGAGCTGCGGCCAGAGCGCGGCGCTGATGACGGGCTTTCGCGCGGCGCGCGGCGAGTGGATCGCGACGCTGGATGGCGACGGCCAGAACGACCCGGCCGACATCCCGAAGCTCGTCGCCGCGCGCGAGGGCGCGCCCGCGAACCTGCAGCTCGTGGCGGGCCATCGCCGCAAGCGCCAGGACAACTGGCTGAAGCGCGTCTCCTCGCGCGTGGCCAACGGCGTGCGCTCGCGCCTGCTCGGCGACGCGACGCCCGACACCGGCTGCGGGCTGAAGCTCATCCTGCGCTCGGCCTGCCTCGAGCTGCCGTTCTTCGATCACCTGCACCGCTTCCTGCCCGCGCTCGTGCAGCGCAACGGCGGCGCCACGGTGTCGGTGGAGGTCAACCACCGCCCGCGCAGCCGCGGCGTGTCGAACTACGGCCTGTTCGACCGGCTGTGGGTGGGCATCGTGGACCTATTCGGCGTGATGTGGCTGCAGCGCCGCGCCCGGCGCCCGCAGGCGTCCGAGCTGCGCCGGCCTTGAGAGTCAAGACCTACCTGCCGGGACTGGTGTTCCTGGCGACGCTCGTCGCCATCGGCTACCTGCTGGATAGCGGGCTCGTCCAGGAGATGCTCAGCGAATCCTGGATCGACGCGCAAGTGCGCGGCAAGGGCGCTTCGGGCGAGCTGCTGTTCGTCGCAGTGGGCGGCGCCGCCACGGCGCTCGCCTTGCCTCGCCAGATCGTGAGCTTCCTCGGCGGCTATGCGTTCGGCCTCGGCTTCGGCACCGTGCTCGCGCTCGCCGCCACCGAGCTCGGTTGCGCGCTCACGTTCTACTACGCGCGCCTCATCGGCCGGCCGCTCGTCGCCAAGCGCCTCGGCGCGCGCGTGCGGCGCATCGAGGATTTCCTCGCCGCCAATCCGTTCGCGATGACGCTGCTGATCCGGCTGCTGCCGGTGGGAAGCAATTTCGCGACCAGCCTGGCGGCCGGCGTTTCGCGCGTGCCGGCGCGCCCGTTCCTGCTCGGCTCGCTGGTCGGCTACCTGCCGCAGACGCTCGTCTTCACGCTCGCGGGCAGCGGCGTAGAGATGGGCGGCAGCCTGCGCCTTGCCTCCGCGGTGGTGTTCTTCGTCGCCTCCAGCGCCATCGGCGTCTGGCTGTACCGCAAGTACCGCCACGGCAAGTCGCTCGGCGAGGACGTGGAGAAATCCATTTGACGCAGGAGCGCACGAGCGCGCTCGGAGACCCGGCGCTCGCGGCGCTGCTCGCGGGCTGGATGCTGCTCGCGATCGCCTCGATCTGGCTGCGGCCGCTGTGGCCCGTGGACGAGACGCGCTACGCGAGCGTGGCCTGGGAGATGTGGCTGCGCGGCGACTTCCTCGTGCCCTACATCAACGGCGAGCCCTACGCGCACAAGCCGCCGCTGCTGTTCTGGCTCATTCAGCTCGGCTGGGCGGTCTTCGGCGTCAACGACTGGTGGCCGCGCCTGGTCGGACCGCTGTGTGCGCTTGCGGCGGTTCCATTGCTTTTGAGACTTGAAGGACTTCTTTGGGGCGAAAGGCAGGCGCAACGCGGCCTCTCGATCTGGGTGCTGTTCGGCACTCTGCTGTTCGCCGGCTTCATCACGCTCACGATGTTCGACCTGCTGCTGCTGTTGTGCGCGATGGCGGGAATGATCGGGGTCTTGAATCTGAAGAATGAAAGAAGAATTCCCGGATTGTTGTGGTTGGGCGCGGGCATTGGTTTCGGCGTGCTCGCCAAGGGGCCGGTGATCCTCCTGCACGTGCTGCCCGCGGCCGTGGCCGCGCCCTGGTGGGCGCCGGAGGTGCGCGGCCGCCTCGCGCGCTGGTACCTCGATCTGCTCTACGCCGTGCTGCTCGGCACCGCGATCGCGCTCGCCTGGGCGCTGCCGGCAGGCTACGCCGGCGGCGAGGCCTACCGCAACGCTATCTTCTGGGGCCAGACCGCGGGACGCGTGGCCGAGTCGTTCGCGCATCGCGCGCCCTGGTGGTACTACCTGCCGCTGCTGCCGCTGATCCTGTTTCCCTGGCTGGCTTGGCCGCGGCTCTGGCGGGGATTGAAAGAACTTTTTCAGAATGAAAAAACCGACCCCGGAGCGCGATTCCTGTTCGCCTGGCTGACCCTGACCGTCCTGGGCTTCTCGCTGGTGAGCGGCAAGCAGGCGAAATACCTCGTGCCGATGCTGCCTGCGTTCGCGCTGCTCGCGGGCGACGCGCTTGCGCGCCTGCGCGCGCCCGCGCGCGCCTGGGAGCTGCTGCTGCCCGCGGCGGGCTTCGCGGCGCTGCCAGCCGCGCTCGCCTGGATGCGCGCGCACCCGGAATCGCTGCGGTTGCCGGAATGGGCGGCCGCGCTGCCGCTCTGGCCGCTCGTGGCGCTCGCCGCCGCGGTCCCCGCGCTGCTCGTCTTCGCACGCGCCGAGGCGCGTGCGCAGGCGCGGGCGCTCGCCTTCTCGGTGCTCTACGCCGCGGCGGTGCTGAGCGCGGGGCTGCTGCCCGCTTTCGCGCCTTACAACGATCCCGCGCCGGTGGCGCGAGAGCTCGCGGCGCTGCAGGCGCGGGGAGTTCCGCTCGCGCACCTGGGCAAGTACCACGCGACCTTCAACTTCGCCGGCAGGCTGCGCGTGCCGATCGAGATCCTCGACCCGCCGGAGGTGCGTGGCTGGGTGGCCGCCCACCCGGGCGGGCGGGTGCTGACCGTGGAGCACCGCCCCGTCCCCGACGGCGCGAGCGCGCCGGAGCTCCAAGTGCGCTTTCGCGGCGCCTGGGTGCAGCTCTGGCGCGGCGAGGCCCTGCTCGTGGCGCGCTCCGAGCTGCGCTAGACTCGCACTTCGTCTAACTCAGCCGAGTCGGAGCGCCCATGAACATCTGGATCGAGGGAGCCTTGGTCGGCGCGGGCATCGCGGCCGTGCTCATCATCTTCGAGTATCTGGCGATCCAGCGCGAAGTCGCCGAGCGCTCCAAGCGCATGGCGAAGCAGGTCGAGTGGGATTCCAACCACCGCAGCCGCATGCGCGGCGTGCTCAGCTTCGGGCTCATCCTGCCGATCGGCTGCGCGATCGGCGCTTGGCTGGTCTGGGGCTAGGCGGCGGCGGCCAGGCTCCCGCTCCAGCGCCGGCGGAAGCGAGCCGCCTCAGGCGGCTTGCTTGAGCACCATCGCCTTGTCGGTCGCTTCCCAGGTGAACTCGGGCTCTTCGCGGCCGAAGTGGCCGTAGGCGGCCGTCTTCTCGTAGATCGGGCGCAGCAGGTTCAGCATCTTGATTATGCCGCGCGGCCGCAGGTCGAAGTTGGCGAGCACGAGCTGCGCGAGCCTGTCGTCGGGCAGCTTGCCGGTGCCCTGCGTGGTGACCATCACGCTGGTGGGCTGCGCCACGCCGATCGCGTAGGAGACCTGCACGAGGCACTTGGAGGCGAGGCCCGCGGCGACGATGTTCTTCGCCACGTAGCGCACCGCGTAGGCCGCCGAGCGGTCCACCTTCGAGGGATCCTTGCCCGAGAACGCGCCGCCGCCGTGCGGCGCCGAGCCGCCATAGGTGTCGACGATGATCTTGCGGCCGGTGAGGCCGCAGTCGCCCTTCGGCCCGCCGATCTCGAAGCTGCCGGTCGGATTGACGAGGTAGCGCACCTTGCCCTTCACGAGATTCTTCGGCAGCACCGGCTTGATCACGGTCTCGATCACCGCCTCCTCGATCTGCTTGTGCGTGAGCTCCGGCGCGTGCTGCGTCGAGAGCACCACGGTGTCGATCGAGTCGGGCTTGCCGTTCGCGTACTTGATGGTGACCTGGCTCTTCGCATCGGGGCGCAGCCAGGGCAGGCGCCCGTCGCGCCGCACTTCCGCTTGGCGCTCGACGAGCCGGTGCGAGAGGTAGATCGCCACCGGCATCAGCGTCGGCGTCTCGTCGCAGGCGTAGCCGAACATCAGGCCCTGGTCGCCCGCGCCCTGGTCCATGTCCACCGCCCGGTCCACGCCCTGCGCGATGTTCTTGGACTGCTCGCCATAGGCGACGACCACCGTGCAGCCCTCCGCGTCGAAGCCGATCTTCGGGTCGGTGTAGCCGATGCGCTGGATCGTGCGGCGCGCGACTTCCTGGTAGTCGACGTGCGCCTCGCGCTTCTTGGTGATCTCGCCGGCGAGCACCACGAGGTTGTCCTTCACCAGCGTCTCGGCCGCGACGCGCGCGCCCGTGTCCTGGCTTAGAATCGCGTCGAGCACCGCGTCGGAAATCTGGTCGGCGACCTTGTCCGGATGTCCCTCGGAAACCGACTCGGAAGTGAACAAGAATTCGCTCATGTGCGGTGGTGGCGTATCCGGTGGCTGCGCGCTCGCGCCGAAAAAGGGCTGCAAGGATAACAGATGTCGCGCTTCCTGATGAGCCTCGCCGCCCGCCTGCCGCTGCCGTTCGTGCACGCGCTCGGCGCCGCGCTCGGGTGGGCGGTCTACGGGCTGTCTCCCACCTACCGCCGGCACCTGCGCGAGAACCTCGCCGCGGCGCGACTCGACGATCCGGCCACGCGGCGGGCGGCGATCGCGGGCGCCGGCCGCATGCTCGCAGAGCTGCCCGCGGTCTGGCTGCGGCCGCGCGCCGAGGTGGCGGCGCTCGTGCGGCGCATCGACGGCCGCGAGCTCGTCGACGCCGCGCGCGCGGCGGGCCGCAGCATCGTCTTCCTCACGCCGCACCTGGGCTGCTTCGAGATCGCGGCGAAGGTGGCGGCGGACGAATTTCCGATCACAGTGCTCTACCGGGCGCCGAGGATGGCCTGGCTGCAGCCGTTCATCGAGCGCGGCCGCGGCGAGGATCGCGTGCGCCTTGCGCGCGCCGACGTCTCGGGCGTGCGCGAGCTCGTCGCGGCGCTCGGGCGCGGCGAGGCCGTGGGCATCCTGCCCGACCAGGTGCCGGGCGCGGGCGAGGGCGAGTGGGTCGAGTACTTCGGCAAGCCCGCCTACACGATGACGCTCGCGGCCAAGCTCGCCGCGCGCCCCGGGCGCGTCTGCCTGCTCGCATTCGGCGAGCGCCTGCCCGGCGGCGCGGGCTACGTGCTGCACCTGCGGCCGCTGCCCGAGCGCGAGCCCGGCGAGAGCGAGACGCGGCGCATGAACCGCGCGCTCGAGGCGCTGATCCGCGAGTGTCCCGGGCAATACCTGTGGGGCTACAACCGCTACAAGCGCCCGCGCGGCGCAGGCCCCGCGCCCGGCGGGACGCCGTCCGCGCCATGAGCCGCATCCTCATCGCGCTGATGTGGGCGGCGCATTTTCTGCCAGCGCGGCTGCTCGCCGTTGCCGGCGACGCGATCGGCACGGCGGCGTTCTGGCTGATCCGCGAGCGCCGGCAGGTGACCCGCATCAACCTCGCCAAATGCTTTCCCGGCATGGATGCGCAGGCGCGGGAGGCGCTCGCACGCTCGCATTTTCGTTCCTTCTGCCGGGCTCTGCTGGATCGCGCCATCCTGTGGTGGGGCTCGCGCGAGCGCATCGAGCGCCTGGTGCGCATCGAGGGACTGGAGAACCTGCGCGCGCTGCAAGGCGCGCCCGCGCTGCTGCTCGTGCCCCACTTCGCGGGCCTGGACGCGGGCCTGATGCGCCTGGTCTGCGAGACGCGAGTCGCGGGCATCTACGCCAATCCGAAGAACCGCGTGCTCGGCGACTGGCTGCGCCGCGGGCGCGGCCGCTTCGGCAACCTGCAGCAGATCTCGCGCCAGGAGGGCGTGCGCGCCGGGCTGCCGTGGATCCGCAAGGGATGGCCGTTCTACTACCTGCCCGACCAGGACTACGGCCCGCGCGGCGCGCTGTTCGTGCCGTTCTTCGGCGTGCAGGCCGCGACCATGCCCGGCCTGTCGCGCATCGCGCGGCTCACGGGCGCTAAGGTGCTGCCTTGCGTGACGCGCATGCTCGGCCGCGGCGCGGGCTATGTGCTCACCATCGAGCCGCCGTGGGACAATTTCCCCACGCAGGACCTCGCGGCCGATACGCGCCGCATGAACGAATACATCGAGCGCCGCGTGCTGGAGATGCCCGAGCAGTACCTCTGGATGCACAAGCGCTTCAAGACGCGCCCGCCCGGCGAGGCGTGCTTCTACTGATGGCGAAGATCCGCGTCGCGGTGCTCGGCGTCGGCTACATGGGGAAATACCATGCCGAGAAGTTCGCCGCCAGCCCCGCCGCCGAGCTCGTCGCGGTCGCCGACGCCGACGGCGCGCGCGCGGCCGAGATCGCGCGCGCGCTCGGCTGCGCGCACACGGACGAGTACCGCACGCTGTTGCCGAAGGTGCAGGCGGTCTGCGTCGCGGTGCCCACCGAGCGGCACTACGAGGTCGCGCGCGCCTGCCTCGAGGCGGGCGTGCACGCGCTCGTGGAAAAGCCGCTCGCGCGCACGCTCGCCGAGGCCGACGAGCTGCTCGCGCTCGCGCAGGCCAGGGGCCTCGTGCTGCAGGTCGGCCACCTGCAGCGCTTCAACCCCGCGTTCCAGGCGCTCGCCGCCGACACGGCGCGGCCCCTGTTCATCGACATCGAGCGCCTGGCGCCGTTCAAGGCGCGCGGCACCGACGTGGACGTGATCCTCGATCTCATGATCCACGACCTCGATCTCGCGCTCGCGCTCGCGCGCGCGCCGGTGGAGCAGGTGAGCGCGAGCGGCTTTCGCGTGCTGACGGACGCGATCGACATCGCCAACGCGCGCCTCGAGTTCGCCGACGGCGCGATCGCCAGCGTGTCGGCGAGCCGCGTCAGCCAGGCGCCGGTCAGGAAGCTGCGCGTGTTCCGCCACGACGGCTACGTCTCGGCGGACCTGCAGGGCCAGAAGCTGCGCTACGCGCGCCGGTCGGCGGCGGCCGGCGAGGCGGGCATCGAGGTGGTCGAGCGCGGCTTCGAGCGCGTCGACGAGCTGCGCGCGCAGGCCGAGGACTTCCTGCGCGCGGCCGGCAGCCGCAGCGCGCCGCTCGTGAGCGGCGAGCAGGGCCGCCGCGTGCTCGCGCTCGCGCTCGACGTGGTACGGCTCGTCGACGAGCGCCTCGCGCGCCACGCGGAGCTGCAATGAGGTTCACGAAGATGGAGGGCGCGGGGAACGACTTCGTGGTCCTGGATTTTACGAAGAGAGCCTTTTCCCTTTCTCCGGAAAAAATTCGAAAACTCTCCGATCGTCATTTCGGCGTCGGCGCCGACCAGATCCTGGTCGTGGAAAACGCACGGCAGCCGGGCCTGGACTTCCGCTACCGGATCTTCAACGCCGACGGCGGCGAGGTCGAGCAGTGCGGCAACGGCGCACGCTGCTTCGTGAAGTTCGTGCATGCGAAGGGCCTTACGAAGAAGCGCGAGATCCGCGTCGAGACGCTGGGCGGCGTCATCGCGCCGCGGCTGGAGGACGACGGCGAAGTGAGCGTCGAGATGGGCCCGCCGAGCATCGAGAACTTGCACGAGGAGCTTCTCGTCGCGGGACAGCCTGTTCATGTCGCGGTGCTCTCGATGGGCAATCCCCATGCAGTCCAGCTCGTCGCCGACGTCGAGCGCGCGCCTGTGACTGCGCAGGGGCCGCTGCTCGAGCGCCACCCGCGCTTTCCGAATCGCGTGAACGCGGGCTACCTGCAGGTCCTCGACCGGCACACCGCTGCGCTGCGCGTCTGGGAGCGCGGCGCAGGCGAGACGCTCGCCTGCGGCACCGGCGCCTGCGCGGCAGTCGTGGCCGGGATTTCGAGGAAGCTGCTCGACTCGCCGGTGGCGGTGCGGACGCGCGGCGGCACGTTGACCATCGCTTGGGCCGGCGGCGACAATGCCGTCTGGATGAAGGGCCCGGCGAAGACCGTGTTCGAAGGCGAGATAGAGCTATAACAAAAGGCCGCCATGGACGCTAAAGAGGTCGCGCAGTTCCTCAAGACGAACCCGCAGTTCTTCGACCAGCACCCGCAGCTGCTCGAGTCCATCTACGTTCCGCACCCGCACGGCGGGCGCGCCATCCCGCTCACCGAGCGCCAGATCGTCACGCTGCGCGAGAAGCTGAAGCAGCTGGAGGCCAAGCTCGCCGAGCTCGTGCGCTTCGGCGAGGACAACGACGCGATCGCCGAGAAGGTCCATCGCCTCGCGCTCGCGCTGATGGGCGCGAAGGACTTCGCCGCCACCGCGCACGCGCTCTACTACCACCTGCGCGAGGACTTCGCGGTGCCGCACGTGGCGCTGCGCGTCTGGGGCAAGACGCTGCTCGACGGCACGCTCGAGGGAACGGCGGTCGATCCCGAGCTGCGCAGCAAGGTCGAGACCATGGGCGCGCCGCAGTGCGGGCCGGCCGCCGGCAATCCTTTCCTCGCACTGTTTCGCGAGGCGCAGGCGCCGATCCGCTCCATGGCGCTCGTGCCGCTCGGGGCAACGCGCACCATGGGCGTGCTCGCGCTCGGCAGCGAGGATCCGCAGCGCTTCTTCGCCGAGATGGGCACGCTGTACCTGCGCCGCATCGGCGAGCTCACCGCGGGCGCGCTGGCCGCGCGGACGTGACGAATGCGGTGAACGACGCGGATCTCGGCAAGGCCTGGCTCGAGGCGCTCGAGCACCAGAGACGTCTTTCTCCGCACACGCTGGCCAATTACGCGCGCGCCATGGGCGTGCTGTTCGCCTTGAAGGACAAGACCAGCCTGCGCGAGGTGGATGCGCAGCACATCCGGCGCTACGTCGCGCGCCTGCACGCCTCGGGGCTCTCCGGCCGCACGCTCGCGCTCACGCTCTCGGCGTGGCGCGGCCTGTACCGCTGGCTGGCGAGGCACCGCGGCTTCCCGGCCAATCCGGCGCAGGGCGTGCGCGCGCCCAAGTCGCCGCGCCGCCTGCCGAAGGCGCTGTCGGTCGAGCAGGCGCAGCAGCTGCTGGAGGCGCCCGAAGCAGCGGCGCCCGCCGCTGCGCCGCAGGACAAGCGCGACCGCGCGATGTTCGAGCTCCTCTACTCCTCCGGACTGCGCCTCGCGGAGCTCGTGGCGCTCGACTGCGACGACGGCCGGCTCGACCTGCGCCAGGCCGAGGTCACTGTCACCGGCAAGGGCGCCAAGACGCGCACGGTGCCGGTGGGCGCGCGCGCGCGCGAGGCGCTGCGCGACTGGCTGAAGGCGCGCGCGCTCGTGGCGCGGCCGGGGGAGCGCGCGCTCTTCGTCGGCGCGCGCGGCCGGCGCATCGCGCCGGGGACGGTGCAGGCGCGCCTGCGCGCCTGGTCGCGGCGCCGCGGCCTCGGCGCGGCAGTCCATCCGCACATGCTGCGGCACTCATTCGCGAGCCACGTGCTGCAGTCCTCGCAGGACCTGCGCGCGGTGCAGGAGATGCTCGGGCACGCGAGCATCGCCAGCACGCAGGTCTACACGCACCTCGACTTCCAGGCGCTCGCGAAGGTCTACGACGCAGCGCATCCGCGCGCGCGCAAGCGATGAAGTCCCTGCACCTGAAGCCCGGGCGCGAGAAATCGGTCAAGCGCCGCCATCCCTGGATCTTCGCCGGCGCCGTGGAGCGCGTCGACGGCGAGCCAGCGAGCGGCGAGACGGTGCTCGTCAAGGCGGCCGGCCAGCCGCTCGCGCTCGCCGCCTGGAGCACGCGCTCGCAGATTCGCGCGAGGGTGTGGAGCTTCGATTGCTCGGCTTCCGTGGACGAAGAATTCTTCTCGAGGAGAATTCGCCAGGCGATTGCGCTGCGCGATGCCCTTCCCGCCGCGAAGCACACCAATGCGCTGCGCCTCGTGCACGGCGAGTCGGATGGGCTGCCGGGCGTGATCGTCGATCGCTACGCCGACGTGCTGGTCACGCAAATCCTGTCCGCCGGCGCCGAGCGCTGGCGCGAGGCGATCCTCGATGCGCTGGCCGAAGCGACGGGCTGCGAGGCCGTCTTCGAGCGCTCCGACGCCGAGGTCCGCAAGCTCGAGGGCCTCGAGGCGCGCACGGGTTTCGTGCGGGGCAATCGGCAGGCGAACCGCTGCCCGATCGTGGAGCACGGCCTGCATTTCCGCGTCGACGTCGAGCAGGGACAGAAGACGGGCTTCTTCCTCGACCAGCGCGAGAACCGCCAGCGCGTGCGCGGGCTCGCCGAGGGTCGGGAAGTGCTCGATGCCTTCTGCTACACGGGCGGCTTCTCGCTCGCCGCGCTCGCGGGCGGCGCGAGACACGTGACCGCGGTGGAGAGTTCCGCGCCGGCGCTGGAAGTGGCCCGTGAAAATCTCGCTGCAAACTCCATGGACCATTCAAGGGTTTCCTTGCAGCAAGCCGATGTATTCGCGTTCCAGCGGCAACTGCGCGACGAGGGGCGCAGCTTCGATCTCGTGGTGCTCGACCCGCCCAAGTTCGCGCCGAGCGCGGCGCAGGCGAAAAACGCCGCGCGCGCCTACAAGGACATCAACCTGCTCGCGCTCAAGCTGCTGAGGCCGGGCGGCCTGCTCGCGACCTTTTCCTGCTCGGGCGGCGTGTCGGCGGAGCTGTTCCAGTCCATCGTCGCCGGCGCGGCCGTCGACGCGGGCGTCGATGCGAAGATCCTCGGGCGCTTCGGCGCGGCCGCGGATCACCCGGTGGCGCTCAATTTCCCGGAGGGCGACTACCTGAAGGGGCTGCTGCTGGTCCGGGCGAAGGAGATGAAATGACGCTGCGATTGCTCGCACTGGCGCTGCTTGCCGCGGCCGCGCTGCCGGCGCAGGCCTATTCCTTCCTGCCCGGTTACGAGGAGGCGCCGAACCTCACCGCGGCGCTCGAGCGCGTGCGCGCGCAGCCCGGCAGGCACGTGCTCGTCTACTTCGGCATGTCGGAGTTCTGCCCGCCCTGCAAGGCGGCGCGCGCGATTCTCGAGAGCCCGCGCGTGCGCGAGGCGTGGCGGCCCAACTACGTCGTGGTCGGCATCGACCTGTTCGCGCCGACCAAGGAGGAGCGCGAGGTGATCGAGCAGGTGCAGGTGCACTGGGCGCCGGTGCTGCTTTTTCTCGACGCGAGCGGCAAGCGCGTTGCCTACGCGCGCCAGCTGCGCAGCGAGCGCGACGCGATGGCGATGAACGAGTTCGTCTCGCAACGCCGCTACGCGCTCTCGGCGCTCGGCAAGTACTCGCAGAACCTGGATTTCGGCGCGACGAGCCTCGTCGCAGCCGCCGATTCGGCGCGCATCGACGACCGGCCGCGCCTGCGCGACGTCACCTCGCAGCCGCACGAGCGCCTGCAGGGCGCGGCGCTCAGGAAGCTGCTCGCGGGCAAGCGCATGATGAAGGAGAACCAGGACTGGTTCCTCACGCTCGACTTCCGCGAGCGCAACCTGCTCGAGGTCGCGGGCGAGCGCAAGGACGGCCGCGACCGGATGCGCGGCGCGGGCCAGTGGTACGTCACGCGCAAGGGCAAGCTTTGCCTGGAGGTCGACATGCGCGGGGTCGACGAGAACTGGTGCCGGCACGTGTTTCGCGTCGGCGAGACCTACTACCTGTCGAAGGACCTGCGCCCGAGCCGGCCCGTGCACCGCATGGTCGCCGAGGGCGGCTGAGCCTGCCCGCGTGGGGGTAGAATCGCCCCCCTCCGAAAAGGATTTCGTGATGGAACAGGAACAGATGGTGCCGGTGACCATCCTCACCGGGTTTCTCGGTGCCGGCAAGACCACGCTGCTCAACCGGATACTCAAGGAAGACCACGGCAAGAAGATCGCCGTGATCGAGAACGAATTCGGCGAGATCGGGGTGGACTCCGAGATCATCGAGAAGAGCGACGAGCAGATCGTCGAGATGAACAACGGCTGCATCTGCTGCACCGTGCGCGGCGACCTGATCCGCATCCTCGGCAGCCTCAAGGACAAGCGCGCCTCGGGCGAGCTGAAGTTCGACCGCGTGATCATAGAGACCACCGGCATGGCCGACCCCGGGCCGGTGGCGCAGACCTTCTTCACCGACGAGGACATCGGCAGCTACTACCTGCTCGATTCGATCCTCACGGTGGTCGACGCCAAGCACGCGCGCCAGCAGCTGGACGAGTTCCGCGAGGCGCAGGAGCAGGTGGGGTTCGCGGACCGGATCCTGCTGTCCAAGACCGATCTCACCGAGGAAGCGGAAAACCAGAGCCTGATCAAGCGGCTCAGGCACATGAATCCCCGCGCCGAGGTGAAGAAGGTCCATTTCGGCGAGGTGCCGATCGAGGAGGTGCTCGACCTGCGCGGCTTCAACCTGAACGCGATCCTCGAGCTCGATCCCGAGTTCCTCGCCGACACGCACCACGATCACCACGACGAGGTCGAGTCCTTCGTGTTCCGCTCCGACAAGCCCTTCAACGGCGACAAGCTGGAGCAGTTCCTCTCCGGCATGATCCAGGTCTACGGCCCGGATCTGCTGCGCTACAAGGGCGTGCTCTGGATGAAGGGCAATGCGCGCCGCGTGGTGTTCCAGGGCGTGCACATGATGATGGGCGGCGACATCGGCAAGCCCTGGGGCAAGGACAAGAAGCAGTCGGTGATGGTGTTCATCGGCAAGAAGCTGCCGAAGGACCTGTTCCTCGCCGGCCTGAACGAGTGCCTCGCCTGAGCTGATGCTCCGGCTCACCGGCGCGCGGCGCAGCTTCGGCGCGCGACAGGCCCTCGCGCTCGACCGCTGGCGCGGCCGCTTGCCACCGCGCTCAACCTGCTGCTGCTCGCGCAAGTCGAGCTCGTCAAGGTCAAGGACCGCTACCAGCCGCAGTTCGCGCCGGAGGTGTCGGCGCCGCACGCGAAGGAAGTAAAGCTGCAGGGTTTCATGATGCCGCTCGAATTGGGCGACAGGCAGTCGCATTTCATCCTCGCGGCCACGCCGCAGGATTGCGCGTTCTGCATGCCGGGCGGGCCCGAGAGCCTGGTCGAAGTGAAGGCGCGCAAGCCGATGGCCTACGGCATGGAGCCGGTGGTGCTCTCGGGCAAGCTCGCGGTGCTGAAGGACGACCCGACCGGCGTCTTCTACCGCCTCACCGACGCCGTTCCGGCGAAATAGCCGCCCCTAGAAGTTCGCGCGCACCCCCGCGACGATCGAGCGCCCCGGCAACGGCGCAAAATCCTTGATGAACGAGGTGTGCACGCGCATGTCCTCGTCCAGCAGGTTGTTGCCGCGCAGGAACAATGTCGTCGTCACTCGGTCGGACGCCTTCAGCATGTATTCCACGCCGGCGTCGAGCCGGGTGTAGCCCGGTGTCGACGATTCCAGCTCGGCGACGCGATCCTGGCGGAACACGCGCAAAAGTGTCCCGTAGGCGCTCCAGGCGCCCTGCTTCCAGTCGGCCTCGAAGCCCAGCCGCGAGGGCGAGATGCGCGGCAGGTTGCCGCCGCCGCCCGTGAGCCTGCCCTCGGCGCGGTCGCCGAACAGGCGCATGCCGAAGGGCGACGCTTCCGGGCGGTAGCTGATCTCGACCTCGAAGCCACGGAAGCGCGCTTCCGCCTGCGAGTACTGAATGAGCTGGAACTCGCCCGCGGGGTCGAGCGCGCCCGTGTCGTCGACGCGGTCGGCGACCCCGTCACCGTCGCTGTCCAGGTTGCGCGCAAAGACGTAGTTCTTGATGCGGTTCTGGAACACGCCGACTTTGCCGCGCCAGGCGCCCGCGGTCTTGCGCAGGCTGAGGTCGATGTTGCGCGATTTTTCCTTGGCGAGCGTCGCATCGCCCAACTCGAAGGTGGCGGTGGCGACGTGCGCGCCGTTGGAGTAGAGCTCCTCCGTGGTGGGCGCGCGCTGCGACGACGTGAGGTTGAGCGCGAGTCCGTAGCCCGGCGTGAAGTTCCAGATCGCGCCGCCCGAGTAGCTGGCGAGAGAGAAGTCGCGCGCCGGGTTCGGGTCGTCGGGGTTGCGCTTTTCCTTGCCGCCGCGCGCGCCGAGCTCGAAATGGAAGTCCCGCCACTTCATGTCCTCCACGAGGAAGAGTCCCGACGACTTGTTGCGCGTGCGCGGGATGATCGCTTCTTCGCCGAGCGCCGAGATGGTCTTGTTCTCCAGCTGCACGCCGAGCACGCCGGTCCAGCCGGCGAGCGGCGCGTGCGTGAGCTCGTAGCGCTGCTCGTTGCCGTCGTTCTTGAACGTCGTGCCGACTTCGCCCGTGGACTCGATCTCGGCGTGCTGGTACTTTGAGTCGCGCAGCTTGACGCGCAGCCGCGTGAAGCCGGGCAGGGGATCGAACAGCTCGCCCGCGATATCGGCCCGGTGCTGGTGCATGTCGATGCGCGAGGCATCCGGCGTCGGGATGCCGTACAGGCTGTTCAGCTCCTGGTAGCTCGCGCCGAGGAAGCCGCGGTCGCCGACCCAGGAGCCGCCCAGCGAAAAGCCGTCCGAGCGGGTGAAGCTGTTCGGCAGCCGGTCGCGCGCGCTCGCGGGATCCGAGGGCGTCTGCGCGCCGGGAATAGCATAGTCGCCAGTGTTGCGCTTGTAGCCGTCCAAGTGCCAGGCGAAGCCGCTCGTGCCGCCATCCAGCTGCAACACGCCCGCATTTTCCCGCGTGCCGCTTGCACCGCGCAGCTCGACGCTGCCGAAGATGCCTTCCTGCGGGGATTCCGGGATGCGGTTGGTCACCACGTTTACCACGCCGCCGCTCGCGCCCGAGCCGTAGAGCAGGGAGGCCGGGCCGCGCAGGACCTCGATCTGGCGCGCCGTGATCGGCTCGCCGGTGACCTGGTGGTCCGGGCTGATCGTGGACAGGTCAGCGGTGCCGACGCCGCCGTCGAGCACGCGGATGCGCGGGCCGTCGAGGCCGCGGATGATCGGGCGCCCGGCGCCCGCGCCGAAGCTGCTCGACTGCACGCCGGCTTCGCCGGAAAGCGTGTCGCCAAGATTCGTCGCCTGGCGCCGCTGCAGGCGCTCGCCGCGCAGTACGGTCGCAGGCTGAGCCATTTCCAGGTCGGTGTGGCCGGCGAACGGCGAGGCGCGCACCTCGATCGCATCGAGCACGGGCTCCTTGTCTTGCGCCAGCGCGCGGCCGGCCGCAAGCAGCGCGATGAATACGACTGTTCTTTTCCGCATGATTCGTCTCCGAAGGCAAACAAGCCGCGACCGGCGCGCGAGCGCCGGCCGTACCTACCGCGGGAATTGCCTAGGAAGCGAGGGGCGGCGCGCGTGAGGCGAAGCCGGTGCGCGTGACCGCGAAGAATGAAGCAAACCGGCGCGACTGCGGCGCAACCTGCGGCGTCGCGGGCAGCCGCGTAACGGCGACACCGCCCACTGCATGCGCAAGTGCGCCGAACGCAGCGCAATCTTTGCTGCCGTGACCCAGCTCCGGCGTCTTACCGTCGTGATGCGCCGCCAGCGCCAGATCGTGCTTGGCATGCGCGAGGCCGTGCAGCATCGCTGCGTGCTGCGCAAACAGCAGCGCGACGACGAGCAACAGGTAGCGGAGCGGTCGGGTCATGTCAGCCAGGTACTCTCCGATGAGTCTACACGACCTGTCAAGCATCGCCGTGTTGCCCGTGTCCACAGACGATCTTTTCGGGCCAGACCAGTTCCTCGCCGGACGCAAGCGATTCGCGCACAGTCGAGATCGCGATCCATAGCCCAACGGCCAAGGCGACAAGCGCGTCGAAGATCGCGTAACCCGAAACCATGATGAGCAGGCCGGCGAGCGCGGGCGCGAGCGACATCAGGGCATCGCTTTTGTTGTGGAGATACGCCATGCGCACTGCCGCGTTGTCGCGGCTGGGCTCTCGCAGCAAGCGGGCCACCCCCCAGTTCGCGGCGGCCGCGAACAAGCCGGCCACCACCGGCACCAGACCGGCAACCGGCTCCGGTTCCGCGAGCCGCAGCAATGCCTGCCAGAGCAGCAGGCCACTCAGGCAAAGCAGCCCGATCGAATTCAGCAGATTGGCGCTGCGCAGCAGGTGGCGGGACACCCCGGTCGAAGCGACGTAGGCGGCGAGAATCAGCACCAGCGCCAGCTCGTCGGACAGATTGTGCACGCCGTCCATGACGAGACTCAGGCTGTTGGCGCGCAGCCCCGCCGCGGCCTCGACGACGACGATCGCCGAATTGAGCCCTACGGCAAGGGCGATCGGGATGCGGTGGTGGGCCACCCGCGGATTCTATCGCCGGGCTCGCCGTCGCCGTGCTGCGCAATGTGCCCGCCTAGCGGGCGAGGCGGGCGACGGCGAAGACGAACGCGGCCCCAAGGCAGGTGAGCCCGAACAGGCCGGCGGCGAGCGCCGGACCGGCTCGGGAATGCGCCTCCGGCAGCACGTCGGCGGCGCCGAGGTAGAGGAGAAATCCGGCGAAGAATCCGAGATAGAGCATCAGCACGGAGTCGGGGACTCGGAGCACAAGGGCGCAGGCGGCGCCGAGGACGGGAGCAGCGGCATCCAGGAGCAACATCGCCACCGCGCGCCGGCCCGTATTGCGATTGAGCAGCATCAGGCCGACCGTGTTCAGGCCGTCGCAGAAATCGTGCGTGATCACGGCAATGGCCACCAGAATCCCGAGCGAAGGTGAAACCTGGAAGGCGAGCCCGATCCCGACGCCGTCCATGAAGCTGTGCCCGATCAGCGCGAGCGCGGAAAGCACGCCGACGCGCGGATGGCGATGTGCCGCGTACGCCGCCTCGTGCGCATGGTGGACCAGCGCGACCTTCTCCAGGGCGTGAAAGAGCAGGAATCCGGCCACAAGGGCGGCCATCGCCGCGCCGGCGTCGATGGCACGCTCGTGCGCCAGATGGAAGATTTCGGGAAGAATCTCGAAATTCACGACGCCGAGGAGCACGCCGGCCGTGAAGCTGAGGATCAGGTGCAATCGGTCGCGAAAGCGAAGCGCGAACGCGCCGCCCGCCAGCGTCGAGGCGAAGGTCGCGAGCGACAGCAGCAGCGCCGTCACCGGGATGCCGCTAGTCCTCGCACAGGGGCCGGGCGAGCCGCAGCTTGAGCGTCGAGAGGTAAGACTCCATATCGAGAGCAGCCTTGAAGCGCGTCGAAAGGTCCGCGAGCTTGGGCTCCCCGGCGCGAATTTGCTTCTCAAGCGTGGCGCAGTCAGCAGCGGCGGGCGGCGCCGTGGTTTTGCTGCAGGCCGCCAGCTGCGCATGGAGGGCGCGCTGTTCGCGGTCGAAGTCGAGCAGCTCGCGCCCGACAGTCGCAAGGCCGAAGCGCGCCTCGGTGGCCGCGTAGGTCTGCCTCACCCATTCGCGGTCCTTGGCGCTGATGCACGGCGTTTCCTCCAACGGCGCGGCGTCGCCGGCCGAAGCCGTAAGGTTCGCGACGGCTACGAACGCGAGCGTCGCGGCCGCGCAGGCTTGTCGCAGACGGGCCACAGGCATCAGCGTTCCTTGTAGGGTTCGATGTGCTCCGCCTTCATCCGGTAGCCGGCGGTGCCCATGCCCATTCGGTGGTCGGCGCCGATCTTCGGTTCGGAGCGCCGAGTCTCCAGCACGCCGACGACCCACACGGCGTCCATGCTGCGCAGATTCGCTACCGGCTTATCCGCGAAGACGTCGATGATTTGATTCGCCGGCGGCGGCGGTACGTGGATGCAGGCCCCGAAATAGGGTACCAGCAGGAACTCGGTGACGCGCTCGCCCTTTCTCTCTAGGGGCACGACGAAGCCCGGGATGCGGATGCGCTGCCCGTTCCATCCCGGCTCTACCGGCGCCTCGTCCCAGGCCTTGCGCAGCTGCTCGAGGGCACTGTCCGCGCGCGGGTCGGCGTCGTTCAGCCTGCTGAAGTCGAAATTGCGGAACGGCGCCGCGGGATCCCAGCCGGTCGGAATGAGCGCGTTCCAACCGATCTCCTGGTAGGCGCGCGCTGCCTTCGGAGCCGGGGAAGCCTGCTTCAGCCGGTCACCGACGCGATACTTCGGCGGCTCGGCGGCCTGCGCCAAGCCGCAGGCGGCCAGCAGCAGGGAGGCGAACAGGATGCGGAGCGCGTTCACGAAGTTCCTCATAGCCTGGGGGTCAGGCCGTCGGCGAGCGAAAGGCGGTACGCGCGGTAGCCGGGAATCAGGCTCGCAAGCAGGCCGACCAGCACGACGGCGCCGAGCATCCGCAGTTCATCGAGCGACACGAGCTGCAGATGGATCTCGAGCCCGTAGCGCGACTGCGCGAGTGGGCGCGCGAGCGCGGCGAGCGCAGCGAGCAGCAGCACGCCGAGCGCGCAGCCGAGCAGCGTGACGATGAGCCCATCGATGGTGAGCAACAGGAAGATTCCGCCCGGCCGCGCGCCGACGGAGCGCAGGATGGCGAGCTCCCGGCGCCGCTCGTTGAGGCCGGCCAGGATCACGGCGACGAGCCCGGCAAGGCCTACGGCGACGACCATCGCGGAGACCGCGAGCAAGGTGCGCTCGACCATGCCGACTACCTCCCACAACTGGTCGAGCGCGACGCCGGGCAGGACGGCGAGCAGCGGCTCGCCGGCGTACTCGTTGATGCGGCGCTGGACGCGGAACACGGCCGCGCGGCTCTTCAGGCCGATCAGGGCTGCGGTGATCTCCTTCGGCGAAAGATCGAACTTGCTCACGTATTGCGCGGGCACCGAAAAGCCAGGCACTGGCGCGCCGCCCTGCCAGTCGAGGTGGATCGCGGCAATCGCTTCCAGAAGCACGTGCACCGTCCGGTCGACCGGCGTCCCCGTCGGAGCGAGGATTCCGGCCACGGTGAAGGGTTTGTCGGCGTGCTGCGGCAGGCCGACGCCGCCGATGCCGTGGCTGAGGACGATGCGCCCGCCGAGCCGGTAGCCGAGCTTGTCGGCGACCTCGGAGCCGAGCACCGCGTCGAACACGCCGCGCATCGGGGCGCCGGCCGCGAACGTGAGTTGCCGCTGATCGCCATAACGGAAGTGATCGAAATACGCCGCCGTCGTCCCGAGCACCGGATAGCCGCGGTGGGAATCGCCGAGCGATAGCGGAATCGCCCAGGCGACTTCGCGATCGCCGGCGATGGCGCGAAACGCGTCCCAGCGGATATTGTTGGTTGCTTCGCCAATGCGGAATACCGCGTAGAGCATCAACTGTATCGGGCTGGTTCGTGCGCCGACCACCAGGTCGGTGCCGGACACGGAATTGGCGAAACTCGCGCGCGCATCGTGACGCACGCGCTCGATGCCGAGCAGCAGGGCGACGCTCAGTGCGACGGCGGCTAGCGTCAGGCCCAGGGTCAGGCGGCGGTTCCAGGCGCTCCTCGCTGCGAGGCCGAGCCAGTACATCAGGCGGCCTCCCGAAGTGCGCCGGCACGATTGAGCGACGGCAGCCCGACCTCGCGGTCGAATGCGTCGGCAAGGCGCCGGTCGTGCCCGACAACGAGGAGCGTCGCACCCGCATCGCCACACTCGCGCAGCAGCAGATCCAGGAACGCGGCCTGCCGCTCGGCGTCGAGCGCCGAGGTCGGCTCGTCGGCGATGACGAGTTCCGGCTGGCCGATGAGCGCACGCGCCGCGGCGACGCGCTGCTGCTGGCCGACGCTCAGGTGCATCGCGGGCCGGTTCTGGAGGGCGGTCTCGAGGTCGAGATGCGACATCAATCGCACTGCCTCGCCCTGCCAGGACTTGCCGCGCGCGGCGGCGAGCCGGCCGCGCCGCGCGGAGAAGCGGCACGGCAGCAGCACGTTGTCAACGGCTGAAAGGTAGGGGATCAGATTGAACTGCTGAAAGATGAATCCCACGTGGTCGGCGCGGAAGCGGTCCCTCGCGCGCGGACTCAATCGCGTCAGCTCGGCGTCGAGAAAGCGGATGCTGCCGCGCTCGGGCGCGAGGACGCCGCCGAGGAGGCCGAGCAGCGTGCTCTTGCCGCTGCCGCTCGGCCCGCGCAGAAAGACGCGCTCGTCCGCGCGGAGCTCGAAGCTCTCGATGTCCAAGCAGGGCGGTTGGTGCGCCGACCATCTGAAGACCAGGTCCTTCAATTCGACGACCAGGTTCGCGTTCATACTTGAGCTACCACGCCACCGTTCGCTGCGAGGCACTGAGCACGGCCGCGACCTGGCCCCTCGGGCCAGCGACCTGGACGTCGATCCGCCGCATGCCCGGAAAACCGTCGAACAGCCGCACCTCCAGGTCACGCAGCCGATCGGGGAAATCGCAGCGGAAAACGTATTCAGCCTCGAGGTCGGCATGCGGGCCGGCACCGGCCGCCGGCTTGCTTTCGAACACGGGCGACTTGAGCCGGACCGTGGTGGCTGCGCAGCGCGCCGCCGGCGTCGGCACGAATACGGCCTTTGCATCGTGCAGGCGCTCGCGCAGGGCGCCGACCGCGGTCTTCTGCTGCCTGGTGCTCGGGTAATGCTCGAAGCCAAGCAGGTTGTCGAGGGGACTGTCGAGAAACAGCGAAAGCACCGGTCCATCGACCGCGATTTGTAATTTCGCGACGCCATGCTGATGGGGACCCGGCTCGTGGGACGAGGCGGCGGGCGTCGCAGCGACCAGCAGTGCTGCGCCGATGACCATGCCAATCCGAAGGTGCATCGAGGTGGTTCTCCGTCAAGAAAGCGCACGACGGGCGCATGCCGCGCCCGGCCGTTACTGCCGCAGCAACAATCAGGCGGAGAAGGGCGGCGCGCGCGAGTCGAACGCGACCCGCGTCAGGACAGCGATGCCGGACGGGCCCGGCGTGACCTCGAAGGGCTGCTTGAGCGGCGTAACGACGGCCGCAGTCCACCCGTCGGTCGCGTGGCAGACTGCGTCGTAGGCGACGCACTTGTTCTTGCCATGTTCGAGTGGCGGTGCATGGTCTTCGCCTTGCGTCGCCACCGCCGCATCGTGCATCGCATGGTCAAGTGCATGCAGCACGACGCCTTGCTGCGCGAAGAGCAAGGCTGCGGTGAGCAGCAAGCCAGGAAAAAAACGCGTCATGGACCGCGTCATTGTTCCGGCAAGTCTACACCCCCGGAAAAGCTTTGCACCGCGCGACGCAGGAAGCGGAACTGCGCACTCACATTCCTGCAGCCGTCGCAGATCGCGAGATGGACGCGCAGGGCGAAACGCTCGCCGAAGGCGAGGTCGCGGTCGAGGCCCTGCGACAGCAGGCGGGCCGTTTCCTTGCAGCTGAGCAGCCTCATTTGCCGAACCAGTTCTCTTGCAAGCACAGCCGCAGCGCCATGCGCGCGCGATGCAACATCACCCAGCAATGGGTCGCCGTGATGCCGAGTTCCTTACAGATCTCCGGCGTTTCCAGGCCGAGGTGCTCGCGCATCATGAACACGCGCGCGGTGCGCTCGGGCAGCGCGCGCAGGCAGGCTTCGAGCGCCGCGAGGAACTGGCGCTGGTTGAGCGCCTGCTCCGGGTGCTCCCAGGCCGAGGGCGGTTCCTCCCAATGGCCGCGGCGGTCGAACAGCGCGTCGAACTCGTCCTCGCCGCCCTCGGGCGAGAGGTCCGCGGCCGGCTGCTCGCGCGCCTGGCGCCGGATGGCGTCGACGATCTTGTGCTTGAGGATGCCCGTGAGCCAGGTGCGCAGGTTGGCGCGCCCGGCGAAGCTCGCCTCGCCTGCCAGCGCGGCGACGAGCGCTTCCTGGACCGCGTCTTCGGCCGCGGCCGCGTCGCGCAATTGCAGCGAGGCGTAGCGCAGCAGGTAGGGCCGCAGCGCCTCGACCTGGGCGCGGAAGTCGGTGGGGGCTCGCAGAGAGGTCTTGAAGTCCGGAGGCGGACCCCCATTTTATGCCTATCGATTTTGACAGGAGGCTATATGGCCAACGTTACGAGATTCGACCCGTTCCGCAGCGTCGTGGACGATTTGTTCAAGGGCTTCTTCGTGCGTCCGGTCGGCTACGAGCCGCTCGGCGCCCTCGAGGCGCCGCGCATCAGCGTCGACGTCGCCGAGAAGGACGGCGCCTACCTGGTCACCGCCGAGCTGCCCGGGGTGAAGAAGGAAGACATCCAGGTGGACATCGACGGCGCGCAGCTGACGCTCTCGGCGGAAGTAAAGCGCGAGAAAGAGACCCGCGAGGGCGAGCGCGTGCTGCACAGCGAGCGCTCCTACGGCAAAGTCACGCGCAGCTTCACGCTGCCGCAGGAGCTCGACGAGGCGAAAGCCGAAGCGAAGTTCCGCGACGGCGTGCTCGAGCTGACGCTGCCGAAGAAGGCCGCAGCGGCGCGCCGGGCGATCACGATCCAGTAGGTTTTTCTGTAACATGGGGGGCGCGATGAACGCTCCCCAACTCCACAACGGGCAGGCCGCCGACAAGGCGCGCGTGCTCGCCGAGGCGCTGCCGTACATCCAGCGCTTCCACGGCAAGACGATCGTCGTCAAGTTCGGCGGCAACGCGATGTCCGACGAGCTGCTGAAGGCGAGCTTCGCGCGCGACGTGGTGCTGCTCAAGCTCGTCGGCATGAACCCGGTGGTGGTGCACGGCGGCGGTCCGCAGATCGAGACCGCGCTCGCGCGCGTCGGCAAGAAGGGCGAGTTCGTGCAGGGCATGCGCGTCACCGACGCCGAGACCATGGACGTGGTCGAGATGGTGCTCGGCGGCCAGGTCAACAAGGAGGTCGTCGAGCTCGTCAACCAGGCGGGCGGCAAGGCGGTCGGCCTCACCGGGCAGGACGGCGGCTTCATCCGCGCGAAGAAGCTGCTGGTCGAGACCAAGGACAACGGCAAGATCGACATCGGCCAGGTCGGCGAGATCGAGGCGATCGACCCCGCGGTGATCTCGACGCTGGAGCAGGGCGGCTTCATCCCGGTGGTGGCGCCGATCGGCACCGGCGCGGACGGCACCACCTACAACATCAACGCCGACCTCGTCGCCGGCAAGCTCGCCGAAATCCTGCGCGCCGAGAAGCTCATCGTGCTCACCAACACGCCGGGCGTGCTCGACAAATCCGGCAAGCTCCTCACCGGCCTCACGCCGCGCAAGATCGACGACCTGGTCGCCAAGGGCGTCATCTCGGGCGGCATGCTGCCGAAGATCGAGTCGGTGCTCGACGCCGCGCGCGCCGGCGTCAAGTCCTGCCACATCATCGACGGCCGCGTGCCGCACGCGCTGCTGCTCGAAGTGCTCACCGACGAAGGCGTCGGCACCGTCATCCGTTCGAAGTAGGTCATGAAGATCCTGAAGGTTCCGCCTTCGCGGCGGGTGTGGATCTTCGATCTCGACAACACGCTGCACGACGCGCGGCCGCACATCTTCCCGTCGATGCACGGCCAGATGAACGCCTGGCTGATGCGCCGCTACGGCCTGGACGAGGACGGCGCCAACGCGCTGCGGCGCTTCTTCTGGGAGCGCTACGGCACCACGCTGAAAGGGCTCGTGCGCCACTACGGCGAGGACCCGAAGAAGTTCATCCGCGAGACGCACCAGTTCCCGGAGCTGGACGCGATGGTGGTGGGCGAATCGGCGCTCGGCCACGCGCTCGCGCGCCTGGGCGGCCGGCGCCTCGTGTTCTCCAATGCGCCGCGCCATTACGTCGAGGAGGTGCTGCATGCGCTCGGCGTCGCGCGCTGGTTCGACGCCGTCTACACCATCGAGAGCACGCGCTACCGGCCGAAGCCTGCGTTCAACGGCTTTCGCATACTGCTGCGGGCGCACAACCTCGAACCGCACCGCTGCGCGCTCGTCGACGACATGCCGGAAAACCTGCGCGCGGCCAAGCGCCTGGGCATGTCCACGGTATGGGTGAGCGAAGACGCGCGCCGGCCGCACTTCGCCGACCTGCGCGTGCGCTCGGTCGTCGAGCTGCCGCGCCTCGTGTTCCGCCACTCGCACTGAGCGTAGAATTCCCGGCATGCCGCGCGTGAAGGGAGAGCGGCGGCTCGAGATCCTCAAGGCCCTGGCCGCGATGCTCGAGCAGCCGAAGTGGGGAAAGATCACGACCGCAGCGCTCGCCGAGAAGCTCGACGTCTCGGAAGCCGCGCTCTACCGGCATTTCGCGTCCAAGGCGCAGATGTACGAGGGCCTCATCGAGTTCGTAGAGAGCTCGGTGTTCACGCTCGCCAACAAGATCACCGCCGACGAGCCCGACGGCCGCAAGCAGGCCACCAAGCTCGTGGAGATGCTGCTCGCCTTCGCCGAGAAGAATCCCGGCATGGTGCGCGTGATGACGGGCGACGCGCTCGTGGGCGAGCACGAGCGCCTGCAGGCGCGCATGAACCAGTTCTACGAGCGCTTCGAGGCTACCCTCAAGCAAGCCCTGCGCTCACCGGGCGAGGGCGCCGCCAAGCCCGCGGACGCCGAGGTTGCCGCGCAGGCGGGCCTGCTCGTGCGCTACGCGCTCGGCTGCCTGCACCAGTACGCGAAGTCCGGCTTCGCGAAGAAGCCGACCGAGAGCTTCGCCGCGCAGCGGCGCTATTTGCTCGGCTAGCGCGCGGCGCAGGTCGCGCACGCCGGATCGCGCTTCACTCGCACGCTCCGCCATTCGGACTGCTTGCCATCGAGCAGCAGCAGCCGGCCGCTCAGCGTTTCGCCCGCGCCGGCGAGCAGCTTGGCCGCTTCCATCGCCTGCAGCGCGCCGACCACGCCGGTGAGCGGCGCGAACACGCCCATCTGCGAGCACTGCACTTCCTCCGCCTCGCCGTCCTCCGGGTACAGGCAGGCGTAGCAGGGCGCATCGGGCTTTCTCAGGTCGAACACCGCCACCTGCGCGTCGAAACGGATCGCGGCGCCCGAGACGAGAGGCTTTCTTGCCGCCACGCAGGCGCGGTTGAGCGCGTGACGCGTGGCGAAGTTGTCCGAGCAATCCAGAACGACGTCCGAGGCTTCGATGAGGGGCTTGAGGTTCTTTGCGTCGAGCCGCTGCGCAAGCGTGACGATCTCGACTTCGGGATTCAAGGCATTCAGGGCAAAGCGCGCGGCCTCCACTTTCTGCGTGCCTACGGCGTCGGTGCGGTAGAGGATTTGCCGCTGCAGGTTGGTGAGGTCGACCTTGTCGGGGTCGGCGAGCGTGAGCTTGCCGACCCCGCTCGCGGCGAGATAGAGCGCGGCGGGGCAGCCGAGGCCGCCCGCGCCTACGACAAGCGCATGCGCCGCGCGCAGCCGCTCCTGGCCCTCGATGCCGACTTCGCCCAGCAGGATGTGCCGGCTGTAGCGGAGGAGCTGCTGGTCGTTCAGAGAAGGGATGCCCGCGCGGCGCCGGCGCGCGGGCTCAGTTCGATTTCTCGGCAGGCTTGTTGTTCTGCGCGATCGCGGGCGCGGTCTTGACCGGCTCGCCTTTCAGGTACGCCAGCGCCTGCTGCAGCTGGAAGTCGTCCTTGGCGCCGAACTCGATCGGCTTCTGCGGCTCGGCTGGGGTCGGCGCCGCAGGCTTCGCGCGCCCCTCCTTCTCGGCGTTCTTGTCCTGGATATTGCCGAGGTGCCGGGTAAGGTCGGCCTCGCGCACGCGCGCGCCCAAGGAGGTCGGATCCTCGACGATCACGTCGGGCGTGATGCCCTTGGCCTGGATCGAGCGGCCGCTCGGCGTGTAGTAGCGCGCCGTGGTCAGCTTGATCGCGGTGTTGTTGCCCAGGGGCATGATGGTCTGCACCGAGCCCTTGCCGAAGGTCTGCGTGCCGATCACGGTGGCGCGCTTGTGGTCCTGCAGCGCGCCGGCGACGATCTCCGAGGCCGAGGCCGAGCCCGAGTTCACGAGCACCACCATCGGCACCGTCTTCACCGCCGGCGGCAGGTTCTTCATCATGTCGTCCTTCGCGCCGCGCAGGTAATCCTCGTTGCTCGCATAGAATTTCTTGCGCGCGTCCTCGGTGCGGCCGTCTGTGGAGACGACGAGCGCCTTCGGCGGCAGGAAGGCCGAGGAGATCGCCACCGCGCCGTAGAGCAGCCCGCCCGGATCGTTGCGCAGGTCGAGCACCAGCCCCTTCACCGGGCCCTGCTTGAAGATGTTGCCGATCTGCTTGGCGAGGTCGTCGGGCGAGTGCTCCTGGAACTGCGAGATGCGCACCCAGCCGTAGCCCGGCTCGACGACCTTCGACTTCACGCTCTGCACCTGGATCTCGGCGCGCGTGAGCGTGAAAATGAGCGGCTGCGGCTCGCCCTTGCGCACGATCGTCAGCGTGATCTGCGTGTTCGGCCTGCCGCGCATTTTCTTCACCGCGTCGTTCAGCGTCATGCCCTTCACCTGCAGGTCGTCGAGCTTGACGATCAGGTCGCCGGGCTTGATGCCGGCGCGGTAGGCGGGCGTGTCCTCGATCGGCGAGATCACCTTCACCAGGCCGTCCTCCATGCCGACCTCGATGCCGAGGCCGCCGAACTTGCCCTGCGTGCCGACCTGCAGCTCCTTGAACGCTTCGGCGTCCAGGTAGGCCGAGTGCGGATCGAGGCCGGCGAGCATGCCGTTGATCGCCTCGGTGATGAGCTTCTTGTCCTCGACCGGCTCGACGTAGTTCTGCTTGATCGCGCCGAACACCTCCGTGAAGGAGCGCAGCTCCTCGACCGGCAGCGGAGAGCGCACGGCCAGCTGGCCGATGGCCTGGAAGTTGAGGCTCACCAGGATGCCGGCGATCGCGCCGACCATCACCAGTCCGAAGTTCTTGAATCTGCCCATCATTTCAGTGTCACCCAGCTCAAGGGGTCGAAAGGCCGGCCCAGATGCCGGAGCTCGAAGTATAGACCCGTTTCCTCGTTGCCCCCGCTCCGGCCGACCGTGGCCACGGCTTCTCCCAGCCTAACCGCGTCGCCGGGTTGTTTCAGTAAGGATTCGTTATTGCCGTAGATCGACAGGAAGGCGTCGCCGTGGTCGACGATCAGCAGGTTGCCGTAGCCGCGCATCCAGTCGGCGTAGACCACGCGCCCGGGCGCGATCGCGCGCACCGGCTCGCCGCCCGGCGCGCGGATGAAGACGCCCTTCGCCGAGGTGGTGCCCACCGTACGTTCGGCCCCGAAATGGCCGACAAGTTCCCCGCGCACCGGCAGGTGCAGGCGGCCTTTCATCTCCGCGAACGGCCCGGTCGTATTGCCGGCCTCGGGCACGGCGCTCACGCGCGCGTAGCCCGCGCCGGGGCGCGCGGCGAGCAGCTTGCCGATCTCCTCCACCACGCGCGCGAGGCGCGCCTCGTCGGCTTCGAGGACTTTCATCTGCCGGCGTGCGCTGCGCACCTCGGCCGAGACGCGTTCGAAGACGCGCCGCTGCTCGCGCCGCTCGCGCAGCAGCTCGTCGCGCGTGGCGCGCCCCTCGGTCTCGATCGCCGCGAGCTCGCGCGTCTTGGCCTCGGAGGCCTCGCGCAGGCGCGCGAGCTCGGCCAGCCCGGCGCGCTGCGCCTCGATCATCGCCGCGGATTCGCGCGACACGTAGGCGAGGTAGTGCAGCCGGCGCGCGCTGTCGGCGAGGTCCTCGCCCGAAAGCGCGAGGCGCACGAAATCCGGCGCGCTGCCCGCGAGGCGGGCGACGGCGCGCGCGGCTAGCAGGCGGCCGAGCGCGCCCTGCTGCGCGTTCAGCGCGCGCTGCTGCTCGTCGCGCCGTGCGGACAGCCGGCCGAGGTCGGCGCGCGCTTCGCTCGCCGCGGCCTCCTGCGCGTGCAGCTTGCGGTTGGCGGCCGAGATCGCCGTTTCCGAGGCGCGCAGCGCGTCGCGCGCCTCGCGGCGCTCCGACTCGCGGCCCTCGAGCTCGGTGCGCAGCGCGTCGATGCGCGCGCGCAGCGCGGCGAGATCCTCCTCGCGGGTCGCAGCCTGGGCCTGGACCGCCGCCAGCAGCACGACCGCTGCGAGGACGCGCCTCAGATCCTGGCTTTCCCCTGCGCGGCGACCGCGGCCATGCGCTTCTCGATGTCCGCCTGATCGCCGAGGTAGTAGCGGCGCTGCGGGCGCAGCGCGGCGTCGAGCTCGTAGACGAGCGGCGCGCCGGTGGGCACGTTGAGCGCAACGATGTCGGCGTCCGAGATGGCGTCCAGGTGCTTGATGAGCGCGCGCAACGAGTTGCCGTGCGCGGTGACGAGCACGCGCTGCCCCGAGCGCACCGCAGGCGCGACGAGCTCGTTCCAGCACGGAATCACGCGCGCCACAGTGTCCTTGAGGCACTCGGTGCGCGGCACGGCGACGCCGCGGTAGCGCGGGTCGCGCGCCTCGTAGCGCTCGTCGCCCGCCTCGAGCGCGGGCGGCGGCGTGTCGTAGCTGCGCCGCCAGGCGAGCACCTGCGCCTCGCCGAACTTCGCCGCCGTCTCGGACTTGTCGAGGCCCTGCAGCGCGCCGTAGTGGCGCTCGTTCAGGCGCCAGTCCTTCTGCACCGGCAGCCAGAGCTGGTCGAGCTCCTCGAGCGCGAGGTGCAGCGTGCGGATCGCGCGCTTGAGCACCGAGGTGAAGGCGAGGTCGAAGGCCCAGCCTGCCGACTTCAGCAGCCGGCCGGCCGCGCGCGCTTCCTCCACGCCGCGCGCCGAAAGGTCGACGTCGGTCCAGCCGGTGAAGCGATTCTCGCGGTTCCAGTCCGACTCGCCGTGCCGCAGCAGCACGAGCCTGTGCATGCGCGGGATTATAATGCGGCGATTCTCATGGACTTCATCGTCAATCACTGGGCGCTCGTGCTCATCGCCGCGGTCTCGGGCGGCATGCTGCTCGCGCCGCTCGTGGGCAAGGGCATGGGCGGCCCCTGGGTCAACACGCTGCAGGCGACGCAGCTCATGAACCGCGAGGACGCGCTCGTCGTCGACCTGCGCGCCGCCGACGAGTACACGCGCGGCCACATCCTCGGCGCGAAGAACGTGCCGCTCGCGGAGCTCGCGCGCCGCGCTGCCGAGCTCGAAAAGTTCAAGGCGAAGCCCGTGATCGTGCATTGCGCCACCGGCAGCAGCGCGGGCGGCGCGGTGGCGCTGCTGCGCCGGAGCGGCTTCGCCAACGTGGTCAATCTCTCCGGCGGCTACGCCGCCTGGCAGCAGGCCGGCCTGCCGGTGGAAAAGTAGGCGCGTGAACGCGCCCGCGATCCAGCCCCGCGTGCTGATGTACTGCACGGCGAGCTGCCCGTATTGCCAGGCCGCCGACCGCCTGCTCGCGAGGAAGGGCGTCGCGGTCGAGCGCGTGCGCGTCGACCTGCAGCCGGAGCGGCGCGCGGAAATGGAGCGGCTCAGCGGCCGGCGCACCGTGCCGCAGATCTGGATCGGCGAGCGCCACGTCGGCGGCAGCGACGAGCTGCACGCGCTGGAGCGCGCCGGGGAACTCGATCAACTACTCCACCTAGCGAAAGCGACATGAGCCAGACCGCAGACCAGCCGGGCGCCGCGGGCGCGGTGGCGGCCGAGCAGCCGCTGTTCCAGATCGAGAAGCTCTACGTGAAGGACCTGTCGCTCGAGGTGCCGAACGCGCCGCAGATCTTCATGCACGCCGAGCCGCCGCAGCTCGAGGTGCAGATCAGCCAGCAAGCCGCGCAGTTCAGCGACGGCCTGTACGACGTCGTGGTGACGGTGACGGTGACCGCGCGCGCCGGCGAGAAGACGGTGTTCCTCGCCGAGGTGGCGCAGGCGGGCATCTTCTCGGTGCGCGGCATCGCGGCGCAGGAGCTCGAGCCGCTGCTCGGGATCGGCTGCCCGACGATCCTCTACCCGTACGCGCGCGAGGCGATCTCGGACCTCGTCACACGCGCCGGATTCCCGGCGGTGGTGCTGCAGCCGGTGTCGTTCGAGCAGATGTACGTCGAGCGCCACCGCCAGGCCGCCGACGCGCCGAGAATCCAGGTTCCGCAGTGAAGCGTCTCGCGTTCCTGCTGCTCGCGTTCTCCGGCGCCCTGCAGGCCGCGGAGTTCCGCTCGGTGCAGGAACAGGTCGCGGTCCTCTACGACGCGCCCTCGAAGGCGGCCACGCCGCTCTTCGTCGTGCAGCGCAACTACCCGCTCGAGGTGATCGTCAACCTCGACGCCTGGGTCAAGGTGCGCGACGCCGCGGGGGCGCTGAGCTGGATCGAGAAGAAGGCGCTCGGCGAGCGGCGCACGCTGCTCGTGACCGGCGCGTCCGCGGAAGCGCGCGCGCGGCCCGAGGAGGGCGCGCCCCTCGTGTTCAGCGCGGCGCAGAACGTGACGCTCGAGCTCGTCGAGGCGGCGCCCGGCGGCTGGCTGCGCGTGCGCCACGCCGACGGCGCGACGGGCTACGTGCGCGCCGCCCAGCTCTGGGGCAACTGAGGACGGGCGCGTGGCGGCGCTCGCGGTGCTCGGAGCGGGCGCTTGGGGCACGGCGCTCGCCGCGGCGCTCTCGTCGCGGCATCGCGTAACGCTCTGGGCGCGCGACCCCGCGCAGGCGGCCGCGATCGCCTCCGCGCGGCGCAATGCGCGCTACCTGCCCGAGATCGCGCTGCCCGAGGCGCTGCGCGTCGAGCCCGCGTTCGAGCGCGCCCTCGAGGGCACCGAGCTGCTCGTCGCGGCGAC
>DATKKT010000086.1:0-7244 GCA_035542795.1 Burkholderiales bacterium
CGGGCGGGCTACCGGCCGGCCATGGCGCGCGTGCGCTCGGGCGAGCTGCCGTGGATGAACATCGACCGGCTGCACCGCATGATCCTCGACGGCCTGCTCGGGCGGTTCGGACTGGAGGGGCTCACCGAAGACGAGCTGGACAATCTCAACCGCGTCTGGCACCGCCTCGACCCCTGGCCCGATGCGCGCAAGGGACTTGCGCTGCTCAAGCGTCGCCATGTCATCGCCACGCTCTCCAACGGCAACGTCGCGCTGCTCGTGAACATGGCCCGGCACGGCCGCCTGCCCTGGGACGCGGTGCTCTCGGCGGAGCTGTTCCGGCACTACAAGCCGGACCCCGAGGCCTATCTCGGCGCAGCATCCATGCTCGGCTTCGAGCCCTCGGAGGTGATGATGGTTGCCGCGCACAAGGACGACTTGCGCGCCGCGCAGGCCTGCGGCCTCGCGACCGCCTTCGTGGCGCGGCCGCGCGAAAAGGGGCCGAAGGCGAAGCTCGACGTGAAGCCCGAGGCGGACTTCGACTTCAACGCGCGCGATTTCGTCGACCTCGCGCGCAGGATGGCGCGTGCGCAGCCGCACGGCGCGCGGCGATGAGCCACGCCGGCGGCAAGACCACGCGCCATCGCGTGCTGATCATCGACGACGAGGAGTCGATGCGCCTGTTCCTCGCGCGCACGATCAGCACGGGGCTGAAGGCCGAGGTCACGCTCGCGGGCACCTGCGAGCAGGCGCTGCGGCTCGCCGGCAACTACGCCTACGACGCGATCCTGCTCGACCTGCTGATGCCCGGCGTCGGCGGCTTCGAGGTGCTCGCCGAGATCCGCCGCGCCTCGCCGAACGTCGCGACGCCGGTGATAATCGTCTCGGTGCTGTCGGACCAGGCCTCCAAGGACCGCTGCATGAAGGCCGGCGCCAACGCCTACGTGGTCAAGCCCGTCGAGCGCAACGCGCTCGTCGCCACGGTGAAGGCGCAGATCGCGGCGCGCGGCAAGACGAAGAACGGGAGGAAATGAGCATGGCGGAGATCCGCATCGAGAACGTCGACGCACTGGGCAAGCCGCTCGGCCAGTATTCGCACATGGCGCGCGTGCGCAACGCGCGCGAGACGCTCTATATCGCCGGCATGGTGGCGCCGGGCGAGGACTTCGACACGCAATGCGGCGGCGCTTTCCGCCAGATCGAGGCCGCGCTCAAGGCTGCCGGCGCCGGCTGGGGCAACGTCGTGCAGTTCACCACCTACCTGGTGCATTCGCAGGACATCCCGAAATTCATGGCCTGGCGGCTGCGCGAGTTCCCGAAGCTGTTCCCGGACGGCAAGTACCCGCCGAACACCCTGCTCGTCGTCGATCGTCTCGTCCAGGAGCAGTTCCTGATCGAGGTTCAGGCCATTGCGGCGATCTAGTCGGCTTTTGCCCCTGAGCGCTTTACAAGTTCACTGTAAACGCGCAATTCACTCGATACAAAAGCACTGAATTGCTCGGGAGTGCGGATCGCGGGCGGCTCGGAGCCCATGCCGCGCAGCCGCTCCTTGAAGTCCGGCGCGTCCATCGCCTTGAGGATTTCCGCCGACAGGCGATCGACGATCGGCTGCGGCGTCTTCGCCGCGACCGACACGCCCCACCAGGTGGTCATGTCGAAGCCCTTGAGGCCCGCCTCGTCCAGCGTCGGCAGGTTCGGCAGAAAGCTCGAGCGCTTGAGCGTCGTGGTCGCCAGCGCGCGCACCTTTTCGGCGCGGATGCTCGGCAGCGCGCTCGCCAGGTTGTCGAACATGAGGTCGATGCGGCCGGCCATCATGTCGGCGAGAGCGGGAGCGGCGCCCTTGTACGGAATGTGCACCATGAAGGTGCCGGTCATCATCTTGAACATCTCGCCGGCGAGGTGGCCCGTCGAGCCCGTCGAGCCCGAGCCGAAGTCGAGCTTGCCCGGGCGGCCTTTCGCGAGCGCGATGAGCTCCGGCACGCTCCTCGCCGGCAGGTCGTTGCGCACCACAAGCACGTTGGGCACCTGCACCAGCAGCGTGACGTGGCGCAGGTCCTTGAGCGGGTCGTACGGCAGGTTGGCGTACAGCGACGGATTGATCGCCAGCGTGGCAATGGCGCTCATCACCAGGCTGTAGCCGTCGGCCGGTCCCTTGGCGATGAGGTCGACGCCGATGTTGCCGCCGGCGCCGGGGCGGTTCTCCACCACCACCGGCTGCCCCAGGCTCGCCTGCAGCTTCGCGGCGAGCAGCCGCGCCGAGAGGTCGATCGGTCCGCCGGCGGCATAAGGCGCCACCAGGCGCAGCGGATGGGTGGGCCAGGCCTGCGCCGCGGCCGTGCCGGCGCACGCCGCGAGCGCGACTAACAACCAGAGGCGCTTCACGCGCTCAGCCCGCTTCCTCGGCGGCAAAAGCCTCCTCGCGCTTGGCGCGCAGCGCCGGCAGGGCGATGATGGCCAGCAGGATCGCGGCGGCGATCAGGAAGCCCATGCTGATCGGCTTGGTCGGGCTGATGAAGACGAACGGGTCGCCGCGCGACAGCAGCATCGCGCGCCGCAGATTCTCCTCCATGAGCGGCCCGAGGATGAAGCCGAGGATCAGCGGCGCCGGCTCGCAGCCCAGCTTCACGCAGATGTAGCCGAGCAGGCCGAACAGCGACATCAGGAAGCAGTCGAAGGGCTGGTTGGAGATGCTGAACACGCCCACCGCCATGAAGATCAGGATCGACGGGTAGAGGATGCGGTACGGCACCGTGAGCAGCTTGATCCACATGCCGATGAGCGGCAGGTTGAGGATCACCAGCATCAGGTTGCCGACCCACATCGAGGCGATCATGCCCCAGAAGAGCTGCGGCCTCTCGCTCATCACCTGCGGCCCGGGCGCGATGCCCTGGATCATCATCGCGCCGATCATCAGCGCCATCACCGCGTTGGAAGGTATGCCGAGAGTGAGCAGCGGAATGAAGGAGGTCTGCGCGCCCGCGTTGTTGGCCGACTCCGGCGCAGCGACGCCCTCGATCGCGCCCTTGCCGAACTCGTGCGCGTACTTGGAGACCTTCTTCTCCAGCGTGTAGGCGCCGAACGAGGCGAGCAGCGCGCCGCCGCCGGGCAGGATGCCGAGCGCCGAGCCGAGCGCCGTGCCGCGCAGCACCGGCGCGATCATGCGGCGCCAGTCCTCCTTCGTGGGCCAGAGGTGCGAGACCTTGCTCGTAAAGACTTCGCGGTGCTCCTTCTGCTCCAGATTGCCGATGATCTCGCAGATGCCGAACATGCCCATCGCCACCGTCACGAAGCCGATGCCGTCGGCGAGCTCGGAGATGCCGAACGCGAAGCGCAGCACGCCGGAATTCACGTCGGTGCCAACCAGGCCGAGCAGCAGGCCGAGCAGCACCATCGCAATCGCCTTGATGAGCGAGCCGTGCGCGAGCACCACGGCCGAAACGAGGCCCAGCACCATCAGCGAGAAGTACTCCGCCGGGCCGAATTTCAGCGCCACCTCGGCGAGCGGCGGCGCGAACATCGCCACGATCAGCGTCGACACGCAGCCGGCGAAGAACGAGCCGAGCGCCGCGGTCGCGAGCGCCGGCCCGGCCCGCCCCTGGCGCGCCATCTGGTAGCCGTCCAGGCAGGTCACCACCGAAGAGGATTCGCCCGGAAGGTTGACGAGGATCGCTGTCGTCGAGCCGCCGTACTGCGCGCCATAGTAGATGCCCGCCAGCATGATCAGCGCGGCCACCGGCGACAGGTTGAAGGTCACCGGCAGCAGCATCGCGATGGTCGCCACCGGCCCGATTCCGGGCAGCACGCCGATCAGCGTGCCGAGGAACACCCCGATCAGGCACATGAGGATGTTGAACGGCACGTACGAGAGCGTGTGGCCCCACAGCGTGATGTCTTGCAGCCTGAACACCTCGACGAAGCCGATGCCCAGATTGTGGAAGATGCCTTCCATGGCGGCCCCTAGCGGATCGGACAGAGTTCGATGAAGTCGGGGCAGATCGGGAAGGGTAGCGTGAGGCCCTTCACGAACACCACCACCGAGAAGATCACCAGCGCCACCGTCAGGATCGCGACCTCCTTCCACTTGAATTCATGGCCGCCAAATGCGCTGATGAAGATGAGCGCCGCCGATGCGAGCACCAGCCCGAGCGGCTTGAGCAGGTAGGCGAACGCGAGGCTGGAGGCGAGAATCAGCGTAAGCGCCTTCGCCTCCGGCCGGAACAGGATCGCGAGCAGGGACAGCACCACTGCCGAGGCGAGCATCGCGTAGTCGTTCGAGATCTTCAGGTGCTTGGCAAGCTCCACCATCACCACGAAGACCACGAACGCGACGATGAGGTCAAGGAAGTTGAACGGCAGGTGCACTGCCGTCTCCTCCGCGCCCAGCTTCGAGGCGAACGCACGCACGAAGATGATCGCCCCGAGGATTGCCAGCAGCGCGCCGAGGAAGACCGGGAAGTAGGCGGGTCCCATGCGCACCGCGGTGCCCATCTGATACCCGGGGATCAGCCTCTCGCCCCAGAGCTTGTCGATGAATGCGGGAGTGCCGAGCGCCACGATCACGAAGAACAGGCCGAAGCCGATGAACATCAGCCCCGCCCAGAAATCCTTCGGATTCTTGATCTTCATTCGTCTCCTCCAGCGCCGACTTCGTCCCGGCGCGTTGCGCGCCGGGGCGACTGCCCAATGCGCGGGCGAGTGTAGCATGGCGTGCATGGCATTGCGCCTGCTGAAAACGCGCTTCGCGCCCCGCTTCGGGGCGCTGCTTGCGCTGCTCGTAATGCTCGCGTCAGGTTGCGGCCAACACGCAAAGCTCGCTGCGCTGCCGGCCGACGCGGTGGTGCTCGCCTTCGGCGACAGCCTCACCTACGGCACCGGGGCGAGCGAGTCCGAGAGCTATCCCGCGCAGCTCGCGAAGCTGACCGGACGGCGCGTGGTGGGAGAAGGCGTGCCGGGCGAAGTCAGCGCGGCGGGCCTGCAGCGGCTGCCGGGCGTCCTCGACGAGTATCAGCCGCGCCTGCTGCTGCTTTGCCACGGCGGCAACGATTTCCTGCGCCGCCTGCCGAAGGCGGAGGCCGCCGCCAACGTGCGCGCGATGATCCGGCTCGCGCAGTCGCGCGGCATCGACGTGCTGCTGATCGGCACGCCGGAATTCGGCTTCCTGCTGACGCCGCCGGATTTCTACGCCGAGATCGCCAAGGAGCTGCGCATCCCGTACGAGGGCGAGGTGCTCGGCAAGATCCTGCGGGATTCGAGCCTCAAGTCCGACCAAATTCACCCCAACGCGGCCGGCTACCGCCTCATGGCCGAGCGCATCTACGCGCTGCTGAAGAAGGCGGGCGCGGTCTAGCGCCCGGCAGTCTCTCCGCGAGCGGCGCGAGGCGCCGGGAGCGCTGCAGGCGCGCGACGTCCTCGGGGCGATCGACGTCCCACATCGTGCGCAGCTCCATCCAGCGCCAGCCGAGCGCGCGCAGCCGTGCGCGCGTCTGCGCGAGCACTTGCGACCCTCCCCAGTCGACGCCGGCGAAAACGCCGCGCGCCGCGCGGCGCAGCCCGATCAGGGCGTAGCCGCCGTCCTCCGCCGGCGCGAGCACCGCGTCCGCGCCTTTGGCCAGCGCGCGCGCAGCGGCGCGCAGGTCGGCCGGGCGCAGCGCAGGGACGTCGCTGCCGATCAGCAGCGCGCCCGGGTGCCGGCGCAAGGCACGGTACATGCGCTCACCGAGGTCGCCGCGCCCTTGGCTGTGCAAGCCGACGCCGTACCGGTTTTCCATTTTCCTGAAGAACCTGTGCTTCGTCGAGGAAGCGCAATACAAGTGGATACCTATGAAGCCCGCAGCACTCGCGGTCCTCAACGCCCGCTCGACCAGCCGAGCGTGCAGTTGTGCCGCGCCCTGCGTGCCCAGCAGCGGCACGAGGCGCGTCTTCACGCGCCCGGGCTCGGGCGCGCGCGCGAAGACGATCAGCGCCGGCTCAGCGGCCCTCGGCATAGCGCCGCGCGAGCTCCTCCGGAGACGCGCCGAGAAAGTAGGCAAGCCGCAGCCGCCACATGAGCAGCACGGTGCGAAGGACTCCGCCGCGCTCCCAGCGCCGGCCCGAGGTGGTCGCGCGCGCGCGCAGGCAGGCCGGCGCCGAGCGGCGCCGCATCGCCTTGCAGAAGGCGACGTCCTCCATGAGCGCGATCTCCGGATAGCCGGCGAAATCGGCGCGGCGCACGAAGATCGCCTGGTCGCCGGTGGCGATGCCGGTCAGACGCGAGCGCGCGTTCATGAAGAAGGCGATGACCGGAAAAAGCGGCGAGCGGCCCTCGATGCGGACGTCGAAGCGCCCCCAGGCGCGTCGCTCCAGCGCGCGAAGGATCGCCGCGTCGGCATCGGCCGGAATCCGCGTATCGGCGTGCACGAAGACGAGCGCCTCGCCCGAAGCCGCGGCGGCGCCCGCGTTCATCTGGCGCGCGCGGCCGCGCGGCGCCTCGAGCACGCGATCGGCGAGCGGCGCAGCGAGCGCGCGCGTCGAATCCGTGCTGCCGGCGTCGACCACTATGACTTCGTGACCTCTGGCGCGCAGCGGCGCGAGCGCAGCGAGGCAGGCCGCGATGCCCGCGGCCTCGTTCAGCGCCGGGACGATGACCGACAGCCGCCGCGCGCTCAAGCGAAAATCAACCCCGCCTCCAGGCGTGGAAGCGCTCGGCCAGCCGCAACGCCCACTGCGGCGCGTGCGCCCTCTTCCAGATTCCGGCGGCGTACTTGTTCGCCTCGGCGAGCGTCGGGTAGATGTGGATCGTGCCGAGGATCCGGTTCATGCCGAAGCCGTGGCGCATCGCCGCGACGTACTCGACGATGAGATCGCCCGCATGCTCGCCGACGATGGTCGCGCCGAGGATGCGGTCCTTGCCCGGCACGGTGAGCACCTTGACGAGGCCGTGGGCCGCCTCGTCGGCGATGGCGCGGTCCAGGTCGTCGATGCCGTAGACCGAGACCTCGTGCGCAATGCCACGCTCCTTCGCCTCGGTTTCCGACAGGCCGACGCGCGCCACCTCCGGGTCGGTGAAGGTCGCCCAGGGAATCACCGAGTAGTCGGCGCGGAACTTCCTCAGGCCGCCCAGCAGCGCGTTGACCGACGCGTACCAGGCCTGGTGCGAAGCCGTGTGCGTGAACTGGTACGGCCCCGCGACGTCGCCGCAGGCGAGAATGTTCGGATAGACCGTACGCAGGAACTCGTCGGTCTCTACGGTGCCCACCCGGGTGACCGGGATGCCGAGCTCTTCCAGG
>DATKKT010000087.1:0-5416 GCA_035542795.1 Burkholderiales bacterium
TCCTGGGCGCCGGCAACGTGGGTTCGAACGCGCTCGCGGTCGCTTACGGGCTGGGCGCGGAAATCGTGGTGATCGCGAAAAGCGAGAAACGCTTTTCGGAATTGAAAAAGCATTGCGTGAAAGCCAAATTCGAAACCCGGAATCTGCAGGACCACGTCTGCTCTGCCGATCTCGTCATCGGAGGCGTCCTCACGCCGGGCCAGATGTCGCCGAAGCTCGTCACGCGAGCGATGCTGCGCGCGATGCGCCCGGGCTCGGCGCTCGTCGACGTCGGCATCGACCAGGGCGGCATCGCCGAGACCTCGCGCCCGACCAGCCACGGCGATCCGATCTTCGTGGCGGAAGGCGTGGTGCACTATTGCGTGCCGAACATGCCCGCCGCCGTCGCCCGCACCGCCAGCCTGGCGTTGGAGAAGGCGGTTTTGCCCTTTGCTCTCGAAATTTGCTCTGCTTCTCATTCCCCTGCCTTGAAAACCGGATTCCAAGTGAAGCAAGGCAAGGTCGTTCACGAATACCTGGCGCGCGACACAAAGCGCGCCTATCACCCGCTATGAAGCGAGTCGCGGTCGCCCGGGTCGACGAAGCGCGCTGCATCGGCTGCGCGCTCTGCATCGACGCCTGTCCCGTGGACGCGATCGCCGGCGCGCAGGGCTACCTGCACACCGTGATCGCCGACTACTGCACCGGCTGCGAACTCTGCCTGCCGCCCTGCCCCGTCGACTGCATCGACATGGTGCGCACGGCCATGCCTTGGACCGAGGCTGACGCGAAAGCTGCCAAGGTTCGGGCGCGCCTCAGGAAGAAAAGGCTTTTTGAAGAGAAACCGGTCACAGTCGCGGTAGACCGCAAGGCCGTGATCGCGGCTGCCCTAAAGCGCAAGACAAAGACATGAATCCGCAGAAGAGGCGCGAAATCTTCGAGCGCTTCCGCGCGGCCGATCCGCATCCGAAGAGCGAGCTCGTCTACCGCACGCCCTACGAGCTGCTCGTGGCGGTGGTGCTCTCGGCGCAGGCGACCGACAAGTCGGTGAACCTCGCCACCGCGAAGCTGTTCCCGGCCGCCAATACGCCGGAGCAGATGGTCAAACTGGGCGAAGCCGGCCTGATCGAATACATCAAGACGATCGGCCTCTTTCGCATGAAGGCCAGGAACGTGATCGGGCTTTCAAGACTGATTCTTGAAAGGCATGCGGGTCAGGTGCCGGCGGATCGGGAGGCCCTCGAGAGCCTGCCCGGCGTGGGCAGGAAGACCGCGAATGTGGTCCTCAATGTCGCCTTCGGCCAGCCTACGATGGCGGTGGACACGCACATCTTCCGCGTCGCCAACCGCACCGGCCTCGGGCCGGGCAAGGACCCGCTGGAAGTCGAGCGCAAGCTGGTGAAGTTCACGCCGCCGGAGTTCATGCAGCACGCCCACCACTGGCTCATCCTGCACGGGCGCTACGTCTGCGTGGCGCGCAAGCCGAAGTGTCCCGAATGCCTGATCCGGGACCTTTGCGACTTCAAGCCGAAGACGAACTAGCCGGCGCGACCGGGTTACCGCTGGAAATGCAGGCTCGACTGCTGGCTGGCGAACCAGGCCGCGACGTCCTCGATGTCCTTCTTGCTCAGCTGGCCGGCAAAGGCCTTCATCACCGGATTGGCGCGCTTGCCTGACTTGTAGTCGGTGAGCGCCTTGGCGAGGTAGTCCGGATACTGTCCGGCGAGGATCGGGTTCTCCGGCGCGGCCGGCTTGTTGCCGTCGGCGCCGTGGCAGGCGGCGCAGACTTTTTCCGCGATGGCCTTGCCGGCGGCCGGGTCGGCGGACCAGGCGTTGCCCGAGAGCGCCAGCGCGGCGGCGCAGGCTGCGGCGAACGAGAGCGCTCTCATCAGTGGCCCCCCCGCCGGGAAGTCGAGTAGTAGGCGGCCAGGTCGGCGATGTCCTTGTCCGAGAGGCTCGCCGCGATGCCGCGCATGGACGGGTGCTTGCGCTGGCCCGCCTTGTAGGCGTTCAGCGCGTTCGCCAGGTAGGCCGCGGACTGGCCGCCCAGCTTCGGCACGTGGTAGACGACCGGGAAGGCCGTCTTGTAGCCGGCGATGCCGTGGCAGCCTTCGCACATCGCGATCTTCTTGTGCGCCTCGGCGGGGTTCCCCGCCGGCGCGGCCTGCTGGGCGAACGCCGGCGCGCTGGCCAGCAATGCCGCAAGCATCGTTGTTCGTGTTCTGGTGAGGGCCATTCCCGTTTCGCTGTCCGCGGAAGTTGGAATAAGCGGGCGATTATAATGCGATTTTGGCCAAGGACGCCCGATGCGCTTCACCGGTTCCGCAGAATACGTTTCCACCGAGGACCTCACGCTCGCGGTCAACGCGGCGATCACGCTGCAGCGCCCGCTGCTGGTGAAAGGCGAGCCCGGCACCGGCAAGACGATGCTCGCGGTCCAGGTCGCCAAGGCGCTCGGCGTGCCGCTGCTCGAGTGGCACATCAAGTCCACCACCAAGGCGCAGCAGGGCCTCTACGAGTACGACGCGGTGAGCCGGCTGCGCGACTCGCAGCTGGGCGACGAGCGGGTGCACGACATCCACAACTACATCGTCAAGGGCATGCTCTGGCAGGCGTTCACGCAGGAGCGGCCCTGCGTGCTGCTCATCGACGAGGTGGACAAGGCCGACATCGAGTTCCCGAACGACCTGCTGCGCGAGCTCGACCGCATGGAGTTCTACGTCTACGAGACGCGCGAGCTCGTGCAGGCGAAGCACCGGCCGATCGTGTTCATCACTTCCAACAACGAGAAGGAGCTGCCCGACGCGTTCTTGCGGCGCTGCTTCTTCCACTACATCCGCTTCCCGGACAAGGAGACCATGGAGAAGATCGTCCAGGTCCACTTCCCGGCGCTGAAGAAGTCGCTGCTCAAGGAGGCGATGGAGGTGTTCTTCGAAGTGCGCGAGGTGCCGGGCCTGAAGAAGAAGCCCTCGACCTCCGAGCTGCTCGACTGGCTCAAGCTCCTGCTCGCCGAGGACATCCCGCCCGATGCCCTCCGCTCCAAGGACCGCAAGACCATCATCCCGCCGCTGCACGGCGCGCTGCTGAAGAACGAGCAGGACGTGCACCTCTTCGAGCGCCTCGTGTTCATGACGAGGGCCAAGGGCGGCTAGCGCAGCGGGGCCGGCGCGGACTTGCCCAGGGATTCGTCGACCACGTCGGCGACCGAGACCCTGCGGCCGAGATAGCCGATACGCTCCTCGAGGCCTTCGGCGCGCAGGATGTCGCGCGCCGCGGCGTGCGCGGCGACCAGCCGCAGGCGGATGCCCCGCGCGGCGAGCGCCTCGTGCAGCTTCGACAGCATGCGCGCGCCGGCGAGGTCCACGTTGGGCGTGATCGAAAGGTCGCAGATCACCAGCTTCGGCGGCTGCGCGAGCGCGCCGATCTTCCGCCAGAGCGCCTCGCGCACGTGCTCGACGTTGAAATACAGCAGCGAAGCCTCTACGCGGAACGCGAGCGCGCCGGGCACGGGCTCGTTGCTGGGATTGCGCTCCATGTCGGTGAAGGTGCGCGTGCCCGGAATGCGGCCGAGGAAGGACACGCGCGGGTGCGCGGCGCGGCGGATGATCGCGAGCATCGTGGCGACGACGGCGACCATCACGCCGTCGAGGATGCCGAGGATCAGCACCGCCACGAAAGCCACCATGGACACGGCGAACTCGAAGCGGCTCACGCGCCAAACGTGGCGCAGCTCGTCGACCTTGACGAGCCCCTTGACGGCGACCAGCACGATCGCCGCGAGCACCACGCTCGGCAGGTTGGCGAGCAGGCCGGTGAGGTACATGAGGACGAGGCCGATCGTCACCGAGGCGAATACGAGCGCGAGCGGCGACTTCGCGCCCGCCTTGTCGTTGACCGAGGACTGCGACAGCCCGCCGGCGACCGGATACGCCTGGAACAGGCCCGCCGCGAGGTTCGCCGCGCCCAGGCCGAGCAGCTCCTGCCGCGGGTCGATCTCGTAGCCGTTCTGCTGCGCCAGCGCGCGCGCGGCCGACACGCTCTCGACGTACGCGAGCAGCAGGCAGGCGAAGGCGAGCGGGATTACCCCCTCCACGTCGCGCACGCGCAGAGCGGGCAGGTGGAAATCGGGCAGCCCCTGCGGCAGCGCGCCGACGATGGCAATCCCCGCCGCCGCCAGCGGCGTCACCGACAGCACGACGATGGACGCGATGACGACGAGCAGCGCGACCGGGCGGCCCGGCAGGAACTTCTCGCCCAGCAGCAGGACGCCGAGCGCGGCGAGGCCGAACACGAGCACGGTGGGATTGGTGTCCGGCAGCTGGCCCCACAGCACGGCGATGCGCTCGAAGAAGTGCTCGCCGCCGCCCTTGACGCCGAAGAGCTTGGGCAGCTGCGTCATGCCGATGGTGAACGCGGCGCCCGCCTTGAAGCCGAGCAGGATCGACTCGCTGATGAAGTTGACGAGCGAGCTCAGCCGCAGCAGCCAGGCGAGGATGCACATCGCGGCGATGACGAGGGCCGTCAGCTCGGCGATGGAGGCCCAGCGCGCCGGGTCGCCGCCGGCCATGCCGGCCACGGTCGTGCCGACGAGCATCGAGATCGCCGACGTGGGCCCGATCGCGAGCTGGCGCGACGAGCCGAACAGGGCGTAGAACAGGCCGCCGATCAGGTAGCAGTAGACGCCGTACTGCGGCGGCAGGCCGGCGAGCGAGGCGTACGCGAGCGAGACCGGAATGCCGTAGGCGGCGAGCGTCACGCCCGCGACGACGTCATTGCGCAGCCAGGGCAGGCGGTAGCCGGGAAGCCACTGAGCCGGCGGAAACGCTGCGCGCCACCCGGCGGGATCTTGCTGGGTCGACATTGCCCTAGAAGATAAGGTACCGGAAAGAGATCTGCACGCGCGTGTTGGCTGCCGACACGCCCGAAACGCGAGTCGCCTCGCCCCAGAGCAGCTCACCACCCACGATCGCTCGCGGGTTCAGGCGGTGGATCAGGTTGACCGAGCCGTAGACCGCGCGCTTCAGCGACTCAGCCTGCCGCAGGCCTTCGTCGCCGATCCAGAGCGCGCTCGCGCCGGCCACGCTCATCCAATCGTCCGCCCACTGACGCTGGTAGTAGAGCGTCGCTCCCGAGCTTCGCACGAGCGCGAGGCGCCCGTCCGGCGCGCGCGCGAGGCCCGTGGCGCTCAGGGGGTCGTTGAAGTAGCGCCCGATCGCCTTGCCGCTCGCCGCCTGGAGGAGGACGGTGTCGTCGCCGAATCCCGGCAGCGAGCCCGAGAGCGCCACGCCGCTGCCCTCGACGTTGCGCTCCGCGGCGCCGAACGGCGTCCTCGCGCTCGCGTGCAGGCTTCGCGACAGCCCCGCCAGCTGAACGTGCCCGCGCTCTCCTTCGTAGCGGACGCGGGCCGCCAGGTCGGGCCGGCGCGCGCCCACGCGCA
>DATKKT010000088.1:0-14373 GCA_035542795.1 Burkholderiales bacterium
TCATGTTCGGCACGCTCGCCTACACGCTCGCGGCGACCGACACCGTGCAGCTCATCGCCGGCTGCAAGCCCGAGGACCGCTACGACGCGCGCCTGCTGGAGGCGCGCCTCACCGCGTTCCTCGAAGCGGGCCTGCTCGCGCCGCTGCACAGCGCCGCGGACGTGAAGAAAGCCGCCTGACTCGCTGATCGTTTCGCTTCCGGAGGGGGTTCCGATGCTCGACTACGCCGTTTTCGCCGCAGCCACCATCGTGGTGCTGATGACGCTCGCCTATTTCCAGGCGCCGATCCTCGTCTGGACCGTCGCCGCGGGCCTGATGACCGCGACCTGGGCCGCCGCGCTGCAGCTCTCGCCGCAGACCGACGCGGTGCTGCTGTTCCTGTTCGTCTTCATCGCGCCAGTGCTCGTCGTCCCGGCGCTGCGCCGGCGCCTCGTGAGCGACCACGTGCTCGCGATGTTCCGGCGCATCCTGCCGGACATGTCGCAGACGGAAAAAGAGGCGATCGACGCGGGCACCGTGTGGTGGGACGCGGACCTCTTTTCGGGCAAGCCCGACTGGAACAAGATGCTCGCGATCCCCGCGCCGCGGCTTTCCGCGGAGGAGCAGGCTTTCCTCGACGGCCCCTGCGAGGAAGTCTGCGCGATGACCGACGACTGGGAGGTCACGCACGAGCGCCAGGACCTGCCGCCGCAGGTCTGGCAGTACCTGAAGGACAAGGGCTTCTTCGGCATGATCATCCCGAAGAAGTACGGCGGCCTCGGCTTCTCCGCGCTCGGCCACTCGGCGGTGGTGATGAAGCTCTCGACGCGCTCCAACGCGCTCGGCGTCTCGGTGATGGTGCCCAACTCGCTCGGGCCCGCCGAGCTGCTGCTGCACTACGGGACCGATGAGCAGAAGAACCACTACCTGCCGCGACTCGCCAAGGGCCTCGAGATCCCCTGCTTCGCGCTCACCAGCCCCGAGGCGGGCTCGGATGCGGCCTCGATTCCCGACTACGGCGTGGTCTGCAAGGGCGCCTACCAGGGCAAGGAAGTGCTCGGCATGCGCGTCACCTGGGACAAGCGCTACATCACGCTCGGGCCGGTCGCGACTCTGCTGGGATTGGCTTTCAGGCTGTACGACCCGGAAAAGCTCCTGGGTGGGAAGGAAGACCTGGGAATCACCTGCGCTCTGGTGCCTACGAACCATCCGGGCGTGAACATCGGCCGGCGCCACCTGCCGCTCAACGCCGCGTTCCAGAACGGCCCGAACTCCGGCAAGGACGTGTTCATGCCGCTCGACTGGATCATCGGCGGGCGCGACTACGCGGGCAAGGGCTGGATGATGCTGATGGGCTGCCTCGCCGCGGGCCGCTCGATCTCGCTGCCCACCTCCTCCGCCGGCGGCGCGAAGGCGCTCGCGCGCGTCACGGGCGCGTATGCGCGCGTGCGCAGCCAGTTCAAGACGCCGATCGGCAAGCTGGAGGGCGTCGAGGAGGCGCTCGGGCGCATCGCCGCCAACGCCTACATGATGGACGCGGTGCGCGTGATGACCGCGGGCGCGGTGGACCTGGGCGAGAAGCCGGCGGTGATCTCGGCGATCGCCAAGTACCACATGACCGAGCGCGCGCGCGCCTGCGTGAACGACGCGATGGACATCCACGGCGGCAAGGGCATCTGCCTGGGGCCCGACAACTGGGTAGGGCGCGGCTACCAGGTGATGCCTGTGGGCATCACCGTAGAGGGCGCCAACATCCTCACGCGCACGCTGATCATCTTCGGCCAGGGCGCGATCCGCTGCCATCCCTACGTGCTGCGCGAGATGCGCGCGGCCAAGGAGATGACCGGCGCCGCCGCCTCGATCGAGTTCGACGACGCGTTCACCTCGCACATCGGCCACACGATCTCCAACGGCGTGCGCGCCTTCGTGCACGGCGTCACGACCTCGCGCCTCGGCCAGACGCCGCGCGAGGGCGCGCCCGAGACGCGCCACTACTACCGCTTCGCCTCGCGCCTCGCCGCCGCCTTTGCTTTCCTCGCCGACGTCTCGATGCTGGCGATGGGCGGCGCCCTCAAGCGCAAGGAGAAGATCTCCGGGCGCCTCGGCGACGTGCTGTCGATGCTGTACCTGCTTTCGGCGACGCTCAAGCGCTACGAGGACCAGGGCCGCCCGAAGGAGGACCTGCCGATGATCCGCTGGGTGGTGCGCGACCTCGTCTACCGCGCGCAGGAGGCGATCGACGGCATCCTGTCCAACTTCCCGGTGAAGAGCCTCGCCACGTTCCTGCGCTTCGTCATTTTCCCGCTCGGCATGTCGTTCCGGCCGCCGCTCGACTCGCGCAACCGCGAGAGCGCGAAGATCCTGCTCGAGCCGGGAGCGGCGCGCGATCGCCTGTCCGAAGGCATGTACCTGCCGAAGGGCGAATCCGATCCGACCGCGGTGCTCGAGGCGGCGTTTCTCGCGGCCATTGCCTGCGAGCCGGTCGACGAGAAGCTGCGCAAGGCGGTGAAGAAAGGCAAGATCGTTCCGCAGCCGGGCGCCGATGTGAGTTCTCTGGGAGTTCAGAACAAGATCATTTCTCCCGAGGAGCAGGCGCTCTGGCAGCGCAAGGAAGCGCTGCGCAGGAACGTGATCAAGGTGAACGACTTCGCGCAGGACTTCGGCCGCGCCGAGATCGCCGTAAAGCTCGCGCACGAGGCCAAGGCTGCCACCGCGAAGGCCGCCTGACGTGTTCGCCAAACCCATCTACGTGATCGACGGCGCGCGCACGCCGTTCCTCAAGGCGAAGAGCCGGCCCGGCGTGTTCTCGGCGGCCGACCTCGCCACGCAGGCGGGCAAGACGCTGCTCGCGCGCCAGAAGTTCGCGCCGACCGAGCTCGACGAGGTGATCCTCGGCTGCGCCGCGCCCTCGGTGGACGAAGTGAACATCGGCCGCGTCGCCGCGCTGCGCATGGGCTGCGGGCAGAAGGTCCCCGGCTGGACCGTGATGCGCAACTGCGCTTCGGGCATGCAGGCGCTCGACTCGGGCATCAACGGCATCCTCGCCGGGCGCTCGAACCTGGTGCTCGCGGGCGGCGTGGACGCGCTCTCGCGCGCGCCGCTGCTGTATCGCGACCGGATGGTCAATTGGTTCGCGGATTTTTCTCAAAAAAGAGGTACTGGAGAAAGGATCGCGCAATTCACCAAGTTGCCGTTCGGCGCGCTGCTGAACCCGGTCATCGGCATCATGAAGGGGCTCACCGACCCGATGGTCGGCCTGCTCATGGGCCAGACCGCCGAGAACATCGCGCACCGCTTCGGCATCACGCGCCAGCAGATGGATGCGTTTTCGGTTCGCAGCCACCAGCGGGTCACGAAGGCCCAGGACGAGGGCCACCTGAAGGCGGGCGGCGGCGAGCTCGAGGCGCTCTACGACATGAAGGGCGCCACCTATACGCTGGACGACGGCGTGCGGCGCGACTCCTCGATGGAGAACCTCGCCAAGCTCAAGCCCTTCTTCGACCGCAAGTACGGCAACGTCACGCCCGGCAACAGCTCGCAGATCACCGACGGCGCGGCCTGGCTGATTCTTGCTTCTGAATCCGCTGTTTCTAGATTCAACTTGGAACCCGTTGGAAGAATCCTCGACTCCCAGTGGGCGGGCCTCGACCCGGCGCAGATGGGACTCGGTCCCGTGCACGCGGCGACGCCGATCCTGCAGCGCCACAATCTCAAGCTGGACGGCGTCGACTACTGGGAGATCAACGAGGCGTTCGCCGCGCAGGTGCTGGGCTGCCTCGCCGCCTGGAAGGACGCGAAGTACTGCACGGAGCAGCTCGGCCTTGACGGCGCGCTCGGCGAGATGGACCAGGACAGGCTCAACGTGGACGGCGGCGCGGTTGCACTGGGCCATCCCGTGGGAGCGTCAGGCGCACGGATTGTCTTGCATTTGATTCGTCAATTGAAAAGAAAAAATGCGAAGCGAGGAATGGCGTCGATCTGCATCGGCGGCGGCCTCGGCGGCGCGATGCTCGTGGAGGCGGCATGATGGACCGCGCCAAGACCGCGTACCGCCACTGGCGCCACGAGACCGACGCGCAGGGCCTGGCCTGGCTCACGTTCGACAAGGCAGGCGAGTCGGCGAACAGCTTCTCGCGCGACGTGATCGACGAGCTGCTGCTGATCCTCGACGAGATCGCCGCGGCCAAGCCGAAGGGCCTGATCCTGCGCTCGGGCAAGGACAGCTTCATCGCCGGCGCGGACGTGAACGAGTTCGTGCGCTTCAAGGACGCCGAGGAGGCGCTCGCCTTCACGCGCAAGGGCTGGGACATGACGCAGAAGATGCGCGACCTGCCCTTCCCCACCACCGCGATGGTGAACGGCTTCTGCATGGGCGGGGGCCTGGAGCTCTCGCTCGCCTGCACCTACCGGGTGGCGCTCGACGACCCGAAGACGCGCTTCGCTTTCCCCGAGGTCATGCTCGGCATCTGGCCCTTCTGGCACGGCCTGATGTGGCTGCCGAAGCTGGTCGGCCCGGTCGCGGCGATGGACATGATTCTCACGGGCAAGACCGTCGACGCGAAGCGCGCCAAGCGCATGGGCCTCGTGAACGAGGCGGTGCCGGCGCGGATCCTCGAGAACACCGCGCGCATGGTGACGCTGGAAGCGAAGCCGCCGCGGCAATTGCCGTTGCTGCAGAAGTTGTTGTTGTCTTTTCGAGGAATTGTAGTTTCGCAGGCTAGAAAACAGGTCGCCAAGAGAGCCCGTCCGGAGCACTACCCGGCGCCCTACGCGATCCTCAAGGCCTGGCAGCAGTACGACGGCGACACCTTCGCCTGCAAGGACGACCCGACCTGCTCGCTCAAGGCGCTCTCCGAGCACCCGACCTCGCGCAACCTGGTCCGCATCTTCTTCCTGCAGGAGAAGATGAAGGGCCTCGCCAAGGGCGTGGACTTCAGGGCGCAGCACGTGCACGTCGTAGGCGCGGGCGTGATGGGCGGCGACATCGCCGCGATCTGCGCGATGCGCGGCATCACCGTGACGCTGCAGGACACCTCGCCCGAGCGCCTCGCGCCCGCGGTCGAGCGCGCGGCGAAGCTGTTCAAGCGCCGGCTGCGCGAGCCCGCGCGCATCCGCGACGCGATGGACCGCCTGATCCCGGACGTCGCCGGCACGGGCGCCGCGAAGGCCGACGTGATCATCGAGGCGATCTTCGAGGACCTGAAGGCGAAGCGCGAGCTGTTCGCGAAGATCGAGGCGATGGCGAAGCCCGACGCGGTGATCGCGAGCAACACCTCGAGCCTCAAGCTCGCCGACATCGCGGCGAACTTCAGGGATCCCTCGCGGCTGGTGGGCATCCACTTCTTCAATCCCGTGCCGCAAATGATGCTCGTGGAGATCATTTCTTCTGAAAAGACAAAAAAGGAATTTGCGGACCGCGCGACCGCGTTCGTGCGCCAGGTCGACAAGCTGCCGCTGCCGGTTAAGGACTCGCCCGGCTTCCTCGTCAACCGCGTGCTCGGTCCCTACATGCAGAACGCGTTCCGCATGCTCGAGGAGGGCATGAAGCCCGAGACGCTCGACGCCGCGATGGAGGCATTCGGCATGCCGATGGGCCCGATCGAGCTCGCCGACACGGTGGGCCTCGACATCTGCCTGCACGCGGGCAAGCAGCTCGCCAAGAAGGACGCGAGCGGCAAGGAGCCCGAGGCGCCGGAGCTGCTGCTCAACAAGGTCGCGCTCGGGCACCTGGGCCGCAAGTCGGGCCAGGGCATCTACCGCTGGGAGAACAACAAGCCGGTGAAGGGCCAGCCGGGCGCCTGGGACCAGCGCACGGTGGATGCGCTCATTCAGCCTTACCTGGACGAGACGAAGGCCGTGCTCGCCGAGGGCATCGTGCCCGACGCCGAGCTCATCGACGCCGGGCTCATCTTCGGCACCGGCTTCGCGCCGTTCCGCGGCGGCCCGCTGCACTACCTCGAGTCGCAGAAGAAGCAATAGCGCGCATGGGCAAGGCTTCGCACCAGCCGCCGGGGCTCGCGCTGCCCGAAGGCAAGATCCCGGCGCTGCGCGTGGTGCCGATGCCCGCCGACGCCAACCAAAACGGCGACATCTTCGGCGGCTGGATCATGGCGCAGGTGGACGTCGCCGGCGGCACGCTCGCCGGCCGCGTCGCGCGCGGCCGCGTCGCCACCGTCTCGGTGAACTCCTTCGTCTTCAAGCAGCCGGTGCAGATCGGCGACGTGCTGTCGCTGTACGCGGACGTCACGCGCATCGGCAACACCTCGATCACGGTCAAGGTCGAGGTCTACGCCGAGCGCGGCCGCGAGGAGGCGAAGATCGTCAAGGTCACCGAGGCCGTGCTCACCTACGTGGCCATCGACCTGCAGGGCCGGCCGCGGCCCGTTCCGAAGCAGGACTGACCGACCCGCGCCGCGGTGCCGCCACGGCATTGCCCGCGGCTTCCGCTTTGGGGCATGATGGCCGCCTGACTTCCTGCGGAGAGATGCCAAGATGAGTGCGATGCGCTTCCTTACCATCCAGTTCAACGACGGCTCGAAGGTCCGCTATTCGTTCGACGCCATGACCGACAACAAGGCCGCGCAGCAGCTCAAGCTCGAGGATTTCCTCAAGGGCCGGCACCTCGCCATCCAGACCGAGGGCCGGCTGACGCTCTACCCGGTGGAGAACATCCGCTCGCTGGAGCTGTCCTCGGGCGGCGCCAGCCTCGAGGGCGTGAAGCTGCCGCTGCACACGATCCGCAACGCCAAACTCGCCTCAAGCTAGGAGAATCGCAATGAAATTTCTGCAAATCGCCCTGCTCGCGGCCGCCGCGCTGCTCGCGCTGCCGGCGGCGGCGCAGGACAAGCCCGCCGCCGCGGACAGCATGCAGGTCCTGCGCGAGAAGCTGAAGGCGGACAAGAAGCAGCTCGTCGCCGCCAACCTGCCGCTCACCGAGGCCGAGGCGAAGCGCTTCTGGCCGATCTACGAGGGCTACCAGAAGGAGCTCGCCAAGGTGAACGACCAGACCGCGCTGCTGATCGTCGACTACGCGAAGGAGTACAACGCCGGCAGCCTCACCGACGCCAAGGCGCGCGCGCTGCTCGACCGGCTGATCGGCATCGAGGAGACGGAAGTCAGGATGAAGCGCGCGCTCGTGCAGCGGCTCGCGAAAGTCCTGCCCGGCGCGAAGCTCGCGCGCTACGTGCAGCTCGAGAACAAGGTGCGCGCGCTCGTGAAGTACGAGATCGCCGGCGAAGTGCCGCTCGCGCAGTAACCACCCCGGACCGAAGGAACACGATGAACCAGAGCAGGAGAACATGCGCGCTCGCGATCTGCGGGCTGGCAGCGGCCGCGCTGGCTGCGCCGGCCCTGGGCGCGAGCGCCGACGAGAAGAAGAACGGCAGCTCGAAGCTCACGCCCGAGCAGAAGGAGGCCGAGCGCGCGGCGCGCCTGAAGATGGCCGAGGGCGCGCTCGAGAAGCTCTACAAGCTGCAGCCGGAGGCGCGCGCGGCGGTCGAGAAGGCCGCAGGCTACGCGGTGTTCGACATCTCGTCGATCTACGCGATCCTCTTCGTAGGCCAGCGCGGCACGGGCGTGCTGTTCGACAGCGCGACGAAGAAGCCCGTGTTCATGACCTGCCAGCGCGCCGGCACCGGCCCGGGCGTCGGCAAGCAGCGCGTCTACCAGGTGTTCGTCTTCAAGAGCAAGGAGGCGATGGGCCAGTTCACGCTCGCCGGCGGCCTCGGCGGCGACGTGAGCGGCTCGGTGAGCACGGGCACGGGCGGCATGGTGCGCTCGTTCAACCCGTCGGTGGACGTCTACCAGGTGCCCGAATCCGGCGCCGCCGTGCAGGCGAGCTGGGGCGGCACGGTCTACAGCGTCGACTCGGACCTGAAGTAGGCCGCTCCGCGCGCGCCTAGCGCGCCGCGCGGATCGCCGCCGCGATGTCGCGGCTCACCGCGGCAAGCGCGCGGCCGTGCGCCGCCACCAGCGCGTCGTAGCCGGCGCCGGACGCCGGCTCGCGCACCGACGTCCGCCCGCTCCTCGCCGCGCCTTTCGCGGGCACGACCTGCCAGAGCACTTCCACCGTCGCGGCGTCGCCCAGCACCGAATCGAAGCGCTGCACGTACAGCAGCACGTTGACGTCGGCGCTCACGCCTGCGCTCGTCGGGTAGGCGTAGACGCTCGCGCCGCCGAGCGCCTGCCTCAGGCCGCCGGCGACCGCCTGCGCGATTTCGTCCTTCGGCGCGCCCAGCCAGCGCTCGAACTCGGAGAACGTCACCTGGTTGCCGGCGCCGCGCAGCACGATCTGCGGGCGGTCGAGGCCGTCGGGCAGCTGCACCGCGCCGATCGCCACCGTCGGCGCATTGCCGGCGGCCGCGGGAGCGGGCGCCGCCGCGGGGCTCAGGGTGTAGAAATGCGTCACCGGCGAGCTGCCGCAGCCGGCGAGCGCGAGCAGCGCCGCCGCCGCGAGCAGCGCCGCCGCAGGCCGGCTTGTGCGCGTCACTTGTTGGTCTCCTTCGGGTCCTCGCGCTTGCCGCTGATCAGCGCTTCGGGATGGCGCTCCAGGTAATCGGCGAGCATGCGGAAGGCCGCCGCCGCGCGCGCCAGCTCGCGCATCGCGTCGCGTGCGTCCTGCGAGAGCGGCGAGTTGGGCTTCAACGCCTGGTCGGCGGACTCGACCGCCTTGCGCACCTCCGTGAGCGTCGCGCGCAGCTCGGGCGCGAGATCGCTGTCGATGTGCTCGATGAGCCGCGTCGCGCCCTTCAGCGTCGTCTGCAGGTCGGCGCCGACCTGCTCGAGCGGGAATTTCTGCACCTTCGCGGCGATCGCGGCGAGCGTCTCCTGCAGCTGCACCAGGCTGCTCGGCACCGCGGGGATCTCCGGCAGGTCGTCGTCGTCCATGCGCTCGGCCGGCTTCGGCTTGGGCCGCGCGGCGCCCGGGAAGAAATCGAGCGCGACGTACAGCTGCCCGGTGAGCAGGTTGCCGGTGCGCAGCTGCGCGCGCAGCCCGCGCGCGATCATGCCCGAGAGCAGCGCGCGCCGCTGGTCGTTGCTCATCACCTTGCCGGTGTCCTTCGAGCGCATGCGCCGCGGGAAGAAGTCCGCCTTCACGCGGATCTTGAAATGGCTGCCGGCCACGTCGACGTGCGGGCGGATCTGCGTCACGGTGCCGACCGCGACGCCGCGGAAATCGATCTCCGCGCCGGGCGAGAGCCCGCGCACGGACTCGTCGAACACCAGGGCCAGCTTCATGACGTCGGTCTCGGGATTGCGCAGCGCCTCGCCGCGGTTGGCGAAGAGGCGAAACTCGGCGTTCTCCGCCGCCTGCGGCAGGTCCCCCGATTCGGCCGGCGTCTCGAACGCGAGGCCGCCGATGAGGATCGAGACCGCCGACTGCGTGTCGATGATCGCGCCGCTCGAGTTGAGCGTCACGTCGATGCCGCTCGCGTGCCAGAAGCGCGTGTTGTCGTTGACGAATTTGTCGTAGGGCGCGTTGACGAAGACCTTCATGAGGATGCCGCGGCCGTCCTTGGCCAGGTCGTAGCTCACGATCTGGCCCGCCTTCAGGCGCCGGAAGTACAGCGGCGAGCCGACGTCCAGGGACCCCGCGTTGTCGCCGCGCAGGACGAAAGTGCGGCCGGGCTCGCCCGTGTTGACGATCGGCGGGATCTCGAGCCCGACGAACTTCTCCTTCGGCGTCTTCGACAGCCCGATGTCCATGCCGATGTAGGAGCCCGAGAGCAGCGTGCCGATGCCGGTCACCGTGCCGCCGGACACGCGCGGGCGCACGACCCAGAAGCGCGTGTCCTCGACAAGGTAGCGCCTCGCGTCCTTCACCAGCTCCGCGGTCACGACGACGTGCGAGGTGTCCGGCGCGAGCGCGACGCCCGTCACGAGCCCCATGTCGACGTCCTTGTACTTGATCTTCGTCTTGCCGGTCTCCAGCCCCTCGGCGGTCGCGAAAGCGATGGTGATCACCGGGCCCTTGTCCATGATCGCCTTGACCGCGAGCCAGCCGCCGACCAGCGCCGCGACCAGCGGGATCAGCCAGACGAGCTGCAGCGAGCGGCGCGATTTCGGCGCCGCGACCGCCTCGGGCACGTCGGGAAGCTGCGTGGATTCAGCCATGCGGAAAGTCGCGAGTATCCCAGATCAGGCGCGGATCGAACGCCATCGCCGCGAACATCGTCAGCACGACCACCGCGCCGAACGCGGCGGCGCCGGGGCCGGGCTGGATGGTCGCCAGCGCCTTCAGCTGCACCAGCGCCACGATCACCGCCACCACGTAGATGTCGAGCATGGACCAGCGGCCTACGAACTCGACGAGGCGGTACAGGCGCGCACGCTGCTCCGGCTGCCAGCGCGAGCGCCGCTGCACCGACACCAGCAGCAGCGCGAGCGCCATCATCTTCAGCAGCGGCACCATGATGCTGGCGAAGAAGATGATCAGCGCGAGGTACCAGGAGCCCGAGGTCCAGAAATAGACCACGCCGCTCATGATCGTGTCCGACTGCGAGCCGAACAGCGAGCTCGTCTTCATCATCGGCAGCACGTTGGCCGGGACGTAGAGGATCATCGCCGCCACCAGCAGCGCCCAGCTGCGCTGCACGCTCGCGGGCTTGCGAAAGTGCAGCGCCGCGCCGCAGCGCGAGCAGCGCACTTCGTGCGCTCCTTTCGGCGCGCGCGACAGCTGGCTGCAGACGTGGCAGTGCAGCAGCCCCAGCTGCGCGGCGGTCACGGCGCGGCTCATCGCGCCGCCCCCGCCTGCGCCAGGCTCGCCGCCCGCTCCCAGAGCGCGCGCGGGTCGAACACCGCGGCGAGGGCGGCCATCACCAGCATCAGCGCGCCGAAGGACCAGAGCGCGATGCCGGGCACCACGCCCGCCAGGTGCGCGAGCTTCACCAGCGACACGAGCACCCCGAGCATGAGCACCTCCACCATGCCCCAGGGGCGCACCGCCTGCAGCACCCGGAAGACGAGCGCGAAGTGCGGCGGCAGCCGGCCGAAGCGCACGGGCGCGAGAAGGTAGGCGAGCGCGCCGAGCTCCAGCGCCGGCATCGCGATGGTGGTCGCGAACACCAGCGCCGCCACGGACTTCATGTCCTCGTCCCAGAGCCGGTCGACGGTGTCGTACAGCGTGGTGTTGATCACCTGCCCCTGCAGCGCGAGGCCGAGGATCGGGAAGCAGTTGGCGATCGCGAAGAGCAGCAGCGCGCCGGCCGTGAGCGCCAGCGCGCGGTCGAGGCTGTGGGGCCGGTCGCGGTACAGCTCCGCGCCGCAGCGCACGCAGCGCGCGACGCCGCCCGCGGGCAGCGGCACCTCCCGCTGCAGCAGGTCGCACTCGTGGCAGGCGGCCAGCGGAGCGCTCAAGGCGCCCTACTTCTTCGCCGCGGCCTTCGCGGCCGCTTCCTGCGCCGCCTTGCGGTCGGCGGCCACGCGCGCGAACGCGGGCCGCTCGCCGAGCATCTTCAGGTAGGGCTTGAGCGGCGGCAGGTCCTCCAGGAAATCGCGCCCGTAGGTGATCTTCGTCACCATCGTCACGATCGGCAGGTGCACCGCCGCCGCGCAGTCGGCCAGGGTCAGCTGCGGGCCGGCGATGAAGGGGTCGAATTTCGCGAGCGCCTTGAGCGCGCGCACGCCCTTGGCGAGGTCCTTCTCGGCCGCCTGCTTGGTGCTGTCGGAGTTCGTGCCGCCGAAGAAGGCGCCCGGGTAGAGCCGCCGCGCCACCAGCTCCAGGTGCAGCTCGATCACCGTCACCAGCTCGCGCACCTTGGCGCGCGCGAGCGGCTCCGCGGGCAGCAGCGGCTTCTGCGGGAAGGCGTCCTCCAGGTATTCGAGGATGACCTCCGATTCGGACAGGCGCGTGCCGTCGACCTCGAGGTACGGCACCTTGCCCATCGGGCTCAGCGCGAGATAGGCGGGATCCTGCGACGGCCGGACGTTGCAGTCCTCCTCGAACGGCAGGCCTTTCTCGTGCAGCGCGATGAGAACCTTGTTGTGATAATTGCTGATGCGAAATCCGCAGATCTTGATCATCGCCCCCCCGGAAGCTTTCGTGCATTATAGGGCCGCGTGAGCACCGAGCCGATCACCGAGGCCTGGCTGAAGAAGCGCATCTGGCCGCGCTTTGCGCGCACGCGCAAGGAGCACCGGCGCATCTACCTCGCCAGCCACGCGCTCGGCCGCCCGCCCGACCGCACGGCGCAGGATGTGCAGCACGCGCTCGACCTCTGGTACCACGACATGGAGGGCGCCTGGAGCGAATGGCTCGCCGCGCGCGAGCGCTTTCGCGCGCTCGTCGCGCGCCTGATCGGCGCCAAGCGGGCGGACTGCGTGGTGCCCAAGGCGAGCGCCGGCCAGGGCCTGCGCGCGGTGCTGAACGCGCTGGGCAGCGAGAGCAAGGCCAAGCTGCGCGTGGTGACCTCGGACGGCGAGTCCGATTCGATCGACTTCATCCTGCGCGTGTACCGCGAGAAGGGCCGCATCGACCTGCGCGTGATGCCCTGGCGCGAGCTGTCGCTGGGCAACGCCGACCTCGTGGTGCTCTCCAGCGTGCAGTGCCGCACCGGCGAGTGGATCCACAACCTGCCCAAGTTCCTGCGCGCGGCGAAGACCGCCGGCGCGCTCGTGCTGCTCGACGCCTACCACCACGCCGGCGTGCTTCCGCTGGACGCGAACGGGCTCGGCGTCGATTTCGCGATCGGCGCCTGCGCCGCGTACCTGCGCGGCGGCCCCGGCGCGGGCTGGCTCTACGTGCGCCCCGGCCTCGCCGAGACGCTGCGTACGCTGGATACCGGCTGGTTCGCCAAGGAGAAGCCCTTCGCCCACGAACGCCCCGAGCCGCCGCAGTTCGCCGCCGGAGGTGACGCCTGGCTGGAAGCCACGCCCTCGGTGCTCGCGCCCATCCAGGCGCTCGCGGGGCTGGAACTGACGTTGGAAATGGGGGTGGACCGCCTGCGCGACTACTCCATCGAGCAGAAGCAGCTGCTCGCCGATTTCCTCCGCCTGCGCGGGGTGCCCTCGGAGGGCGCGGGCGACGAGCACGGCGCCTTCCTCACCGTGGAGCACGAGGACCCGCTGCGCCTCGCCGCCGCGCTCGCGCGCCACCACATCGCGACCGACGCCGTCGGCGACCGGCTGCGCCTCACGCCCGACATCCTCAACACCGAGTCGGAGCTCGCGCAGGTCGCCGAGGAGCTCGGCGCGCTGCTCGCGCGCTAGCGCGAACGGGTTATTTCCTCCGGGTCGCGAGCGCCTCGGCCACCGAGGTCTGCTCGGCGATCTCCTGCTTGGCGATCGCGTTGCGGTGCACCTCGTCCGGGCCGTCGGCGAAGCGCAGCGTCCTCTGGTGCGCGTAGGCGTTGGCGAGGCCGAAGTCGTCCGAGACGCCGCCGCCGCCGTGCACCTGCATCGCCCAGTCGATCACCTTGCAGGCCATGTTGGGCGCGAGCACCTTGATCATGGCGATCTCCTTGCGCGCCACCTTGTTGCCGACCGTGTCCATGCGCCAGGCCGCGTGCAGCACCATGAAGCGCGCGCTGTCGATCATGATGCGCGCTTCGGCGATGCGCTCGCGCGTCACGCCCTGCTCGGCCACCGTGCGGCCGAAGGCCACGCGCTGCGTCGCGCGCTTGCACATCTTCTCGAGCGCGCGCTCGGCCTGGCCGATCGAGCGCATGCAGTGGTGGATGCGCCCGGGCCCGAGCCGCCCCTGCGCGATCTCGAAGCCGCGGCCCTCGCCGAGCAGGATGTTCGAGGCCGGGACGCGCACGTCCTTGAACTCGATCTCCATGTGGCCGTGCGGCGCGTCGTCGTAGCCGAACACCGGCAGGTGCCGGATGATGCTGATGCCCTTGGTGCCCGCGGGCACGAGGATCATCGACTGCTGGCTGTGGCGCGAGGCGTGGTCCGGGTTGGTCTTGCCCATGACGATGTAGACCTTGCAGCGCGGATCGCCCGCCCCCGAGGACCACCACTTGCGGCCGTTGATGACGTAGTCGTTGCCGTCGCGCTTGATGTGCATCTGGATGTTGGTGGCGTCCGACGAGGCCACCGCGGGCTCGGTCATGAGGAAGGCCGAGCGGATCTTGCCCTCGAGCAGGGGATCGAGCCACTGCTTCTTCTGCTCCTCGCTGCCGTAGCGCTCGATCGTCTCCATGTTGCCGGTGTCGGGCGCCGAGCAGTTGAACACCTCGGGCGACCAGGACACGCGGCCCATGATTTCGCACAAGGGGGCGTAGTCGAGATTCGACAGCCCGCCGCCCGGTGCGCGCGGCGAGCGCGGCAGGAACAGGTTCCACAGGCCGGCGGCCTTCGCCTTGGGCTTCAGCTCCTCGATGATCGGCACCGGCTCCCAGCGCTTGTCGCTGCGCACGTGGGCGTAATACTTGTGCTCGTTGGGGTAGATGT
>DATKKT010000089.1:0-17072 GCA_035542795.1 Burkholderiales bacterium
TCTACTACATCGCGTGCATGCCGCCGCCGGCGGAAATTCGCCTTACTGGCGTTCCACGGCGAGCGCCACGCCCATGCCGCCGCCGATGCACAGCGACGCGAGGCCCTTCTTCGCGCCGCGCTTCTGCATCTCATGCAGCAGCGTGACGAGGATGCGGCAGCCCGAGGCGCCGATCGGGTGGCCGAGCGCGATCGCGCCGCCGTTGACGTTCACCTTCGCCGTGTCCCAGCCCATCTGGCGGTTCACCGCGATCGCCTGCGCGGCAAACGCCTCGTTGATCTCCATGAGATCCAAGTCGGCAGGCGACCAGCCCGCGCGCTGCAGGCAGCGCTTGGAGGCCGGCACCGGGCCCATGCCCATGTATTTCGGATCGACGCCCGCCGACGCGAAGGCTTTGATTCGGGCAAGCGGCTTCAGGCCGAGCTCCTTGGCTTTCTTCGCCGAAGCGAGCACCACGGCGGCCGCGCCGTCGTTGATCCCCGAAGCGTTGCCCGCCGTGACCGTGCCGTTCTTGTCGAACGCGGGCTTGAGGCCCTTCATCGCGTCCACGGTCGCGCCGTGGCGCGGGTACTCGTCGGCGCCGAACACCACCGGCCCCTTGCGCGAGGGCACCTCGTAGGGAACGATCTCGTCGTTGAACCTGCCCGCCTTCTGCGCAGCCTCGGTCTTGTTCTGGCTCTTCACCGCGAACTCGTCCTGCTCCTCGCGCGAGACCGCGTATTCCTTGGCCACGTTCTCGGCGGTGACGCCCATGTGGTACTGGTTGTAGACGTCCCACAGGCCGTCGACGATCATCGAATCGACCATCTTCGCGTCGCCCATGCGGAAGCCGTCGCGCGAGCCGTTCAGCACGTGCGGCGCGGCGCTCATGTTCTCCTGCCCGCCCGCGACCACGATGTCGGCGTCGCCGTTGGCGATCGACTGCGCGCCCAGCATCGCGGCCTTGAGCCCGGAGCCGCAGACTTTGTTGATCGTCATGGCCGGGATCATGTCCGGCAACCCGGCCCAGATCGCCGCCTGCCGCGCCGGATTCTGCCCGACGCCCGCCGCAAGCACCTGCCCCATGATCACTTCCGAGACCTGGTCGGGCTTCACGCCCGCGCGCTCGAGCACCTTCCCGATGACGTGCGCGCCCATCCTGGCCGCCGGGACGCTCGCGAGCGAGCCGCCGAACTTGCCGATCGCGGTCCGCGCCGCGCCTACGATGACGATGTCTTCCATGGCTAACTCTCCTGGTTTGAACGCTCTGCCTTCTGCTTGACGTACCGGCCGGGTGCCGGCTCGATCGCCGGATATTTCTCGCTGCCGGTCTGGGCCGGCGCTTCCCGCGCGCCGCCCTTGAACCGCTCCAGCCACTGCGCCCACGTAGGCCACCAGCTGCCGCGCTGCTCGCGCGCCTGGCCGAGCCAATCCTCGGCACCTGCCGGATAGCTGTCCGAAATCCAGAAACTGCGCTTGTGGTCCGCCGGCGGGTTGATGACCCCGGCGATGTGTCCCGAAGCGCCCAGCACGAAGGTCTTCTCGCCGCCGAGCAGTCCGACCGAGCGGTAGGCCGCGCGCCAGGGCACGATGTGGTCCTCGCGCGTGGCAACGATGAACGAGGGCCGATCGACGCGGCCGAGGTCCACCGGCACGCCGCAGTTGACCACCGCGCCCGGCACGCGCAGCTTGTTGTCCAGGTAGGTGTTGCGCACGTAATTGCAGTACATCGGCCCGGGCAGGTTGGTGCTGTCGGCGTTCCAGTAGAGGATGTCGAACGCCGAGGGCGTGCCGCCCATCAGGTAATTGTTGACCACGTACGGCCAGACCAGGTCGTTGGCGCGCAGCGCGTTGAACGTCGCGGCGAGGTCGGCGCCCGGAAAGATGCCGCCGTTGCCGATCTGGGCCTCGCGCGCGGCATGCGCCTCAGGATCGATGAAGACGCGGATCTGCCCCGGCGCCTCGAAGTCGAGCATGGTGGCGAGATAGGTGACGGCGTCCACCGTGTGCTCGCCCCGCGCGGCCATCACCGCGAGCGCCGCGCCGAGCAGCGTGCCGCCGACGCAGAAGCCCAGGGCGTTGACGCGCTCACATCGGGCAACGGCTCTCGAAACTTCAAAAGCCTTGAATATGGACTCGATGTAGTCATCCCAGTCGTAAGCCGCATCCTCGGGGCCGACGTTCTTCCAGGAGACCATGAACACCGTGTGGCCCCGCTCCACCGCGTAGCGCACGAAGGAATTCTGCGGGCGCAGGTCGAGGATGTAGAACTTGTTGATGCAGGGCGGCACCATCACCAGCGGCCGCTCGCCCACCTGGGCGGTCGCGGCGCGGTACTGGATCAGCTGGATCAGGCCGTTCTCGTAGACCACGTCGCCCGGCGTCACCGCCAGATTGCCGCCGATCTCGAAGGCCGACTCGTCGGTCTGCAGGATGCGCCTGCGCCGTGTGTCGGCGATCAGGTTGGCGAGGCCGCGCGTGAGGCTCTCCCCCTTGGTCTGGAGCGCCTCACGCAGCACCGTCGGGTTCGTGGCGGCGAAATTCGCCGGCGAGATCGCGTCGCACCACTGCCGCACCGCGAACTGCAGCCGCTCTTTCGCCTTGCCGTCGAGCTCGGCTTCGCGCGCGAGCTCGGTGAGGAATTCCGCGGCGAGCAGGTACGATTGCCGAAGATAGGAGAAGTACGCGTTGTCGCGCCACTCCCGGGACGAAAAGCGCTTGTCGCCCGGCGCCGCTGCGACCGGGCTCGCGCCGCCGCCTAACAGGCTCGTCCAGAGCTGCATCTGCTTCGCGAGGTAGCTCGCCTGCAGCGCGGCAAAGCGCGCCGAGTCCTGCATCAGGCTCGGCATCCAGCTGGCGGGCTCGGAAGCCCCTGGCGGAGTGGCGTACGGGTACTGCAGGGGAGCCTCAGCTTCTCACGGCAATGATTGATTTTGCGCCGCACAAAAGACCAGCGCAAGTCCCCGGTCAGGTTTCTAGTCCGAGTGCCCGAGCAAGGCCCGCGCGAGCGCGATCGTGCCGATGCCGAGGGCGATCAGCACCGTCTGGGAAACGGTGGCGCGCAGCGAGGTGCGCCGGTGCAGTCCCGGGATGAGGTCGGCGACCGCGATGTAGATCATGCTCGCGGCGACGCCGCCCAGCAGCACCGGCATCCAGCGCTCCACGACCTGCAGCGCGTAGTAGCCGAGCACGCCGCCCACGAGCGTCGCGCAGGAGGACAGCATGTTGAGCGCGAACGCCTTGGCCCTGGAGTAGCCCGAGTGCAGCAGGATCAGGAAGTCGCCCACTTCCTGCGGAATCTCGTGCGCGACGATCGCCAGGGCGGTAACGACGCCGAGCTGCGTGCTCTGCAGGAATGCGGCCGCGATGAGGATGCCGTCGAGAAAGTTGTGGATCGTGTCGCCTACGACGATCAGCGCGCCCGCGCGGACGTGGCCATGGCCGTGCGCGTGCGCGTCGCCGGCCGACTCTCCCGGCTCATGCTCCTCGTCCTCGACGTCGTGGGAGTGGCGCCAGAGCAGCAGCTTCTCCAGGAGGAAGAACACCAGGATGCCGCCCAGAATCGCACCCGCAACTTCATGCGCCTCGCCGTGCGCGAACGCGTGCGGGATCACCTCCAGGAACGCCGCGCCGAGCAGTGCGCCGATGGCGAACGAGACCAGCGTCTGCACCCAGGCCGCGCGCACGAGGAGCGCGAACGCGGCCATGCCGGCGGACAGCGCGCCGCCCGCGAAGCTCGCAAGCACGATCCACTGCAGGACCGACATCGGGGGCGCAATTCTACTCGGCCAGCCAGATCGCCGCGGCCATGCGCTCCGGGGATCGGTCCCTGCGGTAGGAAAAGAAGCGCGCGGCGTCCGATGCCGTGCAGAAGGCGCCGCCGGCGACTCTCGTCACGCCGAGCGCCGCCAGGCGCTGCCTCGCCACCGCGTAGAGATCCAGCAGCCAGCGGCCGGGCCGATTCGCTGCAAAAGCGCAAGCGGCGCGGGCGTCCGCCTTCAGGAACGCATCGCGCACCTCTTCGCCGACCTCGTAGGCGCGAGGGCCGATCGCAGGCCCCAGCCATGCGATCAGGCGCGCCGCGGGCAGGCCCATCGCCGCCACCGTGGAATCGATTACGCCGGCGCTGAGGCCGCGCCATCCCGCGTGCGCGGCGCCGACCGCCTCGCCGCGCTCGTCGGCGAGCAGCACCGGCATGCAATCGGCGGCCAGCACCGCGCACACGACGTGCTTGCGCCTCGTGAACGACGCGTCTGCCTCGACCGGACCCGCGTAGCGCGAGGCGTCGATCACGCCGACGCCGTGCACCTGCCGGAGCCAGCAGGGCTCCGCGGGCAGGCTCGCGCGCAGCTTCGCTCTCGACGATGCGCTCTTCAGGTCGCCGAAGGCTCGCGTCGTCACCAGAGCGCGCACGTTCCGCGGCGCGGGCCAGTCCGGCAGGATCAGCTCACCGCCCACGGCGCAGGCTCGCCAGCAGCTTCTTCATGTCCGCGGGCAGCGGCGCCTTCCAGCGCCGCGGCTTGCCCGTGCGCGGGTGCACGAGCTGGAGCTCGGCGGCATGCAGCGCCTGGCGGCCGAACTCGGGGCCGCGGCCCGCGCCGCGCCCGTAGACCGGGTCGCCGACCACCGGATGGCGCAGGTGCTGCAGATGCACGCGGATCTGGTGCGTGCGCCCGGTTTCCAGGCGGCACTCGAGCAGCGCGCAGGCCGGGCGCCCTTCTCCGCCGAAGCGCTCGAGCACGCGATAGCGCGTGCGCGCTTCCTTGCCGCGGCGCGTGACCGTCATGCGCGTGCGCGAGCGCGTATCGCGGCCGACCGGCGCGTCGATGAGCCCCTGCTGGGGCGGCTCGCCGTGCACGAGCGCGAGATAGGTGCGCGCGACGCTGCGCTCGGCGAGCTGCGCGGCGAGATTCGCCTGCGCGCCGAGGTTCTTCGCCACCACCATCAGCCCGCTCGTGTCCTTGTCGAGGCGGTGCACGATGCCCGCGCGCGGCACCTGGCGCAGCGCCGGCGCGTGCGCGAGCAGCGCGTTCATGAGCGTGCGGTCCGGGTTGCCCGCGCCCGGGTGCACGACGAGGCCCGCGGGCTTGTCGATCACGAGGAGGTCGCGATCCTCGTAGACGATCGCGAGCGGCAGGCGCTGCGCCGGCGGAGCGGCGGCGTCGACGGCATCGGGCGGCGAGAGCTCGACCCGCTCGCCGCCCAGCACGAGCGCGCGGCCCGCCGCGCGCAGGGGCTCGCCGCCGCGGCTCAGCCTCACGCGGCCCGACTTCAGCCACGCCTGCAGGCGCGCGCGCGAAAACTGCGGGAACGCCTTCGCCAGCGCGAGATCCAGACGCAATCCGGCGAGCTCCGACGGCAGTGTCGCCACGATCGCGGCGCTATAATCGCTGCCCATGAAACGCAGTGTACTTGCTCTCCTCCTTGCCGCCGCGCTGCTGTGCGGCTGCGGCATCCTGAAGACCGGGACGGACGAGACGGTCGGCTGGTCGGCGCAGAAGCTCTACAGCGAAGCGAAGGACGCGATGGCCGACAAGAGCTGGGAGAGGGCCATCAAGTACCTGGAGAAGCTCGAGGCGCGCTACCCCTACGGCCGCTACGCGCAGCAGGCGCAGATCGACATCGCCTACGCCTACTACAAGAACAACGACCGCGCGCAGGCGATCGCCGCCTGCGATCGCTTCATCAAGCTCTATCCGAACCACCCGAACGTCGACTACGCCTATTACCTGAAGGGGCTGGTCAACTTCAACGAGAACCAGGGCATCATGAGCCTCATCGACACGCCCGACATGACCGAGCGCGACCCGAAGGGCACGCGCGAGGCCTTCGACGCGTTCAAGGAGCTCGTGACGCGCTTCCCGGACTCGAAGTACTCCGAGGACGCGCGCGCGCGCATGCGCTACCTCGTCAACGCCTTGGCGATGAACGAAGTGCACGTCGCGCGCTACTACATGAAGCGCGGCGCCTACGTCGCCGCGGCCAACCGCGCGCAGTACGCGGTGAAGAACTACCCGAACGCGCCGGCGACCGAGGAGGCGGTGTTCATCATGGTCAAGGCCTACGACGCCATGGGCATGACCGACCTGCGCGACGCCTCGGACCGCGTCATGCGCAAGAACTTCCCCGAGAGCAAGTACCTCACCGGCAAGGCGAGCAACAGCGCGCCCTGGTGGAAGCTCTGGGACCCCAACTGGTAATTCAGAGCTTGATGTTCTCGTCCGCGACGTAGGCGCGGATCACCGACTCGACGTCCGGGTCGGCCTTGAAGCCCATCGCCAGCGCCCTCGGCGTGCGGAAGTTCACCGGCCAGGTCTTGACGATCGCCTGGATGCGCGCATCGGCCTTGTAGACCACGCGCTTCGCCGCGGCGTCGCCGGCGACGCGGCGCAGCGCCTCGACCATCTGCGCCACGCTCGCGGTGATGCCGGGCAGGTTGAGCCAGCGCTGCGTGCCCCAGGCCTCGGGCGCGAGCTCCCAGGCGTGAATGAAGGCCTCGACCACCTTGCCGGGCGAGAGCAGCCAGACGCCGGTCTCGGGCGCCACCGGGCATTCCGAGACCGCGCCGTTCAGCGGCTCGCGGAGGATGCCGCTCGCGAAGGACGAAGCTGCCGCGTTCGGCTTGCCCGCGCGCACGACGATCGTCGGCAGCCTGAGCGAGCGCCCGTCGAGGAAGCCTTTGCGCGAGTAGTCGGTGACCAGGTACTCGCCGATCACTTTCTGCGCGCCGTAGGAGGTCTGCGGGTTGGCGATGGTGGAGTCGTCGAGCACTGCCGGCAGGTCGCCGCCGAAGGCCGCCACCGAGCTCGTGTAGACGAGGCGCGCGGGCTTCGCGCCGCCCGCGGCGTTGCGCCGCAGCCGCGCGAGCAGCAGCTCCATGCCCTGCAGGTTGACGCGCATGCCGAGGTCGAAATCGGCCTCGGCCGCGCCGCTCACCACCGCCGCGAGGTGGAATACCGCCTCGGTGCCGGGCGGGCAGACCGCGTCGAGGGTCTTCGCGTCCGACACGTCGCCTCTCACAGCCGTAACTTGCGGCAGTTTCTCTACACCCGGAGGAAAAGCTCCATCCAGCAAGGTCACCGAAGAAATCTTCCGGCCGCCGAGCTGGCCGCGCGCGAGCAGCGTCTTCGCCAATCGGAAACCGAGGAATCCGCCGCCGCCGGTGATGAGGATCTTCATCAGGGAATTCTAGCGAAGAACGCCTGCACGTCCGCGAGCGAGCGCGTCAGTTTCATCGGCGGCAGGCTCGCGCGCACCGTGCGGCCGTAGGACTTCGTGTGCAGGCGCGGGTCGCAGAGCACGAGCACGCCGCGGTCGGTCTCGTCGCGAATCAGGCGCCCTGCGCCCTGCTTGAGCTGCAGCACCGCCTGCGGCAGCTGGTATTCCATGAACGGGTTGCCGCCCTCGGCGCGCAGCGCCTCGATGCGCGCGGCGAGCACCGGGTCGTCGGGCGGCGCGAACGGCAGCTTGTCGATGAGCACCACCGAGAGCGCCTCGCCGCGCACGTCCACGCCCTCCCAGAACGAGGCCGCGCCCAGCAGCACCGCGTTGCCGAGCTCGCGGAAGCGCACCAGCAGCTCGCTCCTGGAGCCCGTGCCCTGGACGAGCAGAGGAAAGCCGAGGCGGTCCTTGAGCAGCTCGTGCGCGCGCCGCAGCGCCCGGTGCGAGGTGAACAGCAGGAACGCGCGCCCGCGGCTCGCTTCCAGCACCGGCAGCGCGGCCTCGACCACCGCGCCGGTGTAGGCCGGGTCGTTCGGGTCGGCAGGCAGGCCTGTCGGCGCGTACAGCAGCGCCTGGCGCGCGAAATCGAACGGGCTCGGCCAGGCGCGCGCGGCAGCGTCCTCGATGCCGAGCTCGCGTTTGAAGTGGGAGAAATCCTCGCCGATCGCCAGCGTCGCCGAGGCGAAGATCCAGGCGCGCGGATGGTCCGCCATCTGCTTGCGGAAGAGCTCGGCGGGCACCAGCGGCGTGACGTGCAGCTGCAGCGACTGGCCGAACACCTCGACCCAGCGCACCTCGTTCCTCATGCCCTCGGCGACGATCCGCGCGAGCAGGGCCCCCGCTTCTCCGGCGCGGCGCGCGCACGCGGCAAGGCCCTCGCTGCGCTCGGCCTGCTCGGCGAGCGGCCTGCGCAGCGCCTCGAGTGCCGAGGAAACCGTTTCGAGCGATTCCGAGAATTGTCCCTGTTGAAGGGCCTGCTTCCAGGCCAAACGTCCTTCCTTCGAAAAACACAATCTGAAATCGCGCGCGGCTTTTTCCAGCTTCGAGGCGACGCGCTCCAGCTCGGGCGAGGCGCCGCCCGCGCCGCGCAGCTCCAGGCGCGCGTCGCGCGCGAGCTCGACGAGCTGCGCGGTAGAGACGGTCTCGCCGAAGAAGAGGCGCGCCGTCTCCGGCAGCTGGTGCGCCTCGTCGAAGATCACGGTGTTGCACGAGGGCAGCAGCTCGGAGATGCCCTCGTCGCGCAGCGCCACGTCGGCGAAGAACAGGTGGTGGTTGACCACCACCAGATCCGCGGCGAGCGCGTTGCGGCGGGCGCGCATCACGAAGCAGTCGTCGTACTTCGGGCACTGCTGACCGAGGCAGTTTTCGCGCGTCGAGGTGGCGTGCTGCCAGACCGGCGCGTCCTCGGGCACCGCCGCGAGGTCGGCGCGGTCCCCGGTGATCGACGTCGCCGCGAAGCGCTCGATGCGCGCCAGGCGCGCGGCGTCCTCGCGCGACTCCAGCCGCGCCTCGCCGCGCGCGCGCTCCAGGCGGTACAGGCAGACGTAGTTGGCGCGGCCCTTGAGCAGCGAGGTGACCGCGCCCGCGGCGAGCGCGTCGCGCACGGCGGGCAGGTCGCGGTCGTAGAGCTGGTTCTGCAGCGTCTTGGTGCCGGTGGAGACGATCACCTTGCCGCCGGCGAGCAGCGCGGGCGCGAGGTAGGCGAAGGTCTTGCCGGTGCCGGTGCCCGCCTCGATCGCGAGCGTGCCGCCCGCCTCGATCGCCTCCAGGATCGCGCGCGCCATCTCCAGCTGCTGCGGCCGCGGGCGATACCCCGGCACCTGCGCCGCGAGCGGGCCGTCGGCGGCGAATACTCTTTCCAGTGGCGTCAGCGGATTTCCTCGACCTTGACCCAGATGCGGCGATCCGAGGAGATCTCGCCGCCGCGCGACGACGGCATGCCGCCGCCGCTGCTCGCGCTGGCGGAGCTCACGCCGCCCAGCTCCATCCACTCGCCGAGGCGCCCGCTCGCCGTGCTCGCGGCCCGCTGGCCGCGGATCGCGCCGCCGGGCTCGAGCAGCGGCTGCAGCACCGGGATCACCTGCTCGGCGGTCCGGTGCCGCAGCGTGATGACTTCGAGCGCCCCCTGCGCCCAGGCCGAGCAGGCGGCCGCGAGCAGCCAGATCGGCAGGTAGAGCCTCTTAACGTTAGTGGTTGCTCTCAATTGACCTATGCACTAAATTGCTTGAATTATGCGCTGCAAGGCACTGTATTCAATTGCTTTTAGCGCCTGTATCTCTGGCTGCGCGTCCTTTGCTCCCAGCCCCGCCGTGCCCGCAGCAGCGCCTGCCCTTGCGCCTCGCGCCGAGCGCAGCGAAGCGCTGCTTCAGGCCCTCCTCGCTCTCGGCGTCGACTACCGCTTCGGCGGCAACTCCCCGGTCACCGGATTCGACTGCAGCGGGCTGGTCGCCTACGTCTACCGGGAAGCCTTGGGGATCCGTCTGCCGCACAGCACCCTGGCGCAGAGCGAAGCGGGTGTTGCGGTCAGTCTAGCGGAACTGCAGCCGGGCGATCTCGTCTTCTACGACACGCAGAAGCGGCCTTACTCGCACGTGGGAATCTACATGGGGGACGGCCGGTTCGTGCACGCACCCAAGACCGGCGCGCGCGTGCGCGTCGAGTCGCTGGAGAGCGCCTACTGGTCCAGCCGCTTCAACGGCGCGCGCCGCATCGAGCCGAGCATCTGACCGGCGCCAGCCGAGGTTTGCGCGCCGCTAGTCCTTCAGCGAGAACTCGACCGGGATCTCGAGCGTGAAGGCGCGCCCGCGCAGCGCCGCCGGCAGCGCGACCTGCGCCTGCGCGCTGCGGATCATCGCCTGCGCCTCCTCGTCGAGCACGGCGCGCCCGGCGCTCTTCCTCACCGTCACCGAGCTCATCGCGCCGGTTTCGGCGTAGGCGATGCGCAGCTCCACGCGCCCTTCCCAGTTGTTTTCCTGCGCGATGCGCGGATAGCGCTTGTAGCGCCGCGCGAGCTCCATGAGCTCGAGGCGAAAGCGCGCCACGCTGGCCGGGTCGGGTCCCGTTGCGGCCGCCGGCGCTGGCTCCGTGCGTGCTGCGGCGGGGGGAGGCGCGAGCGGCGGCGGCACGGCGGGAACGACGGGAGCCGCCTCGACCGCCTGCCTGGCAGGTTCTACGGCAAGGATCGGCGCCGGCGGTTCCGCAGGCGCGGGCGCCGGGCGCGGCGGTTTCGCCGCAGCGCGCGGCAGCGGCGCGGGCGGCGGCGGCTCGACCTTGGGCGGCTCGGGCGGCGGCTTCGGCCTGGCGAGGCGTGCCGTGAGCGGCGGCGGATCGAAATTCGACGGATGCACTGCTCTCAATATCGGCAGCAGCGCGAGCAGCAGGGCGTGCAAGGCCAGCGAGACGAGCAGCGCCAGCGCGAGCAGCCGCGGCCGGCGGTCGGCGGCTACGCCCGCGCCCGCAGCGCCCGCCAGACTTTCTCCGGCGTACATGGCATCTCGATGTGCGTCACGCCGCGCTCGGCCAGCGCATCCAGCACCGCGAGCACGGCGGCCGGCGCCGCGCCGATCGTGCCGAGCTCGCCCACGCCCTTCACGCCGAGCAGGTTGGTCTGGCAGGGCACGCTTTCGTCGAAATTCGCCGCCATCGGCGGAAACTGGTCGGCGCGCGGCAGCGCGTAGTCCATCAGCGAGCCCGTGAGCAGCTGGCCGCTCGCCGCGTCGTAGGCGACCTGCTCCCAGAGCGCCTGCCCGGCGCCCTGCGCGATGCCGCCGTGGATCTGGCCCTCGACGATCGTGCGGTTGATGATGCGCCCGATGTCGTCTACGCTCGTCACGCGATCGAGCGTGACGACGCCCGTCTCCGGATCGATCTCCACCTCGATCGCCTGCGCCCCGTTGGGCCAGGACGGCGCCGACGGCGTCTGCGTCGCCGAGACGCGGATGCGCCGGTCGGCCTGGTGGCCGGCCAGCTCGGCGAGCCCGACCGAGCGGTCGGTGCCGGCGATCGCGAAGCGACCGGCGCGGAACTCGATGTCGCGCGCCGCCGCCTCCAGCCGCTCGGCGGCGAGCTCCTTGCCGCGCGCGATCAGCGTGTGGCCGGCGGCGACGACCGCGGAGCCGCCGACGAAGGCCGAGCGCGAGCCGACGCTGCCCACGCCGTTGGCGCGGTCAGTATCGCCCTGCACGATCCTGATGTTCTCGATGGCGACGCCCAGGACCTCGGCGATCAGCTGCGCATAGCTCGTCTCCAGCCCCTGCCCCATCGCCATCGTGCCGGAGTACACCGTCACCGCGCCGTCGGCGCTCACCTCGATGTCCGCGGTTTCCGTGGGCAGCGCGCCGGTCCACTCGAGATAGGAGGCGAGCCCGCGCCCGCGCAGCTTGCCGTTGCGCCGGGAGGTCGTCCTTCTTTTCTCGAAATCATGCCATTCCGAAAGCGCGAGCACCTGATCGAGAATCCGCGCGAACTGCCCGCCGTCGTAGACGTCGCCGAGATGGGTGCGATGCGGGAACGCCTCGGGCGCGATGAAGTTGCGCCGCCGGAGTTCCGCGGGGTCGAGCTTGAGCCGGCGGGCGGCCGCGTCCATGAGCCGCTCGATGAGAAAGTTCGCCTCCGGGCGCCCGGCGCCGCGGTACGCGCCCGTGGCCATGGTGTTGGTGAGCACGCCGCGCACGCGGTAATCGAACGCCGGCACGCGATAGACGGACGTCACCACCTTCGGCGCCAGCATCATCGGCACGATCGCCGTGGAGCCCACCGGCACGGCGCCGAAATTGGCGAGCACGTCGACCTTGAGCGCGAGCACGCGGCCGTCTGCATCCAGCGCCAGCGCGGCGTGGAATCGCTGGTCGCGGCCCATGTGCGCGGCGAGGAAATCCTCGCTGCGGTCGCCGCGCCACTTCACGGGGCGGCCCAGCTTGCGCGCCGCGTAGCAGGCCAGCACGTCCTCGGGGTAGGCGCCCGTCTTCATGCCGAAGCCGCCGCCCAGGTCGCCGACCACGACGCGAATGCGATCCTGCGCGGCGCCGAGCGCGGCGGCGAGCAGCTCGCGCGCGCCGGTCGGCTGCTGCGTCTGCGTGTACAGCGTCCAGCGCCCGCCGGCATACTCGGCGAGCGCGCAGCGCGGCTCGAGCGGCACCGCCGAGACGCGCTGGTTGCAGAGCTCCAGCTCGACCACGTGCGCGGCGCCCGCCAGCGCGCGCTCGACCGCGGTCGCGTCGCCGTGGCGTATCTCGGCGGAGACGTTTCCGGGCGCCTCCTTCCAGAGCTGCGGCGCGCCGCTCGCGAGCGCGGCGTCGACGGTCGCCACCGCCGGCAGCTCCTCGTAGTCGACGGCGACGAGCTCGGCCGCGTCCTGCGCCTGCACGCGCGTCTCGGCGACGATCGCCGCGACCGGATGGCCGACGTAGTAAGCCGCGTCGGTCGCGAGCGGCGTGCGCAGCGGCGCGGCCATCGGCGCGCCGTCCGCGCGCTTGAACAGCGGCGGAAACGGCAGGTGGCCGACGCCGTCGGCGCGCAGATCCGCGCCGGTGTAGACCGCGACGACGCCGGGCGCGCGGCGCGCCTCGGCGGCATCGATCGCGCGGATGCGCGCGTGCGCGTGCGGCGAGCGCAGCACCACGAGCCAGGCCTGATTCGGCAGGTTGCGGTCGTCGCTGTACAGGCCCTTGCCGGCGAGCAGGCGGTCGTCTTCCAGGCGCTTCTGCGAGCGCGACGCGCCGAAGCGCGCTGCGGAGGGGTCGAATTGCTTGGCGGGGAGTGCGGGCGCGTCCATCTCGGCTGAAAAAGAAACGCCCCATGAGGGGGCGCGTTGACGTTATTGGGAGGCGAAAGTCTACTCGGTTTCGCCGCTGCGGCGCAGGCGGTAGAGGCGGCCGCTGCCGTAGTTTTTCGCGAGGCCGAGCGGCCCCAGGTAGTCGCACGCGAAGGCGTGGCCGCCGGAGGCCGCAAGCGCGGCGGCCATCTGCTCGCTCACGTAGATGCTGCCGCGCGCCGCCACGGGCTCGATGCGCGCCGCGCGTGTCACATGCGAGCCGAAGTAGTTCTCCTGCTTGATGATCGGATCGAGCGTGCGGAACACGGGACCGGTGTGCATGCCGATGCGCAGGCCCATGTCCGCCGGCAGGCCCCCGGCCGCCCAGTCGACGCGCGCGATCTCGTCGCGCAGGCGCAGCGCGAAATCCGCGCCCTCGGCCGCGCTCTCGAAGACCAGGTACAGGCCGTCGCCCCAGGTATTGCCGAACGCCGGGCGCCCGGCGGCCGAGGCCAGCGCGCGCTCGATCGCGCCGAGGAAATGCACGAAGAACTCCGGCGTTTGCTGCTCGGGCAGGCGGCTGTAGCCTTCCATGTCCGCGAACAGCATCGTGCGGATCTGGCGCCGTCCCCAGGGCAAACCCGGCGCCCGCGGCACGGCCGCCACGTGGCGCGCGTCCGGCATCGGTGCGGCCGACGGCGCGCCGGACTCGCGGATCGCGCGCAGGTCGAGCACCACCGCGCGACGCCCCTGCGCCTGCCACCGGCGCACGGTACCCACGGTCCCGCCGATCTTGCCTTCGTCGTCCGGCTCTGCCACCGCGAGCAGCACCGGCTCGGTCTCGAGCTGGGCGGCGCGCAGCGCGGCGAGCCCGACGGTAAGCTCGGCCGCATAGGCATAGAGCACGTCGTCGCCGAGGTGGCTCTCTTCGACGCCGTAGCTGACGCTCGCCGCGCCAGCGAGCACGCGCTCGAAGCGCCCCGCCCAGTCGCTCCCTGCGAAGGCGACGCTCGTGGCGACGAAATCCTCGCGCCGGAACGGCAGCACGATGTCCAGCTCCGCGCCGCGCGCGAGCATCTGCTCGGCGAACAGGATGTCCGCGCCGCATGCGGCCGCGCAGTAGCCGAAGCCCAATTCGTTGTCCTCGATTGCGCGCGCGATCGCCGCGCCGACTGCCGGCGCCAGATGCGGCGGGAAACGCGGCGCTGTGCGCCCGGGCGCGTCGATCATGTGCCCGGTGAACACGGCAACGCGGGGCACCGGCAGCGACGCGAGCATCGCTTCGGCGCCCGAAACCATCGGCGCGAGCAGCTTCACCTGCCGGCGCATGCTCGCGACGTCGCCGTGCCGCCGTCCGGCGAGCGCCGCCGCCTTCCGGTACCACCGGGCGGCGGCGTCCGGCTCTCCGAGCAGGAGCGCCGCCTCGCCGAGCGTCGCGCAGCGCCAGGCATCGCCCTCGCCCGCCCCGCAGAGCGCGCGCACCTCGAGCGCGAGCCGCCGGCTCTCCTCGGCCTCGCCGGTCAGCAGGCTCATCGTCGCCGCGTTGATGCCGGGAAACCAGTCGCGCGAGCGCTCGAACGCGCGGCGGTAGAACCCGCGCGCCTGCTCCCCCGCCTCGCGCCGCTCGGCGCCCTCGGGCAGCCGCGACCAGCGCTCCTTGGCGATGCGGCCGGCGAGGCTGAGGAGATCCGATTGAAGCGCGCCCTCGTCCGCGGCGAGCAGCTCGCGCAGCAGTCGCGCGGCCTCGCCGCTCGCGCCGCCGTTGGCGAGCGCCAGCGCCGCGAGGTAGCCGAGCTCGCGATCGCCAGGAAAGCGCGCGCGCGCCTCGCCGCAGATGTCGAACGCAAAACCCGGCGCGCCGAGCGCGAGCGCCCGGCGCGCGTGCGCGGCGTAGCGCGCCGGCTCCCTCTGCCATTGCGCAGGGTCGCGCGCCTCCCAGGCGCGCACCAGCGCCGCGACCGGCCCCTCGGCGCCCTCGCCCGCCACGCGGCCTCAGATTGCCGCGAGCGCGCGCCCGAGCACGGCGCGAGCCTCGCCGCCGCTGAGGCGGTGATGCTGGTAGGGCGCGAGGATGTATTGCAGCTCGTCGGGCATCTCCGCGGGCTCGATCTCGATCGGGACGATCGCCTTCTTGTGGTTCATCGCGAGGTAGAGCTCCCTCACCACCTGGTCGGAGCTGTAGGAATTCGGCGACGCCATCAGCACCACCGCGCGGCATTCGCGGATCGCGCGCACGATCTGGCCCGCCCAGCCGGCCTGCCCGGTGATGTCCGTGCGGTCCATCCACACGCGTCGCCCCATCTCCTCGATCACCGACACGATCGGCTCGACGCGTGAGCGGTCCTTGTGGGAGTAGGACACGAACAGCGCCGCGTCGTCCGCCGCCGGAGGCGCCGCTGCCGTCATCGCGGGCGCGGGCGCGGCATCGGACTGCGACGCGGCTCTTTCTGCACGCCTGCGACGCTTGCGCGCACGACGCCAGAGCACGAATGCGAGCGCGAGCGCGCCGATCAAAAGGTAGCGCCAATTGAACGGGCGCCGCTCGTGCATCGGTCCGCGCATTTCCATCTCGGACGAAGGAGCCGGCGCAGGCGGCGGCGCGGCCGCGGGCGCCGGAACGGGCTCGGGTGCCACCGCTTTGGCCGCTTCCCGTACAGGCGCCGGGGCCGGCGCGGGAGCGGCTTTCTTCGGCGCCGGCTTGGGTATGGGTACTGGCAGGGGTTCGTCCTTCCCCGGCCCGGGCACGGCGCGCTGCGGAGTGGGCTCCGACTCGGCGGCCTTCGTCCGCCTTGGCGGAATGGCAGGCGCTGGAGCCGGCTCCATCGGGCCGCCTCGCAGTCCTGCAGTCTCGACGGTTTCGCCCAGCTGCCGGGCGGTCTCGTACCACTGCAGCGACTCGGCATAGTCGCGCGGCACGCCCGGCACGCCGCGATCGTAGATTTCGCCCAGGCGCTTGGCGGCCTTGCCGCTGCCTGCGCGCGCCGCGCGCCGGTAAAGCCGGATCGCGCTCTTCGCGTCACCGTTGCTTTCCGTCGCCACGGCCTGCTCATAAAGCCGTGCGTAGTCCACCGCCGGCTTCTCCGTCGCGGCCGAGCTTCCTGCGGTCGCAACCGTAGGCGCCGCCGATGCGACCGCCACTTCCTGTCGAGCCGGTTCGCGGCTCGCCTTCGCGAGCGCCTTGCGCGCCGCCTCCTCGTCTGCGAGCCGCTCGCGTTCGGAACGCGAGAGGCGCTCTTTCGGCCTCGGCGGCTCCACCTTCGGTTCCTCAGCTTTCGGAGCCGCGGCCTTGGAAGCGGTCTCAGCCTTGGGAGCGGGCGTTTCCGCCTTGGGAGCAGCAGCCTCCTTCTTGGGCGCGACCGACGCGATCTGTGCCTGCTTGTTCTGATCCGACTTCGCCTGCTTTGCTTTGCTCAGTTCTTCGGAAGCCCTTGTAGCCGCCTCGAGCGCGGACAACGCAGCGGCCTGTCGCTCGCGCGACTCCGCCGTGAAGTAGTAGTACGTTACGCCGCCTAGGAGAATGATCAGCGCCGCGAGACTCGCGCCGAGCCCTTTCGAGAAGCCGGTCGGCGCCGGTGCTGCGACAAGCGTGCTCGCCGGCTCCTGCGAGCGCGCCTTGCCAAGACCGATTGCCTTTCGCGCGACGGAAGCGGCGTCGTTCGCCGGGCCCAGAGACGGCAGGTCGCGCAGGCCAAGCGGCAGCGGGGTTTCGTCGCGCCGGACGACCGTGAGGCGGTCTTCCGACCACAGGCCGATCAGCGTCTTCGCGTCGATCGTGTGAGCGGACTCGAGACCGGCGCTCCAGATCAGCACGACCGGCGCAGAGGCATCGGCGGGCAGTTGTTCCTGGTGCGCCGCTTCGCGCCCGGCCGCCTGCAGCGCGGCGCGCACCTGCTCTGCGAACTGCGCATCGCGCCTGCCGGCAACGATGGCGATCGCGCTCATCTCGAGGTGCTATGGCGGAGAGGGAGGGATTCGAACCCCCGGAACTCTTGCGAGTTCAACAGATTTCGAGTCTGCCGCATTCGACCACTCTGCCATCTCTCCGCGTCCCGCCGGCAAAGCGGGACGCGCATTCTAGCAGGGACACGTAGCCGTCATCGACTCGCGCGGCCCTGTGCGT
>DATKKT010000090.1:0-33846 GCA_035542795.1 Burkholderiales bacterium
GCCACCGGCGCGATGCCCAGCATCGCCACGTGCGTGAACTGCTTGACCGGGTCGTAGGGCTGCTTGGGGATCGTGAAGGGGCCGATCGACAGCGGTGTGCTGTTCGACAGCATCAGCGTGTAGCCGTCGGGCGCCGAGCGCGCGACCTCGTTGCCGCCGATGGTGCCGCCCGCGCCGGGCTTGTTGTCGACGACGACCGGCTGGCCGAGCGCGTCGGAAAAGGCGTTCTGCATGGTGCGCGCGGTGAAGTCGACGTTGCCGCCCGGCGGCCAGGGCACGACGATCTTCACCGGATGATTGGGAAAATCCTGCGCCGCAGCAAACGGGATCGATCCCATCGCAGCGAGCAAGCAAGCCGTCAGGAACGCGCGCGCGGTCGAACTTTCCATTTTTCTCCTCCGTCCGGCGTGCATAATAGATTACAAGTACAAGAACATCACTCGAATCTTCAAAGGGAGGCCCTCATGGCAAGTCTGAACGTCAACGGCAAGGCCCTCGAGGTCAATGCCGATCCGAATACGCCGCTGCTCTGGGTGCTGCGCGACACGCTCGGCATGACCGGCACCAAGTTCGGCTGCGGCGCGCAGCTGTGCGGCGCCTGCACCGTGCACCTCGACGGCCAGCCCGTGCGCTCCTGCGGCACGCCGCTGTCGGCAGCGCTCGGCAAGAAGGTCACCACGATCGAAGGCGTCGGCGCCACTCCGGCCGGCAAGAAGGTGCAGGCCGCCTGGGCCGCGCTCGACGTGCCGCAGTGCGGCTACTGCCAGTCGGGCCAGATCATGTCCGCTTCGGCGCTGCTCGCGTCGAAGCCCAATCCCAGCGATGCCGACATCGACGCGGCGATGGCGGGCAACATCTGCCGCTGCGGCACCTACCCGCGCATTCGCGCGGCCATCCACAAAGCCGCCAAAGGAGCCTGATCATGACGACGCTCAAGAATCCGGCCCGCCGCAGCTTCCTTAAGAGCAGCGCCGCCGCGGGCGGCGCGCTCGTGATCGGCGTGGCGCTGCCGCTGCGCTTCCGCGAGGCGCACGCCGCGAGCGAATCCGCGGTCAACGCCTGGGTCCGCATCGGCGGCGACAACAGCGTGACGATCCTTTGCGCCCGCTCCGAGATGGGCCAGGGCGTGGCGATGGCGCTGCCGACGCTCGTGGCCGAGGAGCTCGAGGTGGACCTCGGCAAGGTGAAGGTGGAATTCGCGCCGCCGGGAGAGGCCTACATCAACAGCATGCTGGGCGCCCAGCTCACCGGCGGCTCGACCTCGGTGCGCGACGGCTGGGAGAAGATGCGCGTCGCGGGCGCGCAGGCGCGCACGATGCTCGTCGCCGCGGCCGCCGACAAATGGGGCGTCGATGCGGCGAAGTGCCATGCGAAGAACGGCATGGTAATGGGCCCGGGCGGCAAGAAGGCCACCTACGGCTCGCTTGCCGAAGCGGCGTCGAAACTCACGCCGCCCAAGGAGGTCGCGCTCAAGGATCCTTCGAAGTGGCGCTACGCGGGCAAGCCGCTGAAGCGCCTCGACACCGCGGCGAAGATCCACGGCAAGGCCGAATACGGCATCGACGTCAGGCTGCCGGGCATGCTGTTTGCGTCGCTCGCGCAGTGCCCGGTGATCGGCGGCAAGGTGGTGAACGTCGACGACGCCAAGGCGAAGGCGATGCCGGGCGTGAAGCACGTCGTCAAGATCACCGACGGCGTGGCGGTCGTGGCCGACAGCTGGTGGCAAGCCAGGCAGGCGCGCGATGCGCTCAACATCACCTGGGACGAGGGCCCGAACAAGGCGCTCAACTCCGAGGCGGTCTTCAAGACGCTCGCCGCGGGGCTGTCCAAGCCCGGCGCGACGATCAAGAAGCAGGGCGACGTCGCCGCGGCGATGGGCGCGGCGGCAAAGAAGGTCGAAGCCACCTACGAGATGCCGTTCCTGTCGCACTCGCCGCTCGAGCCGATGAACTTCACCGCCGACGTGAGGAAGGACTCGGCGATGCTGATCGGCTCGATCCAGTTCCAGCAGCTGGCGATGGGTATGGCGACGCAGATCACCGGCCTGAAGCCCGAGCAGATCACCATCAAGACCACGTTCCTCGGCGGCGGCTTCGGCCGGCGCATCGACTGCGACTACATGGCGCAGGCGGTGGAGATCTCGAAGGCGATCGGCGCGCCGGTGAAGCTGGTGTGGACGCGCGAAGACGACATGACGCACGACTTCTACCGCCCGGCGAGCCTGACGCAGATGAACGGCGCGCTGGACGCCTCCGGCAGGCCGACGGCCCTGTCGCTGAAGATGAGCTCCACGTCGGTGACCGCGCGCCTGATTCCGCCGCTGGTGAAGGACGGCGTCGATCCGCTGATGACCGAGGCGATCCTCGTGCCCTACGACATCGCCAACCAGTCGGTAGGCACCGTCATCAACGAGACGGGGCTGCGCGTCGGCTACCTGCGGTCGGTGTCGCACGCGCTCAACGTCTTCGCCAACGAGTCATTCATGGACGAGATGGCGGCGGCGGCGGGCAAGGATCCGTACCAGTTCCGCCTGTCGCTGCTCGACAAGCAGCCGCGCTTCGCCAACGTGCTCAAGCTCGCGGCGCAGAAGGCGGGCTGGGGCAAGCCGCTGCCGAAGGGCCGCGCGCGCGGCATCGCGCTCATGGAGGGCTACGAGACGTACATGGCGCAGGTGGTCGAGGCCTCGGCCGAGGGCGGGAAGATCAAGGTGCACCGCGTGGTGGTGGCGGTCGACCTCGGCCGCATGGTGAATCCGAACATCGTGCAGCAGCAGCTGGAGGGCAACATCATCTTCGGCATGCAGGCGTCGCTGTACGGCAACATCACCCTGAAGGACGGGCGCGTGGAGCAGCAGAACTTCAACACCTACCAGCTGCCGCGCATTCCCGAGACGCCGAAGATCGAGATGCACATCGTCAAGAGCAACGAGAAGCCGGGCGGCATCGGCGAGCCCGGCATGGCGCTGTTCTCGCCGGCGCTCGCGAACGCGCTGTTCGCGCTCACCGGCAAGCGACAGCGCAAGATGCCGTTCAGCCTTGCCTAGCGGCCTGTCGCCCGGACAAAAAGCCCGCCTCGGCGGGCTTTTTGTTTTGCTTTGCCTGATCTTCGTCTTTCACGGCGCTTTCGCCCAGGACTACGCGAAGGAAGAGCGCTGGGCCGACGACATCCTGCCGACGCTGATGGCGGGCGACGCGGTCTGGCTGGAGCAGAAGAACGGCCACAAGTTCCTCGGCCTCTTCATCGACAGGAAGGAGAAATCGAAAGGCGCCCTGATCATCGCGCACGGACGCGGCTGGAGCCCGGACTTCGAGCTCTACGGCACGCTGCGCACGCGCCTGGCGGAGGAGGGCTACAGCACGCTGTCAATCCAGCTGCCGGTGCTGCCCAGCACGGCGATCCCCGGCCTGTACGTGCCGCTGTATCCCGACGCGCGCGAGCGCTTCCAGCTCGCGGTCGATTTCCTCAAGGCGAAGGGCTACAGGAACATCGGCATCGTCTCGCACAGCCTGGGCGCGACGATGGCCAACCAGTACCTGATCCGCACCGACGACACGAGCGTCGGCGCCTGGGTGTTCATCGGCATCCTGCAGGGGCTGGAGGAGATGTACCGCATCAAGATTCCCTCGCTGGACATCTACGGCGGCAGCGACTGGACGGGCGTCACGGCCGGCGCGCCCGAGCGCGCCAAGCAGCTCGCGCAGCACCCGGGCTCGGGGCAGGTCATGGTGCCCGGCGCCAGGCACTTCTTCGAAGGGCGCGAGGACGAGCTGGTGAAGATCGTTGCCGGCTTCCTCGACAAGTCCTTCGCTAGTCGACCTTAGCACCGGAAACCTTCACCACCTCGGCCCACGTCGCGATTTCGTCCTTGAGGATCTTGGCGAATTCCTCGGCCGAGTTCCCGACCGGCTCGGCGCCCTGCTCGGCGAGGCGCTTCTTCATTTCCGGATCGTGCGCGGCTTTGGCCACGGCGCCGGACAGGCCCGCCACCATCTCCTTCGGCGTTGCCGCGGGCGCGAGCACGCCGTACCACACCGTCACCTCGACGCCCTTGACGCCGGCCTCCTTCATCGTCGGCACGTCGGGCATCAGCGCGGCGCGCTTCGTGCCGGTGGAGGCGAGCGGGCGCAGGCGGCCGCTCTTCACGTGCTGCAGGATCGCCGGGATGTTGGCGAAGCTCGCGTCCACTTCGCCCGCGATCAGCGCGGTGAGCGAAGGCGCAGTGCCCTTGTAAGGCACGTGCACCATCGAGATGCCCGTGCGCAGCTTGAGCAGCTCCGCGGACAGATGTTGCGTGGTGCCGGCGCCGGCCGACGAGTAGTTCAGCTTGCCGGGATTGGCGCGCGCGTAAGCGAGAAAGTCCTTCAAGCTCGCCGCCGCGAGCTTCGCGTTCACCACCAGGATGTTCGGGCTCTCCGAGAACATCGAAACCGGCGCGAAGTCGCGCAGCGTGTCGAAGGGCAGGTTCTTGTACAGCGACATGTTGATCGCCACCGCCGGGGTGTTCACCAGCAGCGTCGTGCCGTCGGGCGCCGCCTTGGCGACGAAGTCGTTGGCGATGTTGGTGCCGGCGCCCGGCTTGTTCTCGACGATCACCGGCTGGCCGATGAGCTCCGAGAGCTTGGGCGCGAGCGTGCGCGCGGCTATGTCGACGCCGCCGCCCGGCGTGAATCCGACGACGAGCTTCACCGGGCGCGTGGGAAACGGCTGCGCGCCGGCGGAAAGGGAGACAAGCGCGGCGCAGAGGAGGAAGATCGATCTGGCGTCCATTCGGCGAGCATAGCACTCGCGATCGTTGCTACCATCCGGATCGAATGAAACTTCAGGTCCGGATCGTCGCCGAGCGCGCGAACGCGCGCGCGATGTCGCGCAAGCTCTGGGACGGGCTGCTTCGCTACAACCGCAAGACTGCCGGTCCCTTTCACTATTCGCGCATCGTGCTCACGGCCCGCGATCCCCGGGGCCGGGTGCTGGGAGGCTTGATCCTGCAGTCGTACTGGAAGGAGAGCTACGTGGAGCTGCTCTGGCTCTCGGAGCGCGCGCGCCGGCTGGGACTCGGGCGCGGGCTGATCGCCGAGGCCGAGCGCCGCGCGCGCCGGCGCGGCAGCGTGCTCCTGCACCTGAACACCTACTCGTTCCAGGCGCCCGGCTTCTACGAAAAACTCGGCTTCAGGCGCTTCGGCGGCATGCAGGGCTCGCCGCGCGGCGCGAGCCGGCATTTCTTCGTGAAGAACCTCGCCGCACGAAGGCGCCGGCGGGCATGAAGACGCTGGCCTGCCTGCTGTGCATCGCGTTTGCCTCCGCAGGGACGCACGCGCGCGTTATCGAGGAGCAGACGAAGCTGCCGGTGAAGGTGCTCGATGGCTACGGCAAGGAAGTCGCGCGGGAGATCGTGGTGACAATCTGGAGCGATACGGACGCGCCTCGGCCGCATCCGGCGCTCGTGCTCAACCACGGCCGCGCGGTGAACGCGCAGGGCCGCGCTGCGGTGGGGCGCGCGAAATACTCCGAGGTGACCGACTGGCTCGCGCGCCAGGGCTTTCTCGTCGCGGTACCGACGCGCGTAGGCTATGGCGTGACGGGCGGAGACGACGTGGAGGACACCGGGGACTGCCATCGCAAGAACTACCCGCCCGGCTACCACGCCGCGGCCATGCAGACGCTCGCGGTGCTGGAGATGCTGCGTGCGCGCCCGGACGTGGCGCGCGACCGAGCTGTGATCATGGGCCAGTCCTTCGGCGGCACGACGGCGATCACGGTGGCGGCGATGAACCCGACGGGCGTGCAGGCCGCCATCAACTTCGCGGGCGGCGGCGGCGGAAATCCCGAAACCCGGCCGGGCGAGCCCTGCGCGCCGGCGCGCTTGGAGCGCATGTTCGCCGACTACGGGAGGACCGCGCGCGTCCCGACCCTGTGGATCTATACCGAAAACGATCGCTACATGGGCCCGGCGTACCCGAAGCAGTGGTTCGACGCGTTCCGGGCGGCCGGCGGCACTGGCGAGTACACGCTGTTTCCGCCGCACGGGCAGGACGGCCATCCACTGTTCACGCGCGCGCCCGCGATCTGGGCGCCGCGCGTGCTCGAGTTCCTGCGCGCCAACGGCTATGCGGATCTCAAGGCGCTCGAATTCCGCAAGCCGCGTGCGCGGACCGCCGCGGCAAAGGAGAATCCGTGAAGATCTCGATCCTCGACGACTATTTCGACACCACGCCTGCGCTCGCCTGCTTCGCGAAGCTCGCGGGCCATGAGGTGAAGGTCTGGAACGATCACGTCCAGGACGTGGACCGCCTCGCCGCGCGGCTCGCCGCCACCGAGGCGCTGGTGCTGATCCGCGAGCGCACGCAGGTGCGCGCGCCGCTGCTGGAGAAGCTGCCGAAGCTGCGCCTGATCAGCCAGCGCAGCGTCTACCCGCACATCGACATCGAGGCCTGCACGCGCCTGGGCATCGTCGTGAGCTCGAACATGCACGCGGGCACGCCCTCCTACGCGACCGCCGAGTTCACCTGGGGACTGGTGATCGCCGCGATGCGGCAGATCCCGCAGCAGATGGCCTCGCTGCAGGCGGGCAAGTGGCAGATGGGCATCGGCTGGACGCTGCGCGGCAAGACGCTCGGCATCTACGGCTACGGACGCATCGGCGCCGTCGTGGCGGGCTACGGGCGTGCGTTCGGCATGAACGTGCTGGTCTGGGCGCGCGAGGCGACGCGCGAGAAGGCGCGCGCCGACGGCTACGCCGTTGCGGCGAGCAAGGAGGCGTTCTTCGAGGCCTGCGACGTGATCTCGCTGCACATGCGCCTCGTCGACGCGACGCGCGGCATTGTCAAGGAATCGGACCTGAGGCGCATGAAGCCCACGGCGCTGCTGGTCAACACGAGCCGCGCGCCGCTGATCGAGCCCGGAGCCCTGGTGCGCGCGCTGCAGGCGGGGCGGCCGGGCATGGCGGCGGTGGACGTGTACGAGAAGGAGCCGCTCACCGACGTCGACGATCCGCTGCTCAGGATGCCGAACGTGGTCTGCACGCCGCACATTGGCTACGTCTCGCGCGACGAATACGAGATCCAGTTCAGCGACATCTTCGACCAGATCGTCGCCTACGCCGCGGGGCGGCCCGCGAACGTGGTCAACCCGGCCGTGCTGCAGTCGCCCGCGCTGCGCCGCTAGCCCGGGCGGCGCCTCAGACCCAGACCTGCAGCACGTAGTCGTAAGCCGCCTGCGCGTTGGTCATGTCGACGCGCTGCAGCCGGATGGCGTGGCCCTTCTTCGTCTTCTTCAGGTGGTGCGTGTACTTGCCCGCGAAGTGGCGCACGTCGTCGCGCCTGAGCTCCATCATGTGGAAGCGCGAGGTGACCACGAGGTCGCCGTTCTTCGACTTCTTCTGGATCGTCACGTTGGAAACGACGTGATTCGTCTCCCATAGGGGGCGCTGCGACCAGGCGTCCGGGTGCTGCACGCGCAGCATGCGCACGGTCATCAGGTTTTTGTCCTCGGCGAAGATCGCCGGCTGGCCGTCCCAGGTCTCGTAGGAGGCGTCGGGCGGCATCCAGTAGACGCCGTCGGGGGTGAACAGGTCGATCCAGGCCTGCCACTGCTTGGCATCGAGCAGCTCCGCCTGTCGGTAGAGGAACTGCTCGATCGCGTGCTGCTCCTTCATCTCGCCCCCATGTACCTGGCCCAGGCCTTCATCTGATTGCGCATCGGCGCTTCAGAAGTGCCCATACTGGGCGCCGACTCGACCACGCCGCTCGCGCTCTCCAGGTCGCGGCCGTAGTGGCGCGCGAAGCTCACCCAGTCGCCGCCATCGGAGGCGAGCCCGGTGTGGCACTTCCAGAAGTTCTCCAGGTCGTCGGCGTTCACCATTGTCGCAGGCGAGTTGACGAGGTTGTAGTAGGCGAGCGACCGGCGGTAAATCGCTTCCGGCGCGCCCTTCAGCCGGAAGTGCCAGATCTCGGTGAGCGTCTTGTCGACGCCGAGCGGGCGCACCGCGCGCAGCTGCTGCAGCGGCGACTGCACCGACAGCCCCGGGTAGAGGAGCACGTGGTGGATGTTGACGCCGACGATCTCCTCGAAGCGCTTCTGCCCGTAGGCCTTGATCATGATCTTGTCGTAGGCCTTGGTGTCGGGGTCCTGCGGCCGCAGGCCCATGTAGCCGGTGAGGATGCAGTGGCCGTGCGGATAGTTGATGGTCTGGAAGTTGTCCCACTTGTCGATGGTCACGGTGGCGAACGCCGAGAGCATGTGGTACGAGAGCGGTACCTCGCCCTTCTTCGCCTTCTTCGCGAGCATCTTCTCCACTTCGTGCGCCGCGCGCCCGGTGGACTGGTGCGTGACCGAGGGGTGCAACGCGTCGAGCTGGTTCTCGAGGAAGATCTTCCAGTTCGAGTGCTGGATGACGCGGAAGCAGTTCGGGACGACTTCGACTTCCCCTTCCGGCGCGCGGTCGCACATGTCGTCGAAGGCGACGATGCTCGGCCCCAGGAACTCCTTCAATGAAGGTCCGGAGGAAGAAAGACTCGCAAAGACGAACCCTCGATAGCTCTCGACGCGTGCGGCGCGCTTCACGCACAGTTCCGGGCTGTCCTTGTTCAGGCGCGAGCCCGCGTAGCCCGACTCCATCATCGGGATGTTCTTGAGCTTGCCGTCGTGGTGGAAGGTCCAGGCGTGGTACGAGCAGCGGAACTGCTCGCCCGTGTTGCCCTTGCGGTCGCCGCAGATCATGTTGCCGCGATGCGGGCAGCGGTTGTAGAGCACGTGCACCTTGCCGTCCTTGCCGCGCACCAGGATCATCGGCTGGCGGCCGATCTGCACGGTGTAGTAATCGCCCGGCTTGGGCACCTGCGTCTCGTGGCCGCAGTAGATCCACACGGTCTCGTGGATGCGCGCCATCTCCTGCTCGAAGATCGCCGGGTCGGTGTAGACCTCCTTGCGCACGCGGTCCGGCTCGACCAGCCGGGAAAGATCGGAATGGCCCATGTCGTCTCCTCTGCCTGAATCCTGGTAGCGGCGAATCTTAAACCGGCTTCGCCGTGCGCTCGCGGATCTGTTTCGCCGCGGGCCGGCGCCCGCCGGTTACAGCTGCGCCGCCACCGTCTGCCGGAAGCGCGCCAGCGCGCCCGCGAACAGCGCGCCGCCGATGCCGGCGATCGCGAGCAGCTGCGGCCAGACCACGTCCAGGCCGGCGCCGCGATAGAGGATGGCCTGCGCGAAGGCGACGAAATGCGTGGTGGGGGCGAACAGCATGATGCCGCGCACGATCTCCGGCATGCTCTCGCGCGGCGTCATGCCGCCCGAGAGCACCTCCAGCGGCAGCACCACCAGCATCACGAGCAGGGCGAGCTGCGGCATCGAGCGCGCGACCGTGCCGAGGAAGATGCCCATCGAGGTGACCGCGAAAAGGTGCAGCAGCGCGCCGAAAAGGAAGAGCGGCACCGAGCCCGCGACCGGCACCGCGAGCAGCTTCTGCACGACGAAGTGCAGCGACAGGCCGGCGGTCACGAGCACCACCACCCCGTTCGCCCACACCTTGGCGGCCATGATCTCCACCGGCGCGAGCGGCATGGACAGCAGGTGCTCGATCGTGCCGTGCTCGCGCTCGCGGATCACCGCCGCGCCGGTGAGGATGATGCCGAGCATGGTGATGTTGTTGATGAGCTCCATCACCGCGCCGAACCAGCTGCTCTCGAGGTTCGGATTGAAGCGCATGCGCAGCATGAGCGGCACCGCCGGCGCCGGCTCGGGCGGCGGCGGCGCGAAGCGCGCGACCTCCTGCGCTACGATGCTCTGCAGGTAGCCCGCGCCGATGAAGGCCTGGCTGGTCTGCGTGGCATCCACATTCAACTGCAGTGCCGGCCGCTTGCCCGCGAGCACGTCGCGCTGAAAATTGGGTGGGATGTCCAGCGCGAAGGTGTAGTGGCCGCGGTCCATGTCGTGGTCCGCCTCCTGCATGCTGACGAGCCTGGGCGCCGTGAAGCGCGGCGGCAGCAGCGCGGCGGCGATCGCGGCGGAGAGCTGCGAGCGGTCCTCGTCGACGATCGCCACCGGCGCCTTGTGCACCTCCATGTTCACGCTGGCGGCGCTGTAGATGGCGGCCGAGAACGCGAACACGATGAACGCGAGCATCAGCGGGTCGCGCCGCAGGCTGCGCAGCTCCTTGACGCCGAGGTTGAGGACGTTGTCGAGGCGGTTGCCGGGGAGGACTGCGCTCATTTGCCCTGCTTGCGCAGCAAAGCGACGCTCAGCAGCGTGAGCGCCGGGATGAACGCGGCGAGCGCGAGGAAATAGCCGCCGAGGTCGCCGAAGCCGAGCGCCTTCGAAAACGTGCCGCGGCTGACGATGATGAAGTAGCTCGTGGGGAAGAAGTGGCCGATCGCCGCCGCCATGCCTTCGAGCGACGACACCGGGTGCAGCAGCCCGGAAAACTGGATCGTCGGCAGCATGACGACGATCGCGGTGCCGAATAGCGCGGCGATCTGCGTGCGCGCGAACGCCGACATCAGCAGCCCGAGGCCCGTGGAGGAGGCGAGGTAGAGCAGCGCGGCGGCGGCGAGCGCGAGGAAGCTGCCCTTCAGCGGCACGCCGAATCCCCAGATCGCGAGCGCCGTGAGGATGAGGAAGTTGATCATTCCGAGCGCCACGTAGGGCAGCTGCTTGCCGAGCAGGAATTCCAGGCGCGTCACCGGCGTGACGTAGAAGTTGACGATCGAACCCAGCTCCTTCTCGCGCACCACGCCGAGCGCCGTCAGCATCGAGGGGATCAGCATCAGCAGGATCGGGATCGCCGCGGGCACGAACGCGTTGATGCTGCGCACGTCCGGGTTGTAGCGGTAGCGGACTTCAACTACCGCGGACTGCGCCGCGTTGGCGACCGAGGCGGGCGCCCCCGCGCGGCGCGCGAGCTCCGCGAGGTAGCCCGCGTGCATGCCCTGCACGTAGCCCGCCGCGGTCTCGCCGCGCAGCGGCATCGCGCCGTCGACCCAGACGCCGATCTGCGGCCGGCGTCCGCCCTGCAGGTCGCGGCCGAAGCCCGGCGGAATCTCGACCGCCAGGCTCAATTCGCCCGTGCGCATGCGCCGGTCGAGCTCGTCGTAGCCGTGCAGCGGCGGATGCTCCACGAAATAGCGCGAGCCGGCGAGGTTGTGGACGTACTCGCGGCTCGCCTGCGTGCCGTCGCGGTCGAGCGCCGCGAACGGCAGGTTCTCCACGTCGATGCTGATGCCGTAGCCGAGGATGATCATCAGCATCACCGAGCCGAGCAGCGAGAAGGCGAGCCGGATCGGGTCGCGCAGGAGCTCCAGCGCCTCGCGGCGCGCGTAGCTCGCGAAGCGCAGCAGGCGGAAGCCGCCGCGCGCGGACTGCTTCCGCGGCGCGGGCGCCGCCGCCGGCGCCTCGGCGGCGGGCGCCTGCGCGCCCGCCTCCTGCTCCAGCCGCGCGATGAAGGCCTCCTCCAGCGTGCGCGTGCCGCTCGCCTGCATGAGCGCCGCGGGCGTGCCGGTGGCGAGCACGCGCCCGGCGTCCATGAACGAGACGCGGTCGCAGCGCTGCGCCTCGTTGACGAAGTGCGTGGAGATGAAGATCGTCACGCCGTCGCGGCGCGAGAGGTCCACCAGCAGCTCCCAGAAGGCGTCGCGCGCGATCGGGTCCACGCCGGAGGTCGGCTCGTCGAGGATCAGCATCTCCGGCCGGTGGATCACCGCCACGGCGAGCGACAGGCGCTGGCGCATGCCGAGCGGCAGCGCGTCGGGCAGCGTTTCCCCGACCTTCGCGAGGCCGAAGCGCTGCAGCATCTCCTTGACGCGCGCGGCGAGCTCGGCCGCCGGCACGTGGAACAGGCGCGCGTGCAGCTCGAGGTTCTGGCGCACCGTGAGCTCGTGGTAGAGCGAGAAGGTCTGCGACATGTAGCCGACGCGCGCGCGCGTCGGCAGGTCGTCGGGCGCCATCGCGCGGCCGAACAGCCGCGCGCTGCCTGCGCTCGGCGGCAGCAGGCCCGTGAGCATCTTCATGGTGGTGGTCTTGCCGCAGCCGTTGGAGCCGAGGAAGCCGAAGATCTCGCCGCGCTCGATGCGGAAGCTGACGTCGTCGACGGCGGTGAAGCCGTCGAAGCGCCGCGTCAGGCCCTCGGCCTCGATCGCCGTCTCGCCGTCGCGCGCGCCTCGCGGCGGCACGACGAGCTCGCGGTGCTCGCGGCGCTGCGCCTCGGGCAGCAGCGCGATGAACGCGCGCTCGAGCGACTCGCTGCCGGTGCGCGCCTTGAGCGCCGCCGCGTCGCCGGTCGCGAGGACCTTGCCCGCGTTCATCGCCACCAGCCAGTCGAACTGCTCGGCTTCCTCCATGTACGCCGTCGCCACGATCAAGCTCATGCCGGGCCGGCGCGCGCGCAGGCGCGCGATGAGCCGCCAGAACTGGCGCCGCGAGAGGGGATCGACGCCGGTGGTGGGCTCGTCGAGGATCAGCAGGTCGGGGTCGTGGATCAGCGCGCAGCACAGGGCGAGCTTCTGCTTCATGCCGCCGGAGAGCTTGCCCGCGTCGCGGCCGGCGAAGGGCGCGAGGCCGGTGCTCTCGAAGAGCTCGCGGATCCGCCATTCGCGCGCCTCGCGCGCGTGGCCGAACAGCCGCCCGAAGAAGTCCGCGTTTTCGTACGCCGACAGCGTGGCGTAGAGATTCCGTCCCAGGCCTTGCGGCATGTAGGCGATGCGCGGGCAGACGGCGCCGCGGTGCCTTGCGTCCGCCATGTCGCCGCCCAGCACCTCGACCTTGCCCTGCTGAATGCGCCGCGCGCCCGCGACGAGCGCGAGCAGCGTGGATTTGCCGACGCCATCGGGGCCGATCAGCCCGACCATGCGGCCGGCGGGAATCTCGAGGCTGATGGCGTCCGCGGCGGCGCTCTCACCGTAGCGGTGGGTGACCGCTGCGAGGCGCGCGACCGGCGCCTCCGGGCCGGTCATGGCTTCGCCCAGTCCGCCTGCAGGTTCGCCGGCCAGGCGGTCGCCGGATCGAGGCGCACGTAGGCGACGCCCGGCAGCCCGGTCTTCACCTGCGTGCGGTAGCGCTTGAGCAGCTCCGGATCGATCTGCGCCTTGACGCGGAACATAAGCTTCTGGCGCTCTTCCTTGGTCTCCACGGTCTTCGGCGTGAACTGCGCGTCGCTGGCGACGTACGATACGCGCGCCGGGATCGGCCGCTGCGGCGCGGCGTCGAGCACGATGCGCGCCTCGGCGCCCATCGCCACGCGCCCGGCCACGGTCTCGGGCAGGAAGAACGTCATGTACACCTCGCCGAGGTCGAGCACCGTGAGGATCTTGCCGCCCGCGCCGACGACCTCGCCGGGCTGCGCGATGCGGTACTCGACACGGCCGCCGCGCGGCGCCTTCAGCGTGGCGTCGGCGATCTCCGACTCCAGGCGCGCCACGCTGGCGAGCGCCGCCTCGATCGCCGAATCCGCCTCGACCACCTGCGACTCGGCGGCGCGGATCGCCGACTCGGCCTCGAGCGCCTGCGCGCGCGCGGCCTCGAGCGCCGCGCGCGCGCCGTCCAGCTTGGTGCGGCTGTCGTCGAGCTTCTGCGCCGAGGTGAAGCCCTTGGCGACGAGCGCCTCGTCGCGCTCGAATTCCTTCTGCGCGAACGAGAGCGCGCTCTCGCGCTGCGCCACGACGGCGAGCGCCGTGGCGCGCGCGCTGCGCCGCTGCGCGACCACCGAGATGGCGGTGCTCTTGGCGCTCTCGGCGCGCCGCACTTGCGCGCGCGCCTGCGCGAGCTCGGCCTCGAGCGACTGCACGTCCATGCGTGCGAGCACCTGGCCGGCCTCGACGAAGTCGGCCTCGTTGACGAGGATCTCCTTGATGCGGCCCGGCAGCTTCGCGGCGATGTCGACCTCGGTCGCTTCGATGCGGCCGTTGCCGCTCGCCAGGCCCGCCGCCGGCCCGGGACCGTTGAGCCCGCGCCACGCGAGAAAGCCGCCGGCGGCCACGGCCGTCGCCGCGGCGAGCGCGAACAACCGCGTCTTCCAGGCGACCGGGATCATGGGAACAGCCTAGCCGCGCGCCCTGCCGCGGGCCTGACATAGGTCAAACCGACCCGCCTAGAGCAGCTTCGCCGCGCGCTCCTTGAACTGCTTCGCCGCGAGAAACAGGCCGCCGTCGGCGCCGTCGATGAAGTGCAGGTGCTTCGCCTGGTAGTTGAACACGAGGCAGGTCATGAGCGCGCGATCGGCGACGTGCAGGCCGTAGACGAGCTGCTTGCGCGCGTAGCGCTCGGCGAGCCAGGCGTCGAGCGCCTCGCGCTGCGCCGGCGTGCCGGCGAGGATCTGGCGGTAGATGTCGTTGAACTTGCGCACGTCGGAGTTCTGCACCAGCGTCGGCTTGTAGCGGCTCCAGTCGGTGAGCTCGGTCTTCAACCCGAACCTCATGAGGCACCAGCCGAGCAGCGTGAACCAGCGCGCGCGCGCGAGCCAGAGCCACTTGCCGAAGCGGTCGCGATCGGCCGCGCGCACGCCGACCTCGTTGCCGAGCTGGCGCGCATCGAGAGCCGGCACGAGCGCCGGGATCGTCACGGGGTGCGAGGCCTCGTCGCTGCCGTAGATCTCGTGCACCTTGCCGATCACCTCGCGATAAAGCGCGGTCGCCTCCCAGGTATCGCTCGCGAGCGCGCGCACCATCAGGCTCACGGTCTCGCCGTGCGGGCTCGGGATGTCCTGCCACCGGCACTCCAGGCCCTCCAGGCTGCCGCGCGGCGCGACGCTGCCGCGCTTGACCTCGTAGAGCGCCGCTGTCTTCGGATCCTTCATGGTACGGTCGGCGTAGGCCATGCCGCCGCCCGCGAACGCTGCCTGGACGTAGTTCTCCGACACGCGCACGCGCGCGACGAGGATGTCGTGGCCCGCCTCGCGCACCGCCGCCACCGGCACGGTCGCCACGCGCAGCTCCAGGCCGAAGGAGCCGCGCGCCATCTCCTGCGTCTTCACGAGCGCCGCCTTGGCGTCCTCGAGCAGCTCGGGCGGCACGCAGAACGCGCTGCCGTCGCCCTCGAAGATGAACGGGATTTCCAGGTCGCCGGCCGCATTGAGCATCGCAGTGACCGCCGACGCCCCTACCGTGTTGACATGCTTGTAGTTGCCCGACTGCACCGCCTGAGTGGAGTTGCGCACGTCGCAGGTCGCCACGTGCCAGTCGAGGGGCAGTGGCAGGAAGTTGGCGACGTCGGTGACGGCGTCGAAGCTGGCGAGCACCGGCAGCCCGGCGTAGAAGTCCGCGCTGCTCACAGCGAGTCGAAATACTCCGCCATCTTCCTGCGCTGGCCCTCGTCCGGCAGGACGCCGAAGCCGGCGGCGACGTTGTCGGCGATGTGCTCGGGCTTGCCGGTGCCCGGAATCGCGCAGGTGACGGCCGGATGACCTACGATCCACTTGAGGAAGAATTGCGCCCAGCTCGCCGTGCCGATCTGCGCGGCCCACGGCGGCAGCGGCTTGCCGCGCACGCGCCGGAACATCGTGCCCTCGGCGAACGGGCGGTTGGCGATCACCGCGACGCCGTTCTGCGCGCACCAGGGCAGCAGCCGCTTCTCCGCATCGCGCTCGGCGAGCGAGTAATTGATCTGCAGGAAGTCGTACTTCTGCTTCTTCAGCTGCCGCTCGACCTCGGCGTGCGCGGAAGCGGTGTAGTGGGTTATTCCAAGATATCTGATCTTCTTCTTTGCTTTCCAATCCAGAAGGATCTTGGTGTGAACGTCAACGTCCAACAAGTTGTGAACCTGCATCAGATCCATCTGCGAGACGCGCAGGCGCTTGAAGGAAGTCTCCATCTCGCGGATGCCTTCCTCGCGGCCGCGCGTCCAGACCTTGGTGGCGATGAAGAGCCTGTCGCGCAGCCCGAGCTCGGCGACGAGATCGCCCGCCACCGACTCCGCCGAGCCGTACATGGGCGAAGAGTCGATCAGCCTGCCGCCGGCCTTGTGAAAATTCGCGATCACCTCGCGCAGCGGCGCGCGCGCGGCCGCGCTCGCGCCCACGTCGAACACCTGCCAGGTGCCGAGGCCGATGGCGGGAAGTTCCTCTCCGGTGGAGGGAATCTTACGGGTCATGATCCTCTGGGCTCCGGCGAAGGAAAGATTTAGAGCGAGAGCGGCTCCCGCTCCCAGCACCGCACGTCTGGATATTCTAGCCACGCAACTGCGCCTGTTTGCGGCCGAGCCAGAAGCTCACGGCGAGCCACGCCGCAGCGATGGGCAGCGCCGCCCAGGCGAGGCCCGAGAGGCCGAGGCCCGCGCCGCGCAGCGCGCCGAAGGCGTTGCTCGCGAGCGCATCGCCGCCGCGGTAGATCACGGTGTCGGTGAAGCTCTTCGCCTTGTAGCGGTCCTCTCGCGGCACCACGGTGTAGAGCGCCTCGCGCACCGGCTTGGAGATCGCAAACTCGCCGACGCGCCGCGTGACGCCCACCGCCACGAGCACCGCGAGCGTGGGGGCGGCGCCGAGCACCGCGAAACCTGCAAGCGACACGAGCGGCATCAGCGCGAGCATCCAGCCCACGCCGAGTCGCGCGCCAAGGCGCGCGGTGACGAAGAGCTGGAGCACGAGCGCCAGGCTGTTCACGGCGAGGTCCACGCCGGCGAGGAAGTGCACCTGATCGGCGCGCTGCGGGATCTCCCGCGGCAGGATTTCCACCTGCAGCATGTAGAGCGAGGTCGACAGCGCCGTGTAGCAGAAGAGGTAGACGCAGATGCCGAGCAGGTAGGGCGAGGCGAACGCGGCGCGCGCGCCGGCGAGTACCGAGCCGCCGAGCGGCTCCTCCGCGGGCGGCTCGCCGCGGCGGGGGTAACGCCGGCCCCAGGCGATGAGCTGCATCAGGGCGCCGAGCGCGAGCAGCAGCAGGAACGCGGATACGAGCAGCATGTTGTCGGCGCCCAGCGCGCGCACGGCGCCGACCGCGACCCCGGGGCCGGCGACCGCGCCGCAGCTGCCGCCCGCCGCGACGGCGCCGAACAGGCGCGCGGCCTGCTCGCGGTCGAAAAGGTCGGCCATCAGGCTCCAGAACGCGGAGACCGCGAACAGGTTGAACACGCTGAGCCAGACGAAGAACGCGCCGGGATGCGGGAACAGCCGGAAGCCGATCAGGTTCAGAACGAAGAACGCATAGACCGCGGGCAGGAACCTCGCGCGCGGCAGGCGCGCGCACAGCCAGCCGTAGAGCGGCACCAGAGCGAGCATGGCGGCGAACGTGTATACGAACAGCTGGCGCACGATCTCGCCGCCCGATTGCGCGGCCATCGCATCGCGCACCGGGCGCAGCACGTAGTAGGCGGCGAGCAGCAGGAAGAAACCGGCGAAGGCCCAGCCGAGGGCGGGCAGCTCGTGGGGCTCGGCGCGCAGCAAGCGGCCCAGGGACGCGGGCATGCGCTATAGTAGCCGAGCGCTTTTCTCACTCGTTCCGGGGAGGCAACATGGGCGGCTGGATCGCACTCGCAGTCATCGTCGCACTCGCGTTCTGGGCCATGACGATCTACAACGGCCTGGTGCAGCTGCGCAACCGCTTCAAGAACGCGTTCGCGCAGATCGACGTGCAGCTCAAGCGCCGCTACGACCTGATTCCGAATCTCGTCGAGGCCGCGAAGGGCTACCTCGCGCACGAGCGCGAGACGCTCGAGAAGGTGATCGCCGCGCGCAACTCGGCGATGGGCGCGGCGCAGAAGGCGGCCGCGGCGCCGGGCGATGCGGCGGCGATGCAGGGTCTCGCGCAGGCCGAAGGCCAGCTCGGCGGCGCGCTCGGGCGCCTGATGGCGGTGTTCGAGGCCTACCCGGACCTGAAGGCGAACCAGAACATCCTGCAGGTGCAGGAAGAGCTCACGAGCACCGAGAACAAGGTCGCGTTCGCGCGCCAGGCCTACAACGACTCGGTGATGGAGTACAACACCAAGCGGGAGTCGTTCCCGGACACGATCTTCGCGGGCATGTTCGGCTTCCAGGCCGCGGCGCTGCTCGAGGCGACTGAGTCGGCCGAAGAGCGCAAGGCGCCCAAGGTTTCCTTCAAGTAATTGGCTTCCTTCTTTGAAAATCAGCACCTAGCGAGGCGCAACACTCGCATCCTGGTGCTGCTGTACCTGCTTGCCGTGGTCGGCGTCATCATCGCCGTCGACCTCGTGCTCGCGGCGGGCTATCTCTACGGCATGGCGGATGTCTATGCGCCGCGCGGGCACAAGCCTGGTCTGGTCTCCATGATGCTCGCGGTTCCCGCCCGGGTGTACGTGCTCGGCGCGATCGGCACCACGCTCGTGATCCTTGCGGTGAGCGGCTGGAACATCATGCAGCTGTCCAGCGGCGGCAAGGTGGTCGCCGAGATGGCGGGCGGGCGCCGCGTCGCCTCCGATACGCGCGACCCGCTCGAGCGCCGGCTCGTCAACGTCATCGAGGAGATGGCGATAGCCGCGGGCGTGCGCGTGCCGGCGGTCTACGTGATGGACCAGGAGCCGGGCATCAACGCCTTCGCCGCCGGCTACGACGCCTCCGACGCGGTGATCGCGGTGACGCGCGGCACGCTGGAGACGCTCAATCGCGACGAGCTGCAGGGCGTGATCGGACACGAGTTCAGCCACATCCTCAACGGCGACATGCGCCTGAACATCCGCATGATCGGCGTGCTCGCGGGCATCGTGTTCATCGGCTCGGTGGGCCACTTCATCATGCGCAGCCAGCGCGGCAGCAGCGACAACAAAGGCGCGCTGCCGCTCTTCCTGGGCGGCCTCGCGCTGCTGCTGATCGGCTACATCGGCCTGTTTTTCGCGCGCCTGATCAAGGCCGCCGCCTCGCGCCAGCGCGAGTTCCTCGCCGACGCCTCGAGCGTGCAGTTCACGCGCAATCCCGACGGCATCGCCGGCGCCCTGGACCAGATCGCCGCCGCATCCACGGGGGCGCTGATCGCGGGACGCCGCGCGGAGGACTTCTCGCACATGTACTTCTGCCAGGGCATCGCGGTGCGCCTGTCGGGCCTGTTCGACACCCATCCCCCGATCGACGAGCGCATCGCACGCGTCAACGCGCGCTTCGACCGCAACGGCTACCGCAAGCGCAGGCCGGCAGCCGCGGCCGTGGCCGACGAGGGGGCAGAGCAGGAGCAGCGGCGCAAGGCGGCAGCCGCGGGCGTGCTCGCCGCGGCGGGCGCGGCCGCCGGCGCGGCGACCGGACGGCGCGGCGCGGACCTCGGCGCCGCCTGGGGGCGCTCCGCGGGCGAGAGCGCGAACCTCGTGGGCTCGCTGGACGGGGCCAAGGTGGACTACGCGGCGAAGCTCCTCGGCGCGCTGCCGGACGACCTGCGTGGGCTGCTGCGCGACGCCGGCGGCGCGCGCGCGGCGATGCTCGCGCTGCTGCTCGCGCCCAAGGACGACGTGTGCGCGCAGCAGCTCGCCGCGGTGGCGGCGAAGGGCCTCGGCGCGCTTGCCGAGCAGGCGCGGCGCGCCGAAGCGCTCACCCGGCGGCTCGGGCCGGCGTTCCATCTACCGTTAGTGGATCTCGCCTTACCCGTTTTGAAATCCATTCCTGAAAATGAAAGAAATGAACTTCTCGGCGCAATTGAAGCGGTGATCCACGCCGACCGGCGCGTCTCGCTGCACGAGTTCGTCGTCCTCACGTTGCTGCGCAGCCAGCTCGCGCCGCGCGGCAAGCCCGGCGCCGCGGGCAGCCGCAAGCTGGCCGAGCTGCAGGGCCCGGCGCTGATCCTGCTCTCGCTCGTGGCGCACGCCGGCACGCGGCAGGACGCGACCGGCGCGCGCGGCGAGGCGGTCGGCGCGGCGCTGCGTGCGGGCCTGAAGGAGCTCGGCCTGCCCGAGGCGGCGCCGGTGAGCGCGCTCACGCTGGAGACGGCGGACGAGGCGCTGCAGCAGCTCAAGGACCTCGCGCCGCTGCAGAAGGCGCTGCTCATGAAAGGGCTGTTCGCGACCGTGACCGCCGACGGCACGATCCGCGTGATCGAAGCCGAGATCATGCGCCTGGTCGGCGCGGTGCTCGACTGCCCGCTGCCGCCGCTCCTCGAGACGGTCGACCCCGCGACGCTCGCCGCGTGAGCCGCGAATCGCTGGAGCAGGCGCTGCGCGCGGCGCTGGACGAAGTCGCGCGCGGCGACTTGCGCGCCGAGGTGCGCTTCGACGCGGGCGCGCGCGCGGCGTATGCCTCGGATGCCTCCAACTACCGGCAGGTGCCGATCGGCGTGGTTCTGCCGCGCACCGATGCCGACGTGGTGGCCGCCGTCGCCGCCTGCCGCGATCAGGGCGCGCCGTTGCTCGCGCGCGGCGGCGGCACCTCGCTGTGCGGCCAGACGGTCAACGTCGCGGTGGTCATCGACAGCTCGAAGTCCCTGGATCGCATCCTCGAGCTCGATGCCGCCTCGCGCACCGCGCTCGTCGAGCCCGGCGTCGTCTGCGACGCGCTGCGCGCATCCGCGGAGCGCTACGGCCTCACCTTCGGGCCCGACCCGGCCACGCATTCGCGCTGCACGCTGGGCGGCATGATCGGCAACAATTCCTGCGGCGCCCACTCGGTGATGGCCGGCAAGACGGTGGAGAACGTGGAGGCGCTCGAGGTGCTCACCTACGACGGCGCGCGCTTCTGGTGCGGCCCGACCACCGAGACGGAGCTCGACGCCATCGTGCGCCGCGGCGGGCGCCAGGGCGAGATCTACGGCAAGCTGCGCAGCCTGCGCGACCGCTACGCCGATCTCATCCGCGCCGGCTTCCCGAAGATCCGCCGCCGCGTCTCGGGCTACAACCTCGACCAGCTGCTGCCCGAGAACGGCTTCAACGTGGCGCGCGCGCTGGTCGGATCCGAAGGCACCTGCGCGCTCACGCTGAAGGCGCTGGTGCGCCTGGTGCACAGCCCGCGCGAGCGCGTGCTGCTGGTGGTCGGCTTCGCGGACATCTACGCGGCGGGCGACGCGGTGCCGCAGGTCCTCGCCGCGGCGCCGATCGCCTGCGAGGGGCTGGACACCGGCATCATCGGCGGCCTGCGCGAGCGCAATCTCAAGCTCGAGGACATCGCGCTGCTGCCCGAGGGCAACGCCTGGCTGATGTGCGAGTTCGGTGCTGACACTCGGGACGAGGCCCTGCATCGAGCGGAATTTCTCCGCGCTTCCCTGGGAGGGAAGATCTTTCGGGAGAAAGACCTCGTCAACAGGCTCTGGGCGATCCGCGAGACCGGCGCCTCGGCCACCGCGCTCAAGCTGAAGACCCACGGCGGACCGGACCCGGTGGTGGGCTGGGAGGACGCGGCGGTGGATCCGCTGCGCCTGGGCGACTACCTGCGCGAATTCCAGAAGCTCGTCGACCGCTACGGCTACCGCACCTCGCTCTACGGCCACTTCGGCGACGGCTGCATCCACGCACGCATCAACTTCGAGCTGCGCACCACGCAGGGCCTCGCGCGCTGGCGGAGCTTCCTCGCAGAGGCCGCGAACCTCGTCGTCGCCTACGGCGGCTCGCTCTCGGGCGAGCACGGCGACGGCCAGGGGCGCGCCGAGCTGCTGCCGCTCATGTACGGGCCGGAGCTGATGGCGGCGTTCCGCGAGTTCAAGCGCATCTGGGACCCGCTGGGGCGCATGAACCCCGGGAAGCTGATCGACGCGCTGGGCGAGGTCTACCGTGTCGACGAGCACCTGCGCGCCGGGCCCGCGTACCGGCCGGTGGACTTCGCCACGCGCATGACCTTTCTTTCGGGCGAGGGCGACGGCTTCACGCGCGCCACCGAGCGCTGCATCGGCATGGGCAAGTGCCGCGCCGCCGAGGGCGGCACGATGTGCCCGAGCTACCGGGCCACGAAGGAGGAACGCTACTCGACGCGCGGCCGCGGGCGGCTGCTCAACGAGATGCTGCGCGGCGAGGTGATCACCGATGGCTGGGCGAGCGAGGAGGTGAAGGAGGCGCTCGACTGGTGCCTCGCCTGCAAGGGCTGCCGCAGCGACTGCCCTACGCACACCGACATGGCGAGCTACAAGGCGGAGTTCCTCTCGCACTACCACGAGCAGCGCGCGCGGCCGCTGCACGCGCTGGTCACAGGCCGCATCGGCGACTGGGCGCCGCTCGCGGTGCGCGCGCCGACGCTCGTCAACGCGATCATGGGATTGCCCGTGCTCTCCGCTCTGGCGAAAAAGACCCTCGGCATGGCCACTGAGCGCGCGCTGCCCCGATTCGCGGCGCGCAGCCTGCGTGCGCAGCTCGGCGCCCTGCACCGCGCGCGGCGCGACCCGGCGCGCGCCGGCGGCACGCGGCGCGGCGACCCGATCGTGCTGTTCGCCGACACCTTTCACAACTGCTTCCGGCCGCAGACCGCGCTCGCCGCGGTGCGCGTGCTCGAGGCGACCGGCGCGCGCGTCGATCTGCCGCGGCAGCCCCTGTGCTGCGGGCGACCGTATTACGACGTCGGCATGCTCGAGCGCGCGAAGGCGGCGCTCGCGAAGGTGCTCGAAGCGCTCGCGCCGCAGATCGAGTCGGGCACGCCGGTGGTCGTCCTCGAGCCCGGCTGCCACTCGGTGTTCAAGGACGAGATGCTCAAGCTCTTTCCTGACAACGCGTTGGCGGCCAGGCTCGCGAAGCAGACGGTGTCGCTCGCCGAGGCGCTGCAGGCGCGCCAGTGGAAGCCCGCGCGCATCGGCGGGCGCGCACTGCTGCACGGCCACTGCCACCAGAAGGCGCTCGGCGGCACCAAGGCGGACGTCGCGCTATTGCAGGCCGCCGGCGTCGAGACCGAGGCGCCGGACATGGGCTGCTGTGGCATGGCGGGCTCGTTCGGCTTTCGCGAGCAGACTTACGCCGCCTCGGTGAAGATCGCGAACCTTTCGGTGCTGCCCAGGGTGAAGAGCGCCGAGGAAGACACGCTCGTTGTCGCCAACGGCTTCTCCTGCCGCGAGCAGATCGAGGGACTGTCGGGCAGGAGCACGCTTCACCTCGCCGAGGTGCTCGTGCGCGGGCTGCGCTAGGCTACGGCATGCCGTAATAGGCCGGGTCGCGCCCGTCCTTCTTGATGCGCGCGGCAAGGCGCTTCAGATAGGCGAGGTCGTCCGAATCGTTGTCCCAGTACCAGTTGCCGAAGGTTTCGACTCCCGCAAGCATGAGCGAGGCTTTCACCTTGTTCACGCCGCTGGCGACCAGCAGGTCGTAGAACAAGTCATCGGTGTCGTCCTTCGCGAGCTGGTGCGTGTGGTAGAGCCAGTCGTGGAATACCGCGGCCGCCATGAAGCGCGGCAGGAACGGGGTTCCGACCACTTGCCAGGCGGCCGGCGGGATGCTCGCGCCGTCGTACTGGAAGAACTTCGGCACGCGGATCACCGCACCGGCGGACTTGGTCGCGAGGTCGTCTGCGACCTCGTAGGCGTCCTCGAGCTTGTTCAGATCCGGCTTGACTACGGGCAGCAGCAGCAGAGCGTCCATCTCGGTCTCCTTTCGTCAATGGCTGTCCCCCATCTTGCTCGCTGCGGGTCCGACTAGGTTATCCCGGCGTCCTGAGGCCCTAGAATCGGGCCGTGAAAGCGCGATTCGCCGCCGTCCTGCTCGCGGTCTCTCTCGCCGCCCATGCCGATACGCCCGAGGAGCGCCTCATGCGCGCCATCGAGGACGGCAAGCAGGTGGTCGCGGAGGGCGTGGTGGCGCGCGGCGGCGTGAAGCTCGACGTGCGCAATGCCGAGAACGAGACGCCGCTGCACCTGGCGATCGAGAAGGGATACCGCACGCTCGTGCAGATGCTCGTCAAGGCGGGCGCACCGGTGGGCGCGCGCACGGCGAACGGGGAGACGCCGCTGCACTACGCGGCGCTGCACGAGGATCCCTGGTACGCGGAGGAGCTCGTCGTCGCGCACGCCGACACGCGCGCGCGCAACGACGACGGCGAGTCGGTGCTGCAGTGGGCCGTGATGAGCGGGAACGCCAAGACGGCGCTGTATCTGCTGCAGCGCGGCGCGGACGCGAAGGTCGCGGACCTCAAGGGCAACACGCTGCTGCACGCCTGCGCCGACGGCGGCTACCTGGAGATGGCGCAGGCGATGGTGAGCCTCGGCGTGGACCCGCGCCAGCGCAACCGCGCCGGCCAGCGCCCGCTCGACATCGCGCGCGAGCGCGGCTACGCCGAGCTCGCGAAGTACCTCGAAAAATTCCGGTAGCGCTACAGAGCGAAGGCTTCGGCCAAGCGCTCGTAGGACTCCAGCCGCGTCGCGTAGCTGCCGGTGATGGTGAGAACCATCGCTTCCTCCACGGCGAAGCGCTCGGCGATCGCCTCCAGCTTCGCCTTGCAGGTTGCAGCGCTGCCGTGCACGAGGCGCGCGCGCTGCTGCTGGATGTGGGCGTGCTCCTGGTCGGTGTACGTGCGCTGTTCGGCCTGCTCCTGCGTCGGTACCACGGTGTCGAGGTTGTAGGCCATGTCCAGGCGCCGCGAGTCCACCACCTTGGCGCGACGCTCGGCCTCCTCGTCCGTTGCGGCGCAGATCACGAAGCAGCACACCGCCGCATGCGCCTGGGGATCCCGTGACGATGGCTGGTAACGCTCCTGGTAGGCGCGCGTCACAAGGTCGCCGCCCTGCGCGTTGATGAAGTGCGCGAAGGAGAAGCGCAGGCCGAGCTGCGCGGCGAGCAGGCCGCTGTAGTCCGAGGAGCCTAGCAGCCAGACTTCGGGGGCCGCGGCCCCTTCCGGCTGCACGCGCACGCGCTTGAAGGGGTGGTCCTCGGGCAGCGTGCCATCCAGGTGGCCGACGAGCTCCCAGACCTGCTCGGGGAAGCGCTCGGCGTCTGGGAAGTGCCCCCCTCCCACCGCCTGCGCCGTGCGCCGGTCGCCGCCCGGTGCGCGCCCGATGCCGAGGTCCACGCGCCCCGGGTAGAGCGCCTCCAGCATGCGGAACGCTTCCGCGGTCTTGAAGGCGCTGTAATAGGGCAGCAGCACCCCCCCTGAGCCGATGCGGATGCGCTTCGTCTCCGCGCCCAGGCGCGCGAGCAGGACCTCCGGGCAGGGATCGGCGAGCGCGGCGATGGCATGGTGCTCGGCGAGCCAATAGCGGTGGTAGCCGAGCGCATCGGCGCGGCGCGCGAGCCGGAGCGTCTCCTCCAGCGCCTGCGCGGCGGTGTGGCCGGCGATGATCGGGGACTGGTCGAGGATCGAGAGTTTCATGCTGCGGGGCGCCATTATGGGACCCGGCGTAAGCTGGGGGCGGCCAGTTTCGACCCATGCGCATGAGAACCCTGTTCATCGCTCTCCTTGCCCTGGCCGCGGGCGGCGCCCAAGCTGCGCAATGCAGCGCCCGCTCGCCCGCCAAGACCACGGCGCTCGTGGAGCTCTACACCTCGGAGGGCTGCGACAGCTGCCCGCCGGCCGACCGGTGGCTCTCGTCGCTGGGGGCCAAGGGCTATACGCCAGACCGGGTGGTGCCGATCGCCCTGCACGTGGACTACTGGGACTACATCGGCTGGAAAGACCCTTACGCGCGCCAGGCGTTTTCCGCGCGGCAGCGCAAGATGGCCGCCCTGGCGCGCGCCGCCTTCGTCTATACGCCGCAGGTGCTGCTGCAGGGGCAGGATTTCCGCGGCTGGCGCGACGGGTCGAGCCCAGGGACTGCCTTCGCGCGGCAGGTGGCGAGGCTCAACGCGCGGCCGGCGCGCGCGCGCATCGCGCTCGCGCTGGACACGGGGCACAAGGACGCGATCGAAGCGGACGCTACGGCCGAGCTGCTGGAAGGCACCGCGCCCGCCGATCTTGCCCTCTATCTCGGCGCCTACGAAAACAAGCTCGTTTCCGAGGTGCGCGCGGGTGAAAACCGGGGGCGCACGCTGCAGCACGACTACGTGGTGCTGCAATGGGCGGGCCCGTTCGAGTTCAAGGGGCCGCGGCTCACCGAGCACCAGCGCCTGCCGCTGCTGCCGAAGGCGGTGCCGGCCAATTCCGGGGTGGTCGCCTTCGTCCAGGACCGGTCCACCGGCGAGGTCCTGCAAGCCTTGATGCTGCCTGCCTGCCCGGGCAAGAACCCTTGAATCTCCTCTAACAGGCCCTGCGAAGGGCCTCATTCTTGGGTATATTTCAGCCCGGCGCCGCCCGCTGGAGGGGTGGGAAGGCCCGGGGAGAGGCGATGCAAGCGACGCAGATTCGCCAGAAGGACGGGATCTTTTATTTCGTCGGCTACCGGGCCAAGGACCTGCTCGCGCGCGTGCGCTTCATCAGCCGGTTCTACGGCGAGGGCGAGGAGATCGCCGCCGCGCGCATCTCGCAGGACGATGACATCGCGCAGTTCATCTCGCGCATCGAGCGTACCGACCACGCCTTCCAGCGCGCGCTGTCGCGCGCCAAGGTGCGCCAGCTGGTCAATTTCTACGAGACCGCGGTCACGCAGCCGGCGATCCCCGGCACGGTGCTGCTGTACACGAGCGAGAAGCTCAACTTCCGCGCCGACGGCGACGGCGGCGGGCACCTCACGGAGCCGGGCTCGAAGTTCCTGATCATCGACGGCCAGCACCGCCTGGCCGCGCTGCACTTCTACATGCAGGAGCGGCCGCAGGATGCCGCGACGATCACCGTGCCCTGCGTGATCTTCGACGGCCGCAGCGAGGACTTCGCCGCCGAGATGTTCGTGATCATCAACTCGACGCCGACGCGCATCAACAAGAGCCACCTCATCGACCTCTACGAGCGCGTCTCCTGGGCGGCGCCCGACCGCAAATTCGCCGCGCGCCTGGTCGAGAAGCTCTACAGCGAGGGCGACAGCCCGCTGCGCTACCGCATCAACCGCCTGGGCGGCCGCAGCCAGCGCGACAAATGGGTGCTGCAGGCGGAGCTGTTCAACGAGCTGCACCGCTGGGTGCGCGGCAAGTGGCGCTCGATCCAGCTCGCGGGCGGCAGCTCCAAGGAGGTGCCGCGCTATTACGGCATGGTGCGCGACTTCTTCAAGGCCGCGAAGGCGGCCTTCGGCGAAGGGGTTTGGGCCAAGGACGGCTACATGGTCACCAAGCCCGTCACCATCAAGGCGCTGATCCGGGTCTGCTCCGATCTCGCGCGCGAGGACGACGCGCCCGAGTCCGAGCGCCTCGCGCGCTGGAGCGCGCGCCTCGCACCCTGGGGCGACATGGGCAAGATGTTCAAGGAGGAGGGCTTTTACGAGCGCTTCCCCGCCAAGGGCGAGGTCGAGCGCGTGGCCCGCATCCACCGCGAGCTTGCCAGGTCCGCCGGCATCGAGGCGAGCAAGAAGTCCTAATCAGGCGGGCTCCGCCGAATCGGCCTAGACTTTCCCCTGCGGCGACCGGCCGCGACCACAAGGGGAGGGTCTCATGGCGGGTGGCAAGAGCGAGAAGAGCAACGTCGTTGCGCTGCTGCTGTGCTTCTTCCTGGGCTGCTTCGGCATCCACAGGTTCTACGTCGGCAAGGTGGGCACCGGCGTGCTGCAGCTGATCACGCTGGGCGGCCTGGGCATCTGGGCGCTCATCGACTTCATCATGATCGTGCTGCAGAAGTTCACCGACGGCGAAGGCAACACGCTGTCGTTCAGCTGACCTTGTAGGTGTCGAGCTTCACCCGCTCGCGCTCGAGCGCCGCGGCCACGGGCGCGGCGGCCATCACGCGCTCAACGTAGGCGAGCAGGCCGGGCAGCGACTTCGGATCGATGCCTGCGTAGCCGCCCCAGCGCAGCAGCGTGAAGGCGTAGGCGTCGTGCGGGGTAATGTGGCCGCCGAACCAGTAGGGTTTCGCGCCCGCGGTCATCTCCTGGATGCGCTCCAGGTGCTTGCGGAAGCGCGCCTGCGCCACCTTGCGCACCTCGGCTTGCGCGGCCTCGCTCTCGGCGAACTCCTCCTTCCGGAACACGCGCGTGAAGGTCGGGTGCACGGTGTTGTTCAGCCAGGCGAGCTGCGACATCGCCTGCGCGCGCGCCCAGGGCTCGGCCGGCAACAGCCGCGCCTTCGGGAAGCTGCGGTCGAGGAATTCGAGGATCGCGACAATCTGATTCAACGGCTGGCCGTCTACCACCAGCACCGGCACCTGGCCGTTCGGATTCATCGCCAGGTACTCGGGCGTCTTGTGCTCGCCCTTGTGCAGCTTGACGAGCCTCGGCTCGAATTCCTGGCCGGTGGCCGCCTTAATCGCTTCCAGCGACGCGTGCGGCACGAACGAGCAGGCGCCGGGGGCGAAGTAAAGTTCCAGTTTCATGATCCCTCCTGAATGATGTTCTCGCGTTTCATACTTTCAATCTCAAGAGCATCAAACCCGAGCTCGGCGAGAATCGCGCGGCTGTGCTCGCCGACCGCGGGCAGCGCGTCCATGCGCGGCTCGAAGCCGTCCAGATTGAAGGGCGGCTTCAGTGCAGCGACCGGGCCCGCGGGCGAGCCCACCTCGCGCCAGCGCTCGCGCGCCTTCAACTGCGGGTGCTCCCAGAAGCCCTGCATGTCGTTCAGGCGGGCGTTCGCAATGCCCGCGGCCTCCAGCTTTTGAATCGTGTTCTCCGAGGTCAGCGTCGAGAAGACGGCCTCGATCTCCGCATGCATCGCCTCGCGGTTCCTCGCCCGCGCCGGGCCGCTGGAGAATCTCGGATCCGACTTCAATCCCGGCTTCTTCAGCACTTCGTCGCAGAACCGCTCGAATTCGCGCTCGTTCTGGATCGAGAGGAATACCGTGCCGCCATCGCCGGCGCGGAACGGCCCGTAAGGCACGATGGTGGCGTGGTAGGCGCCGGAGCGCGGCGGCGCTTCGCCCCCGTACGCGGTGAAGTAGGCCGGGAAGCCCATCCACTCACCCAACGACTCGAACATGGTGATGTCGAGCGTCGCGCCTTCGCCGTCGCGCGCGCGCCGCAGCAGCGCCGCGAGGATCGAAGAGCAGGCGTACATGCCGGCGGCGATGTCGGCGACCGGAATACCCGCCTTCGAGGGCTGCTCGGGCGTGCCCGAGACCGACAGCAGGCCCGCCTCGCACTGCACGAGCAGATCGTAGGCGCGCTTCTCGGCGTAGGGGCCGGCCGGGCCGTAGCCCGAGATGCCGCACCAGACGAGGCGCGGGTGCCTGGCGCGCAGCTGCGCGGCGCCGAGGCCCAGCCGCTCGGCGGCGCCCGGGGCGAGGTTCTGGACGAACACGTCCGCCCTGGCGATGAGCCGATCGAGGATGCCTTTCGCCGCCGCATGCTTGACGTCGAGCGCGAGGCTCTCCTTCGAGCGGTTCACCCACACGAAGTGCGACGAAAGCCCCTTCACCGTGGCGTCCATGTTGCGCGAGGCGTCGCCCGTGCCCGGCCGCTCGATCTTGATCACGCGCGCGCCGAGCTCGGCGAGATGCCGCGTGCAGAACGGCCCCGCGATCACCTGCTCGAGCGCGACGACCAGCACGCCGTCGAGGGGGCGCTTCACGTGAAGGCGATCTCGAGGTTGCGCGTCGCGAAGCCGTGCAGGTCGGTGCGCCAGCGCTCGCCCGGGGCGACCGGGTGCGCGTCGGTGAGCGTGCCGGTGCTGATGATCTCGCCCGCCTGCAGCTTCGGGGACTGCTCCTGCTTTTCCAGCAGCTGGACCAGAAAACCCAGCGCGAGCAAAGGGCTCCCCAGCACGTTGGATCCGACGCCGGAATCCACGCGCCGGCCGTCCTTCAGCAGGTCCACCTTCAGGAACGGCAGCGCCGCCGCGAGGCCCGAGATCCTCTCCACGGGCACGGGCGCGCCGACGACGAGCCGCCCGTGCAGGCCGTTGGCCGCGGTGCTGTCGGCAAGCTGCAGCTTCCAGTCCGGATAGGGGCACTGCACGATCTCCACCGAGTGCGCGATCCACTCGATCGCATCGAGCAGCGCCGCCGGATCGCTCGCCGCGCGCGGCGCCGATTTCACCTTGAAGCAGATCTCCGGCTCGATGCGCGGCTGCACGAGTCCCGCGAGGCTGACCGCGGCCGCGCCGTCCGCCGCCCACTGCAGCGTGCGGTCGTAGACGAAGCCCCAGATCGGCTCGTAGACGCCGTAGCGCGGCCAGATCGTGCGGTTCGTGAAGCCGATCTTGCGGCCGACCGGCCGCCATCCCTGCGCGAGCCGGTGCGCGTGCAGCTTGCGCGCCGCCGCATAGCCCGCCTCGGCGGTAAGTCCCGGATAACGCGCGCTGAATGGGGAGACTTCGCGCGCGTGCTCGCACGCGTCGATGAGCTCCGCGCCAAGTTTGGTTGCGTCCATCGGCACTTGATTCTAAATTAGCCGCATGGCACAAGACGTTCTCTGGGCGATCCTCGGGCTCGCGCTGGTGATCGTGGAGCTGCTCACCGGCACGTTCTACCTGCTGATGCTCGGGCTGGCGGCGTTCGGCGCCGCGCTCGCCGCCTGGATCGGCCAGGGCATCGGCGTGCAGGCGATCGTCGCCGCGGTGATCTCGGCGGCGGGCTGCTACGGCGTGCACGTCTACCACGCGAAGAACGCGAGGCAGCAGATGACGCCGATCGACGCCGGCCAGCCGGCCAGCTTCGAGAGCTGGATCGACCAGGGCGCGCGCCTGGCGCGCGTGCGCTACCGCGGCGCCTCCTGGGACGCGAAAATCGAGGAGGGCGCCGAAGGCGCGGCGCCCGGCAGCCTGCTCTACGTCCTGCGCACCGATGGCAATACGCTCAAAGTCACCGCCCGCCGCCCCGCCTAGCCCCGTTCAGGGGGCCGCGCCGGCCAACTTCCAACTGAGGGGATCTTCCATGTTCTCCAAGCTGATCATCGCCGTCGTGCTCACCGTGATCGCGGCCGCGGTGCCGGAGACCCGCGGCTACGCGGTCTGGGTGTTCTTCATCGCGGTGGTCGCCGCCTTCGTGGTTGAGGGCGTGCGCATCGTGCCGCAGCAGTATGCCTACGTGGTCGAGCGGCTCGGGCGCTTTCACGCGGTGCTCGAGCCGGGCCTCAACCTCATCATCCCGTTCCTCGACCGCGTCGCCTACATGCACTCGCTGAAGGAAGTGCCGCTCGACGTGCCCGAGCAGGTCTGCATCACCAAGGACAACACGCAGCTGGCGGTGGACGGCATCCTGTACTTTCAGGTGACCGATCCGCGGCTCGCGTCCTACGGCTCGGCGAACTACATCGCCGCCATCACGCAGCTCGCGCAGACCACGCTGCGCAGCGAAATCGGCAAGATGGAGCTCGACAAGACTTTCGAGAGCCGCGACGAGATGAACCGCCAGATCGTCGCCTCGCTCGACGAAGCGGGGCGCAACTGGGGCATCAAGGTGCTGCGCTACGAGATCAAGAGCATCACCCCGCCCGAGACCATCCTGCGCGCGATGCAGGCGCAGATCACCGCCGAACGGGAGAAAAGGGCGCTCATCGCCAAGTCCGAGGGCGAGCGCCAGCAATCGATCAACGTCGCCGACGGTGAGCGCCAGTCTTCCATCCTCCAGTCCGAGGGTCAGAAGCAGGCCGCGATCAACAAGGCGCAGGGCGAGGCGACCGCGATCCGCGTCATCGCCGAGGCGAACGCCTCCGCGGTGCGCGCGGTCGCCGAGGCGATCGCCGACAAGGGCGGCATGGACGCGGCCAACCTCAAGGTCGCGCAGCTCTACGTCGAGGCGTTTGCGGGCCTCGCCAAGACGAGCAACACGCTGATCCTGCCCGCCAGCGCCGGAGACGTCGCCGGTATCGTCGCCACCGCGATGACGGTGCTGGAGAAGACCAGGCAGGCGCAAGCCGCCGCGAAGGGGGCCTGAGATGAGCGTCACGGCGATGAACCACTTCACCATCCTCACCGACGACCTGCCGGCGACGCTGGCGTTCTACGAGGAGCACCTGAACCTGAAGCCGGGCGCCCGGCCGCCGTTCAAGTTCCCCGGCGCCTGGCTATACGCCGACGGCGGCAGGGGCAAGGACCCGATCCTGCACGTCGTCGCCGGGATCGGCAAGGAGCGGCTCGTGAAGGGCGTGCTCGACCACATGGCCTTCAGCGGCAAGGGGCTCGCCGCGGCGGTGGCGAAGCTCAGGCAGAAGAACGTTTCCTACGAGTTGCGCCGGCTGCCCGAGTACGGCACCTGGCAGCTGTTCTTCTTCGACCCGAACCAGGCGAAGATCGAGATCGACTTCGACAAGTCCGAGCCCGCGCCGGCCGAGGGCGAGGGCGCGAAGGCCTGGGCGAAAACCTATTAGTTACTCCACCTGCACGCCGGTGCGCTTGATCACCGGCGCGAACTTCGCGATTTCGGCCTTGATGAAGTTGGTGAAGTCCTCCGGCGTTCCCTGCACCACGACGGCGCCGCGCGATTCCAGGATCTCGCGCAGCTTTGGCGTGCGCGTGGCGTTGTTGAGGGCGGTATTCAGGCGCATCACCGTCTCGCGCGGCGTGCCCGCGCGCGCGGCCAGGCCGAAGAACGCCGTCACCTCGTAGCCCTTCAGGCCGATCTCGTCCATCGTCGGCACGTCCGGCAGCGCGCTGTTGCGCTGCAGGCTCGTGACCGCGAGCGCGCGCACCTTGCCCGCCTTGATGTTGCCCACTTGTGGCGGGATGTTGTCGATCATCATCTCGATGTCGCCTCCTAGCATCGCTGCGGTGGCCGGGCCGGCGCCGCGAAACGGGATGTGCACGATGTAGGTGCCGGTCATCGTCTTGAACAGTTCGCTCGACAGCTGCGGCGAGGTGCCGTAACCGGGCGAGCCGTAGTTGAGCTTACCGGGGTGGGACTTCGCGTAGGCGATCAACTCCTGCGCGGTCTTGAACGGCAGCGATGGATTGACCACCAGCACGTTCGCCACCGAGCCATAGCGGCCGACGTAGGCGAAATCCTCGATCGGCCGGTAGTTGAGCTTCTTGTAGAGCGTCGGACTGATGGCGAGCGACGGGTTGGCGAGCAGCAGCGTATAGCCGTCGGGCGCGGAGCGCGCCACGACCTCGGCGCCGACGTTGCCGCCCGCGCCGCTGTGGTTCTCCGCCAGCACCGACACGCCGAGCTCGGTCTGCAGAAACGGCTGCAGCGCGCGCGCCACGAGGTCGATCAGCCCCCCGGGCGGATAGGGCACCACGATGGTCACCGGGCGCGACGGGAAGGTCTGGCCTTGCGCCGCCGTACAAAGCGCGAGCGCAAGCATTGCGATGAACGACCGCATGATCACTCCTCCTATTGTTCTCCTGTTCGGATTCTAACGACGTTGTCAGGTTTCGGGACCTTCATGGAAATAAGAGCTTGCAAACTTTATTGAGAACAGTTATCGTTTGAGTCGACATCGCCAGCCACCCATCGGCAGCTAGCGCAAACCAGGGCCGCGGTCTCCGCGGCCTGCCGAGTGTGGGGAGATATCGATGCACCGGTTCAAGCGCCGTCCGCTGGCGGCCGCAGTTCTCGCGATGTTCGCTTTCGCGCCCGTCGCGCAAGCGCAGACGCCGCCGAAGGGTGAGCAGACGCTGCCCGAGGTGAAGGTCCGCGACCAGGCGGAGAGCGCCGACGGCCCGGTGGAGGGTTACCGCGCGACGCGCTCGGGCACGTTCACCAAGACCGACACGCCGCTCAAGGATGTCCCTGCGTCGGTGACCGTAGTGCCCGCGCAGATGATGAAGGACTCCGCGATGCAGAGCATGGGCGACGTGTTCCGCTACGTGCCCGGTACCCTGATGCACCAGGGCGAAGGCAACCGCGACCAGGTCATCCTGCGTGGCACCAGCACCACGGCGGATTTCTACGTCGACGGCGTGCGCGACGACGCGCAGGTCTTCCGCGACCTGTACAACCTGGAGCGCGTCGAAGTGCTCAAAGGTCCGGGCGGCATGGCGTTCGGCCGCGGCGGCGCGGGCGGCGTGGTGAACCGGGTCACGAAGAAGCCGGCGTTGGGGCCGCTCGATGAGGCGAGCGTCACGATCGGCAGCTGGAATCAGCTTCGCGGCAGCGCCGATCTCGGCCGCAAGATCAGCGATGCCGCGGCCTGGCGCCAGAACGTGATGGCC
>DATKKT010000091.1:0-11590 GCA_035542795.1 Burkholderiales bacterium
CTTCGCTCTCGCCGAGCGAGATCAGGGCGAGGTTGACCTGCAGCGCCGTGTTGATGGTCTCGCGCATCGAATCGAGCGACTGGTTCAGCCGCACGAGGTGGTCGTAGACATCGCGGAAGTATTCGCCCAGGCCGTGGCAGACCGCGGGCACGCGCCCGCCGTAGAGCTTGCCGACCGTGTCCATGAGCGGTCCGGTGGCGTGCTTGAGCGTGGTCACCTTCTGCTTCACGTAGTACAGCGCCTCGATGTTGGCGCGCGGCGAGGCGTTGGCGAAGATCTTCTCCTCGATCGCCTCGAGCTCGGTCTCGATCGCGTCGAGCACCGGGAAGTAGCGGTCGACGATCGCGTCCATGAGCGCGTACAGCACGTAGCCCGAGCCGTTGCGCAGCAGCTCGGGCTCGCGCTCGCAGCGCGCGCGCACGCCGAGGAAGCTCTGCTCGCTGCGGTTGCGCACCGACAGCACGTAATTCGGGCCGGTGAACACGCTGACCTCGCCGACGTGCAGCTCCTCCCCCACCAGCTCGACCACGTGCAGCACCGTGAAGACCTCGTTGCCGTACTCCTCGATCTTCGGCCGCTGGTGGCCGTGGCGCGCGTCCTCGACCGCGAGCTTGTGCAGGTCGAACTGCTTGGCGGCCTCCTCGAGCTCGGCGTCGGTCGTGTCGCGCAGCGCCACCCAGACGAAGCAGCCGGGCCTGGCGAGGTAGTCGTGGATCTCGTTCTGCGCGATGTCGGCCAGCTTCCTTCCATCCTGGTAGACCACGCAGTTGACGAGCATGCCTACAATGATACCCGTGACGAGCGAGGAACAGCCCGCGGCGCCCCGGGCCGCGCAACCCGCTGCGCCGCGCGACGCGGCGACGGTGGTGCTGCTGCGCGACCGCGGGGCCGGCGTCGAGGTCTACCTCGTGAAGCGCGCCCGCACGGTCGACTTCATGGCCGGCGCGCACGTGTTCCCGGGCGGGCGCCTGGACAAGGCGGACAGCTCGCCGTCCGCCTGCGCCCTGCTGTCGGCCGCGGCCGCCACCCTGCACGAGCGGCTGGGCGAGCCGCTGCCCGCGGTGCAGGCGGCGGGGCTGTTCGTCGCGGCCATCCGCGAGACCTTCGAGGAGGCGGGCCTGCTGTTCGGCCGCTTCGCCGCCGGCTGGAATGCCGGGGATGCGCGCGCGGCGGTGGCCGGGGGTGCGCATTTCGCCACGCTGATGGCGAGCATCGACGCGGCGGCGCTCGTGCCCTGGGTGCGCTGGGTGACGCCCGTGGTCTCGCCGCGGCGCTTCGACGCGCGCTTCTTCCTCGCGCGCGCACCCGAGGACCAGGAGCCGCGCGTGGACGGCCGCGAGGCGACCGAGGGCCTGTGGATCCGCCCGAAGGAGGCGATCGAGCGCTGGCTGGCGGGCGAGATGCTGCTCCCGCCCGCGACCGCCAAGAGCCTGGATGCGCTGCTCGCCCACGAGACGGTAGAGCAGGCGCTCGCCGCGGCCGCGCGGCGGCCGCCGCCGGTGATGATGCCGCACGTCTGGAACGACCGCGAGCGCGGCCAGGCCTACATCTCGCTGCCGGGCGACCCGCGCCACCCGGCGGGCGAGGATCCCCTGGGAGGGAAGATCCTGCGCCTGCAGCTGGAGACCGGGCGCTATCGGCCCGTCGCGGCGACTTAAAATAGCGCTGTTCCCGCACGCCGCACGATGCCCGCCCTCAGCAAACGCGCCCAGTCCCTCGGCACCGAGAACGCCTTCGTGGTGCTCGCCGAAGTCACCGCGCTCGCCGCGCAGGGCAAGGACATCATCAGCTTCTGCATCGGGCAGCCCGACTTCCCGGCGCCCGTGCACGTGCAGGAGGCGGCGATCCGCGCCATCCGCGAGGGCAAGCACGGCTACACCCCCTCGGCGGGCATCGACCCGCTGCGCGAGGCGGCGGCGAAGTACATGGCCGGCATGCGCGGCGGCCTGCCGATCCGTGCCGAGGACGTGGTGGTGGGCGCGGGCGCCAAGCCGTTCATCGCCTACGCGATCCTCTCGACCACCGACCACGGCGCGGGCGACGAGGTGATCTACCCGAACCCGGGCTTCCCGATCTACGAATCGCAGATCCTCGCCAGCGGCGCCAAGCCCGTGCCGGTGCAGCTGCACGAGGAGCGCGACTTCGCGTTCGACCCGGCCGAGCTGGAGAGGCTCGTTACGCCGAAGACCAAGCTGCTGATTCTGAATACTCCCCACAATCCGACCGGGGGGATTTTGAATCGAACTTCATTGGAACAGATCGCGAGGATCCTTCAGCGGCATCCGCAAGTCTGGATCTACGCGGACGAGATCTACTCCAGGCTCTGCTATGCGGAGACGTTCTTCTCCATCGCGCAGCTGCCCGGCATGCTCGAGCGCACGATCATTTCCGACGGCGCCTCCAAGACCTGGGCGATGACGGGCTGGCGCATCGGCTTCGCCTCGAACCCGGTGCTCGCACCCGTGCTCACGCGCTGGATCACCAACACCGACTCCTGCGCCTCGCAGATCTCGCAGTGGGCCGCAGTCGAGGCGATCAACGGCCCGCAGGATGCCGCGGAAATGATGAAGAAGAGCTTCCTCGAGCGGCGCGATTTGATCGTCGGGCTGCTCAACGAGGTGCCCGGCGTGAAGTGCCGCGTCCCCGGCGGCGCCTTCTACGCCTGGCCCAACGTCACCGAGGCCTGCCGGCTGATCGGCGCGAAGGACTCGGAGGAATTCAGGCAGCGCCTGCTCAACGAGGCGGGCGTCGCCGTGCTCGCGGACATCCACTTCGGCGCGCGCGTGCCGGGCGAGGGCCAGCACGTGCGCTTCTCCTACGCGGCGTCGAAGGAGGCGATCGAGATGGGCGTCGCGCGCATGGCCGACTTCATCCGGAGGAACACCCGCAAGGTGGCCTGAGGTGCGCGGGAATCTTCCCAGTGTCACCGTCGCGGCGGTCATCGAGCGCGACGGCCGGTTCCTGTTCGTGGAGGAGCTGCAGGACGGCCGGCGCGTGCTCAACCAGCCGGCGGGCCATCTCGACCCGGGCGAGAGCCTGGTCGCCGCCTGCGCGCGCGAAGTGATGGAGGAGACCGCGCACCGCTTCGAGCCGCAGGCCCTCGTCGGCATCTACCGTTGGTATTACCAGGCTGCGGATACGACGTTCGTCCGGTTCTGCTTTTCGGGCGCCGTGTCGGCATTCGACGCCGCCAGGCCCCTCGACAAAGAGATCGTTGCGCTGCACTGGCTCACGCCAGCCGAGCTCCGGCAGAAGAGCGCCATGCATCGCTCGCCGCTCGTGCAGCAGTGCGTCGACGACTACCTCGCCGGCCGGAATTTTTCGCTCGACGTGCTCTCCAGGGCCTATGGCTGAGCGCATCGTCGTGGGGATGTCGGGCGGGGTGGACTCGTCGGTGGCCGCGCTGCTGCTCAAGCGCGCCGGCTACGACGTCGTGGGCCTGTTCATGAAGAACTGGGAGGACGACGACACCGACGAGTACTGCTCTACGCGGCAGGACCTCGTCGACGCCGCGGCGGCGGCGGACGCGATCGGCATCGACCTGGAGGCGGTGAATTTCGCCGCCGAGTACAAGGACCGCGTGTTCGCCGAGTTCCTGCGCGAGTACCGCGCCGGCCGCACGCCCAACCCGGACGTGCTCTGCAACGCCGAGATCAAGTTCAAGGCCTTCCTCGACCACGCCCTGAAGCTCGGCGCGGCCCGCATCGCCACCGGTCACTACGCCGGGGTCGTCGAGCGCGACGGCCGCTTCGAGCTGCACCGGGGCGCGGACGCGTCGAAGGACCAGAGTTATTTCCTGCACCGCCTGAGCCAGGCTCAGCTCTCGCGCGTGCGCTTTCCGCTCGGAGAACTGAAGAAGACCGAGGTGCGCCGCATCGCGGCCGAGGCGGGGCTGCCGAACCACGCGAAGAAGGACTCCACGGGGATCTGCTTCATCGGCGAGCGGCCGTTCCGCGAGTTCCTCAACCGCTACCTGCCGCACGAGCCGGGCCCGATCGTCACGCCGGAGGGCATGCGCGTCGGCACGCACATCGGGCTCGCCTTCTACACCATCGGCCAGAGGAAGGGCATCGGCATCGGCGGCACGAAGGACCGGAGCGGCGAGGCCTGGTACGTCGCGCAGAAGGACCTGGCAGCGAACGCGCTCATCGTCGTGCAGGGCCACGACCATCCGCTGCTCCTGAAGGACTCGCTGCGCGCACAGGACGCGAGCTGGGTTTCCGGCGCGGCGCCGGCGGCGGGCTCGGCGCACTCGGCGAAGACGCGCTACCGCCAGGCCGATTCGCCCTGCGTGCTGACGCGCTCGACGGATGGGGAGATCGCGCTGGAATTCTCCCAGCCGCACTGGGCGGTCACGCCCGGGCAGTCGGTGGTGCTCTACGACGGTCCGAACTGCCTCGGCGGCGCGGTGATCGCGAGCTAGGCCTTCGGCGGGGTCTCGGCGAACGCCGGCCGCTCCATGAGCTTGGCGTAGAAGCGCGCGAGGACAGGGTACTGGCCGAAGACGTCGATGCCCGCGGGCCGGCGGAAGTCCACCCAGCCGAGGCAGCAGCCCACCGCGATGTCGGCGAGCGAGTAGCGTTCGCCGTGGCACCACGGCCGCTCGCCGAGCTCCGCGGCGACCAGCGCGAGGCCGCGCTTCAGCTTCCCGGTCTGCTTTTCCGACCAGCTCGGGCTCTGCTCCTTCCTGGGGCGCAGCGACTCGTAGCGGACCAGCAGGCCCGCGTCGAGCGCGCCGTCGGCGAGCGCCTCCCAGCGGCGCACCGCGACGCGCTCGCGGTTGTCCTCCGGGATCAGGCGCGCGATCGGCGAGGCGTTGTCGAGGAACTCGACGATCACGCGCGAGTCGAACAGCGCGGTGCCGTCGTCCATCACCAGCGTCGGCACCTTGCCGAGCGGGTTGAGCGCGTTCACCGGATTGTCGGACGGCGCGACGTCGACCGTCTCGAAGTCGCAGTCGATCTTCTTCTCCGCGAGGACGATGCGCACCTTGCGGGTGTAGGGACTGATGATGCCGCCGAGCAGTTTCATGAGCGCGAATTCCGGTGCGGGCGCGGATTATATAATAGCGGCATGCCTTCCCCGCTCACCGCGCTGTCGCCGCTCGACGGCCGGTACGCAAGGTCGGCCGACCCCCTCAGACCGTACTTCAGCGAGCACGCGCTGATCCGCTACCGCGTGCGCGTCGAGCTCGCCTGGCTGCGCGCGCTCGCCGCGGAGCCCGCGATCGACGGCATCAAGCCGTTTTCGCGCAAGGCGCAGTCTTCGCTTACCGATGTGGTCCTGAAGTTCAATGAAGAAGACTCGAACCAGATCAAGGAAATCGAGGCGCGCACCAACCACGACGTCAAGGCGATCGAGTACTGGCTGAAGGCGAAGCTCGGCAAGAGTCGCGAGGTGCGCGACGCGCTGGAGTTCATCCACTTCGCCTGCACTTCCGAGGACATCAACAACCTCTCGTACGCTCTCATGCTGGAGGAGTCGCGGCGCAAGGTGATGCTGCCGCGCCTGGACGAGCTCGCAGCCGCGCTGCGCGCCCTGGCGCGCCGACATGCGGCGCAGCCGATGCTCGCGCGCACGCACGGCCAGCCGGCCTCGCCGACGACGCTCGGCAAGGAGCTCGCCAACGTGGTGCGCCGGCTGGAGCGCGCGCGCGCGCGCATCGAGGCGGTGCCGCTGCTCGGCAAGATGAACGGCGCCACCGGCAACTACCACGCGCACACGGTCGCCTACCCGAAAATCGACTGGGAACGCTTCTGCGCGCGCTTCGTAGAGCAGCTCGGCTTGCAGTTCAACGCCTACACCACGCAGATCGAGCCGCACGACTGCATCGCCGAGCTCTTCGACGCCTATGCGGGCGCGAACACGGTGCTGCTCGACCTCGACCGCGACCTCTGGGCGTACATCTCGCTCGGCTACTTCCGCCAGAAGGCGAAAAAGGGCGAGGTCGGGTCCTCGACGATGCCGCACAAGGTCAACCCGATCGACTTCGAGAACTCCGAGGGCAACGTCGGCGTGGCGAACGCGCTGCTGCGCCACCTCGCCGACAAGCTGCCGGTGTCGCGCTGGCAGCGCGATCTCTCGGACTCCACGGCGCTGCGCAACTCGGGCAGCGCGCTCGGGCACACGCTGCTCGCGTACGGCGCCTGCCTGCGCGGCCTCGGCAAGCTCGAGGCCGACCCGCGGCGCATGGCCGAGGACCTCGAGGCCAGCTGGGAGGTGCTCACCGAGGCGGTGCAGCAGGTCATGCGCCGCCACGGCGTGGCCGGCGCCTACGAGAAGCTGAAGGCGCTCTCGCGCGGCCGGCGCTTGGACAGAAACCGGCTCGCCGCCTTCGTGCGCGGGCTGCCGATCCCGGCGGGCGACAAGCAGCGCCTGCTCGCCCTCACGCCCGCCAGCTACACCGGCCTCGCTTCCCGGCTCGCCAAGCGCATCTGAGTCGCGGATGATCTACGCCGCGACGATCTTCCTGTCCTCGTTTTTGCTGTTTCTCGTGCAGCCGCTCATCGCGCGGCTGATCCTGCCCTGGTTCGGCGGCACGGCGGCGGTCTGGACCACCTGCATGCTGTTCTTCCAGACGCTGCTGCTCGCGGGCTACGCCTACGCGCACGCAGCCGAGGCGAGGCTGCGGCCGCGAACGCAGGCGATCGTGCACACCGCGCTGCTCGCGCTCGCGCTCGCCACGCTGCCGATCGCGCCCGCCGAGCGCTGGAAGCCGCTCGGCACCGAGGAGCCGATCTCGGCGATCCTGCTGCTGCTCGCCGCGACGGTAGGGCTGCCCTACCTGCTGCTCGCTTCCACCAGCCCGCTGCTGCAGGCCTGGTTCGCACGCGCGCGGTCCGGCGCGGACCCCTACCGCCTGTTCGCGGTGTCGAACCTGGCCTCGCTGCTCGCGCTGATCGGCTACCCGCTGCTGGTCGAGCCTTATTTGGGCAACCGCGACCAGGTGCTCTGGTGGTCCGTGCTGTTCGGTGCTTTCGCGGTCATTTGCATCGGCCTTGCTTGGTCTATTTCCGGGAAAAGCCATACGGAAAAATTCGAGGATCGAGACGAATGCACTCCGCCCGGCCGCTCCGACTACCTGCTCTGGCTCGCGCTCTCGGCCACGGGCTCGGTGCTGCTGCTCGCCGTGACCAACCACGTGACGCAGAACGTGGCATCGATCCCGCTGCTGTGGCTCGCGCCGCTCACGCTCTACCTGCTCACCTTCATCCTCGCGTTCGAGGGAGGGCACCTGTTCGGGCGCGAGCTCTACCGCGTCGAGATCTTCTGGGTCGCGCTGCTGGCCTGGCTCGCGGGCATGGCCTGGCTGCTCGCCGACACGCGCTTCCAGTTCGACCTCGGCATCCAGCTCGGCATGTACCTCTCGGGGCTGTTCGTCGCCTGCCTGTTCTGCCACGGCGAGCTGTACCGCTCGCGGCCGGCGGCGCGGCACCTGACGGCGTTCTACCTCACCATCGCGGCGGGCGGCGCGATCGGCGGGCTGCTCGTGGCGGTGGCGGCGCCGCTCGTGTTCAACGCCTTCTACGAGCTTTCGCTCGGCCTCGTCGCTCTCGCCGTGCTCGCCGCGCTGCGCCTGCGAGAGGCGAACATCGTCGCGCGCTGGGCGAGCCGCCTGATGCTGCTCGGCGTCACCGCCTGCGCCGCCTACGACGGCACGCGCTTCTTCAAGGACACGGTGCTGACCGAGCGCAACTTCTACGGCGTGCTGCGCGTCAAGGAATACGGCGCGCCGGGCGCGGCCTACTATTCGCGCCGCCTGATGCACGGCGTGATCATGCACGGCGAGCAGTACCTGGAGGGCGAGCGCCGCCGCGAGCCGACCACCTACTACCAGCCCAGCTCTGGCGTGGGCGCGGCGATGGCCGCGGCCGAGGCGCGCGGGCCGATCAAGGTCGGCGTCATCGGCCTGGGCGCGGGCACGCTCGCGGCCTACGGCCGCAAGGGCGACGAGTTCCGCTTCTACGACATCAACCCGCAGGTGGTGGCGATCGCGCGCTCGCAGTTCAGCTACCTCGCCGACACCGAGGCGAAGGTCGACGTGGTGCTGGGCGACGCGCGCCTGTCGCTGGAGCGCGAGCCGCCGCAGGGATTCGACCTGCTCGCGGTGGATGCGTTCTCGAGCGACTCGATCCCGGTGCACCTCATCACGCGCGAGGCGCTCGGCTTGTACCTGCGGCACATGAAGCCGGACGGCGTGATCGCCTTCCACGTCTCCAACCGCTTCCTCGAGCTGCCGCCCGTGGTCGGGCGGCTGGCGCAGGAGCACGGCCTCGCCGCGCTGCTCGTCTCGGACGAGGGCAAGGAAGGCGACGACGACCACACCAAGACCGACTGGGTGCTGCTCGCGAAGAACGCGAAGGTGCTGCAGGCGAAGGAGATCCGCGAGGCGGGGCCGGTGCCCCCGGCGGACCGGCCCGGCTGGCGCACCTGGACCGACGACTACTCGAACCTGGTGCAGATCCTGAAATAGAAATCGGGGTCAGAGCCCGATTTCCTGCCGCGCGGCGGAATGCCGCAATGAAATCGGGCTCTGACCCCGATTTTCAGACGACGGCGCCGTCGTTGTGGTCGCGGATCGACTTCTTCGGCGGCCGCACGAACTGGCTGCGGTCGACGCCGAGCCACATCACGAGCGGGCTCGCCACGAGCACCGACGAGTAGATGCCGAAGCAGATGCCGATGGTGAGCGCGAGCGCGAAGTAGTGCAGCGCCGGGCCGCCGAACAGCAGCATCGTGGTCACCATCGCCTGCGTGCAGCCGTGCGTGATGATGGTGCGCGAGATCACCGCGGTGATCGAGGTGTCGATCACCTCGGGCACCGTCGCCTTCCTCATCTTGCGGAGGTTCTCGCGCACGCGGTCGAACACCACCACCGACTCGTTCACCGAGTAGCCGAGCACCGCGAGCACGGCCGCGAGCACGGGCAGCGAGAACTCCCACTGGAAGAACGCGAAGCAGCCGAGGATGATCACCACGTCGTGCAGGTTGGCGATGATCGCCGAGAGGCCGAAGCGCCACTCGAAGCGCAGCCAGAGGTAGAGCACGATGCCGACGGCGGTGACCGCGAGCGCGAGCGCGCCGTACTCGGCGAGCTCCTCGCCGACCTGCGGGCCGACGAACTCGACGCGGCGCACCTCGGCGCTCGCGTCCTGCGCCTTCAATAGCGCGCCCACGTTCTGCTGCAGCTCGGCGGTGGACTGGCCCTTCTCGACCGGCAGCCGGATCAGCACGTCGCGCGAGGAGCCGAAGTTCTGCACCTCGCCCTTGAAGCCGGCCTTGTCGAGCGCCTCGCGGATGCGCTCGACGTCGGCCGGCCCCTTGGTGTTCGCCTCGATGAGCGTGCCGCCGGTGAACTCGATCGAGTAGTTCAGCCCCTTGTGCGCGAGGAAGAACACCGCGGCGAGGAAGGTGATCAGCGAGACGACGTTGAACACCAGCGCGTGGCGCATGAACGGGATGACGCGCCGGATCTTGAAGAATTCCATGGTGGGCTACCTCACCGCCACGCCGTATCGCCGATCGCGAGCTTCGCGACGCGGCGCCGGTGCCCGTAGGCGAGGTTGACGATGGCGCGCGACACCACCACCGAGGAGACGATAGAGGTGAGGATGCCCAGGCAGTGAACCACCGCGAAGCCGCGCACCGGGCCCGAGCCGAAGATCAGCAGCGCGAGGCCGGCGATGAGCGTCGTCACGTTCGAGTCGAGGATGGTGCCCCAGGCGCGCTCGTAGCCGGCCGCGATCGCCGCCTGCGGCGACTGGCCGCCGCGGATCTCCTCGCGGATGCGCTCGTTGATGAGCACGTTGGCGTCGATCGCCATGCCGAGCGTGAGCGCGATCGCGGCGATGCCCGGCAGCGTGAGCGTGGCCTGCAGCAGCGACAGCAGCGCCACCAGGAACAGCAGGTTGACGCCGAGCGCGATCGACGAGAACAGCCCGAACAGGGTGTAGTACAGGCTCATGAACAGCACGATGACGAGGAAGCCCCACTTGGTCGCGTTGAAGCCCTTCTCGATGTTCTCCTTGCCGAGCGAGGGGCCGACGGTGCGCTCCTCGACGATCTCCATCGGCGCGGCGAGCGAGCCCGCGCGGATCAGCAGCGCAAGGTCGTTGGTCTCGCTGGGCGTGAACGAGCCGGTGATCTGGAAGCGCGAGCCGAATTCGCCTTGGATCGTCGCCACCGAGATCGCCTCGCCCTTGCCCTTCTCGACGAGGATGATCGCCATCAGCTTCTTCAGGTTCTCGCGCGTGGTCTGGCGCATGATGCGGCCGCCCGCCTCGTTGAGCTCGACCGACACCGCGGGGCGCTGGTCCTGGTCGAAAGTGGCCTGCGCGCCGGTGAACTGGTCGCCGGTGACGATGACCTGCTTCTTCACCGGCACCTGGCTCACGCTGCCGTCGCGCTTGCGCTCCGGGAAGACGTCGACGTTGAAGGCGCTGCCCGAGCGCATCGCGTCCTCGTCGACCAGGCGCACTTCCAGCGTCGCGGTGCGGCCGAGGATCTCCTTCGCCTTGGCGGTGTCCTGCACGCCCGGCAGCTGCACCACGATGCGGTCGGCCCCCTGCTGCTGGATCACCGGCTCGGCGACGCCGAGCTGGTTCACGCGCCGGTTCAGCGTGGTGATGTTCTGCCTGATCGCCAGCTCCTGCTCGTTCTTGAGGGCCGCGGGCTTGAGCGTGGCGATGATGAGCTGGTCGCGGCCGTCGTCGCGGCGCGCGAGATCGAGCGTCTGCAGCTGCGCGGCGATGACCTGGTCGGCCTTGTCGCGCGTCGCCGCGTCGCGGAAGCGGATGCGCAGCGTCGCGCCCTCGCGCGTGATGCCGGCGTGGCGCAGGTCCTTATCGCGCAGCAGCTGCCGGATCTCGCCGCTGTAGGCCTCCAGCCGCTTGACGAGCGCCGCCTGCATGTCGACCTGCAGCAGGAAATGGACGCCGCCGCGCAGGTCGAGGCCCAGGTACATCGGCAGCGCGTGGATCGCGGTGAGCCAGCCGGGCGAGGACGACAGCAGGTTGAGCGCCACCACGTAGGACGGGTTGTCGTGGTCCGGGTTGAGCGTCTTCTCGAGGAGGTCGCGCGCCTTGAGCTGGGTGTCGGTGTCGGCAAAGCGCGCGCGCATGCCGTTGGCGTCCATCAGCAGGCCCGTGGGCTGCAGGCCGCCCGTCTTGAGCGCGGTCTCGACGCGCTCGAGCAGCGCGGCGTCGACGTTCACGGTGGTCTTGCCGCTCGAGACCTGCACGGCCGGCGACTCGCCGAAGAAGTTCGGCAGCGTGTAGAGGAAGGCGAGCGCGATCGCGAGCGCGATCAGCGCGTAGCGCCAGGCCGGGTAGCGGTTCACTTACTTGATGGACTTGATCGTGCCCTTGGGCAGCAGCGTCTGCACTGCCGAGCGCTGCACGCTGACTTCGGTGTCGGCGGCGATTTCGACCGTGACGTAGGCGTCGCTCACGCCCGTGATCCTGCCGAGCACGCCGCCGGCGGTGATCACCTCGTCGCCCTTCTGCAGCGCGTCGACCATCGTCTTGTGCTCCTTCGCACGCTTCATCTGCGGGCGGATCATGAGGAAGTACAGCAGCACGAACATGATGAT
>DATKKT010000092.1:0-26564 GCA_035542795.1 Burkholderiales bacterium
GGACTAGCTCAGGCCGCGAGCTTCTGGTGCATGCTGCCGCGGCGCTTTTCCAGCGCGCCGGGCAGGTGGCCGGCGAGCTTGCCGAACAGCTCGTCGTGCGATTTCAGCTCCTCGCCCCAGGCCTTGTCGTCCACGCGCGCAAGGTCCTCGTAGCGCGCGCGCTCGAAGCGCTCCAGGCCGCCCCAATGCAGGTCCTCGTAGCGCGGAATCACGCCGAGCGCGGTCTCGCCGCCCTGCGCGCGTCCCCCGCAGCGGTCGACGATCCACTTCAGCACGCGCATGTTCTCGCCGAAGCCCGGCCACATGAATTTGCCGGCGGCGTCCTTGCGGAACCAGTTGACGCGGAAAATGCGCGGCGGCCGCGACACGGCTTTGCCCATCTTCAGCCAGTGCGCGAAGTAGTCGCCCATGTGGTAGCCGCAGAACGCCAGCATCGCCATCGGATCGCGCCGCACCACGCCGACCTTGCCGGTGATGGCTGCGGTCGTCTCGGAGCCGAGCGTGGCGCCCATGTAGACGCCCTCTTCCCAGCTCTGCGCCTCGACCACGAGCGGCACGGTGGAGGAGCGCCGCCCGCCGAAGATGAACGCCGAGATCGGCACGCCGTTCGCATCCTCCCATTTCGGATCCATCGACGGGCATTGCGCGGCCGCGACGGTGAAGCGCGCGTTCGGGTGCGCCGCGGGCCGGCCGCAGCCCGGCGACCATTCCTTGCCCTGCCAGTCGATGAGCTTGGCCGGCGGCTCCTTGGTCATGTCCTCCCACCAGACGTCGCCGTCGGGCGTCATCGCGACGTTGGTGAAAATGACGTTCGCGCGCAGCGTCTTCATCGCATTCGGGTTGGTCGCCTCCGACGTACCCGGCGCCACGCCGAACAGGCCCGCCTCCGGGTTGATGGCGTAGAAGCGGCCGTCGGCGCCCGGCTTGATCCAGGCGATGTCCTCGCCAATCGTGGTCACCTTCCAGCCGGCGAATCCCGCGGGCGGGATCAGCATCGCGAAGTTGGTCTTGCCGCAGGCGCTCGGAAACGCCGCCGAGACGTAGTGCTTCTCGCCCTGCGGCGACTCGACGCCGAGGATCAGCATGTGCTCGGCGAGCCAGCCCTCGTCGCGCGCCATCACCGAGGCGATGCGCAGCGCGAGGCACTTCTTGCCGAGCAGCGCGTTGCCGCCGTAGCCGGAGCCGTACGACCAGATCTCGCGCGTCTCCGGGAAGTGGACGATCCACTTCTCCTTCTCGTTGCAGGGCCAGGGCACGTCCGGGCGCCCGGCGCCGGATCTGTCGACCAAGGGCGCGCCGACCGAGTGCACGCAGGGCACGAACGCGCCGTCCTCGCCCAGGTGCTCGGCGACCGCGCGGCCCATGCGCGTCATCAGCTTCATGTTCACGACCACGTACGCGGAGTCGGAGATCTCGACGCCCACTTGCGCGATGTGCGAGCCGATCGGCCCCATCGAGAACGGCACCACGTACATCGTGCGCCCGCGCATGCAGCCGTCGAACAGGCGCCCGAGCGTGGAGCGCATCTCGGCCGGGTCGATCCAGTTGTTGGTCGGCCCCGCCTGCTCCTTTTCCGCCGAGCAGATGAAGGTGCGGTCTTCCATGCGCGCCACGTCGGTCGGGTTCGAGCGCGCGAGGTAGCTGCCCGGGCGCAGCTTCTCGTTCAGGCGCACGAAGGTGCCGGAGGCGACCAGCTCGGCGCACAAGCGGTCGTACTCGGCCTGCGAGCCGTCGCACCAGACCACGCGCTCGGGCCGCGCCAGGCGCGTCATCTCGGCGACCCAGGCGCGCAGCCGGCGATGGCGCACCCAGTCCGGGGCGTTCGAAGGGTCGGCGGGAGGGTCGCGGCGTTCGGTCATGAAGCGTGCTCCTGGAAAACAAAACGGCCCTGGGTTCTTCCGGGCCGGTGGGATCCTCTTGAACGTGATTTTACCGCGCCGGTTCGCTACCGAGGCATAGCCATTATTTTCCTTTAGCCACAGCTATTTACCGATGCAAAAGCGCGCGAAGATTTCCCCGAGCAGCTGGTCCGCGCTCACGCGCCCGGTGATCGCGCCGAGCGCTTCCTGCGCCAGGCGCAGTTCCTCGGCGAAGAACTCCCAATGCGCTTCCTGCGCGGCGGCGGCCGCGAGATGACCGCGCGCCGCTTCGAGCGCGCGCAGGTGCCGCTCACGCGCGAGGAACACGGACTCGCCGCGCGAGCTCCAGCCGGCGGCTTCCAGCAGCGCGGCACGCAGCGCGTCCAGCCCGGCGCCGGTCTTCGCCGACACGTGGATCGCGTCGCCGTGCCGGCCCGCGGCGGTGCCCGGAGCGAGGTCGATCTTGTTGACCACCGTGAGCACGCTCGCGCCCTGGGGCAGCGGGCCGCTCGGTGGCTCCATGCGTCCGGCCTCGAGCACGACGAGCACGACATCGGCGCGCTCCAGCTCGCTGCGCGCGCGCGCCATGCCGATGCGCTCGACCTCGTCCGCGGTTTCGCGCAGGCCCGCGGTGTCGACGATCACGATCGGCACGCCCTCGATCTGGATCGGCTCGCGCAGGGCGTCTCGCGTGGTGCCGGGAATCGCCGTCACGATCGCGCGCTCCTCGCCCGCGAGGCGATTGAGCAGGCTCGACTTGCCGACGTTCGGGCGGCCCGCGAGCACGACGTGAATGCCGGCGCGCAGCAGGCTGCCCTGGCGGCTGCGCTCGAGCACGCCGTCCAGCGCGGCACGCAGGCGCGCGAGCCGCGCCTGCGCGTCGTCGCGGTGCAGCCGGTCGACGTCCTCCTCGGGAAAATCGAGCATCGCCTCGGTAAGCGCGCGCAGCTCCGTGAGACCGGCGACCAGCTCGCCGATCGCGCGCGAGAACTCGCCCGCGAGCGAGCGCAGCGCCGAGCGCACCGCTTCGCGGCTCGCCGCGTCGATGAGGTCGGCGACCGCCTCGGCCTGCGCCAGATCGAGCTTGCCGTCGAGGAACGCGCGCCGAGTGAACTCGCCCGGCTCGGCGAGTCGCGCGCCGGCGTCGAGCACGGCGCCCAGCACCTCGTGCGCCACCACGGGCCCGCCATGGCCCTGCAGCTCGAGGACGGCCTCGCCCGTGTAGGAGCGCGGCGCCGGATAGTAGAGCGCGATGCCCTCGTCGACGTGCTCGCCCCGCGCGCCGAGGAATCGGGCGTGGGTGGCATGGCGCGGCGCGGGCAGCTTGCCGAGCAGCGCGCGGGCGATTTCCGGCACGCGCGGCCCCGAGACGCGCACCACGGCGATGCCGCCGCGGCCGGGGGGCGTCGCTAGCGCGGCGATCGTGTCACGGGCGACGACGGGTTCGCGGGCGGGCGGCTCAGCGCTTGGCATGGGCAGGCTTGCCGCGCTCGAACATGCGCTGGATCTGCCATTGCTGAAGGATGGAGAGGATGTTGTTGACCAGCCAGTACAGCACCAGGCCCGCCGGGAAGAAGAAGAAGAAGATGCTGAAGATGAACGGCATGAACTGCATCACCTTGGCCTGCACCGGATCGGGCGGCGTCGGGTTCATCCTGGTCTGCAGCACCATGGTGACGGTCATCAGGATCGGCAGCACGTAGTAGGGATCGAGCGCCGAGAGGTCCTTGATCCAGAGCACGAAGGGGGCGTGCCGCAGCTCGATCGCCGCGAGCAGCACCCAGTACAGCGCGATGAACACCGGAATCTGCACCAGGATCGGGAAGCAGCCGCCCAGCGGGTTGATCTTCTCGGTCTTGTACAGGTCCATCATCGCCTGGTTCATCTTCTGGCGGTCGTGCTCGTACATCTCGCGGATCTTCTGCATGCGCGGCGTGACGAGCTTCATCTTCGCCATCGACTTGTAGCTCGCCGCCGAAAGCGGGAAGAACACCAGCTTGATGGTGACGGTGAGCAGGATGATCGCCACGCCCCAGTTGCCGGACAGCAGGTGATACTTCTCCAGCAGCCAGAACAGCGGCCAGGCGATGATCGTCAGCCAGCCGTAGTCGACCACCAGGTCGAAACCCGGCGCCACCGCCTCGAGCCGCCGCTGCTCCTGCGGTCCGGCGTACAGCTCCATGCTCTCGGTCTTCGCGGCGCCCGGCGCGAGCGTGCCTACGGGCAGGCGCACGTAACCCGCATACACGCCATCGTCGCGCTTGAGCACCTCGTAGCTGCGCGCCGCGTTCGCCGGCGGGATCCAGCCGGCGACGAAATAGTGCTCCACGTAGGCGAGCCAGCCGTCGCTCGCCTGCTTCACGTAGTCGGCCTTGCCCTTGTCGACATCGGGCAGCTGGATCTTCTGGAACTTCTTCTCCTCGGTGTAGACGGCGAAGCCGTTGAAGCTGCGCGCGCCGAAGCTGTGCGCGATCGAATTCGAGTCGGCCGAGGTCTTGCCGTTGTGCGTGAATTGAAAGTACGTCGCCGGCGAGAGCGGCGCGCTGCCGGTGTTCTTCAGCTCGAGGGAGACCTCGATCTCGTAGCTGTCGCGCTTGAAGCGATAGCGCTTCACGACCGTGAGGCCGTCCTTGCCCTGCGCACTGAAGCGGACTTCGAGCTCCTTCGCGCCGGCGCCCAGCGTGCGCTCGCCCGGCTCCACGGTCCAGAGCGTGCGGTGGTTCGGTCCGCCCTCGCCCGTGACGCCGCTCTGCGCCTCGTACTGGTGGTCGGGCCCGAGCAGCACCAGGTTCTGCGTCACATCCGCGGCGTCCTTGTGCTTGAGCAGCTCGAGGCGCTTGAGTGTGGCGCCGAGCGTGTCGAACTCGGCGATCACGAGGTCGGTGCGCACCACGATGGCCTCGCCCTTGGTCGCGGCCGGGACGGAGGCGCCCGGAACGCTCACGTCGGCGGCCTTGGCGGCCGTCGCCGGCGGCGTTGCGATGCCGGGCGCCGCCGCGGGCGCGGCCGGCACGGCGGGCACGACGGCCTGCGCCGCGGGCTTGGGCCGATGCTCCTTCTCCCAGGCGTCCCAGAGCATGAGCACCGAGAAGCCGAAGATGAACAGCAGGACCAGTCGCCGGGTATCCATGGCTCAGCGGCCGCCCTGCGGCCGCTGCAAGGGCGGAACCGGGTCGACGCCGCCCGGATGCCAGGGGCCGCATCGGCACAGCCGCGCCGCGCACAGCCAGCCGCCGCGCCACGCGCCGTGAACGCGCAGCGCCTCCTCGGCATAGGCCGAGCAGCTCGGCGTGAACCGGCAGGCCGGCGGCAGCAGCGGCGCCAGAAAGTAACGGTAGCCCCGGATCAGCGCGCGCAGCAGTGCGCTCATTGCATTCTCACCTGTGCCAATTCCATGAACATTTCCCGCAGCCGGCCGAGCATCCGCGCGCCCGGCCGCGCGCCGAACGGCGGCCGCACCAGCACATCCATCGCGCCCAAGCTCGCCTGCTCCAGCCGGAACGCCTCGCGGATGCAGCGCTTGATCCTGTTGCGCACCGTTGCCTTGGCCGCGTGCCGGCGCGTTACCAGAATGCCGAGCCGCGCCGGACCCGTCGCGCGCATTGCAGTGAAGAACGTATAACCCGAGCGGCTGCGCCGAGCGCCTTCGCGCAGCAGTCGCTCGAAATCCGCCTTGTTCGATAGCCGCCGCTCTGCGCCGAGCCCGAAGCGTTCGCCAACCGTCGCCTGCCCCGGACTGCCGAGCTCGCCGGGCACGGACGCTACACGGCCAGACGCTTCCGGCCCTTGGCCCGCCGCGCGCGCAGCACCGCGCGTCCCTTGGCGGTGCGGCTGCGCACCAGAAATCCGTGCCTGCGCGCGCGTCGCGTCTTGGACGGCTGGTAGGTTCGCTTCTGCTTCATTTGGCGTGCCCGATCCGAAAAAGGGCGGTATTAGAGCCCGCGCGCTGAAGCATTGTCAAATCAAGGTTTTTTTCTTGCCCGCGCTGTGGATAACGCAGTGGGGAAAGGGTAAAATCGTTGGTCTCCACGGCCCTCAGAAAACGATGCAGAATCTCTGGCACGCTTGCCTGCGCCGCTTGGAGCAGGAGCTGCCCCCGCAGCAGTTCAATACCTGGATTCGACCCCTTGCGCCGGAGGCCGGCCCGGCGGATTCGACCACGCTGATTCTCGCCGCGCCCAACCGCTTCATCCTCGAGCACGTGCGCGATACGTTCGGCGCGCGCCTGCGGCGCCTCGCCGCGGAGACCGGCGCGCGCGACGTCGACGTGCGGCTCGTGCTCGCGCGCGCCGCGGCGGCCGAGCCCGGAGCGCGCGCCCCCGCCGCGCCGGAGCGCGCACCAGGCGCCGCGCCCGTCGCCCCGGAAAGGGCGCGCCTGAACCGCGGTTTCACTTTCGACAACTTCGTCACCGGCAAGGCGAACCAGCTGGCGCGCGCCGCGGCGATGCAGGTGGCCGAAAATCCGGGAATTTCGTACAACCCGCTGTTCATCTACGGCGGCGTCGGCCTGGGCAAGACGCACCTGCTGCAGGCGATCGGCAACCGCCTCGCGGCCGAGCGCCCGCAGGCGCGCATCCGCTACATCCATGCCGAGCAGTACGTCACCGACGTGGTGCGCGCCTACCAGCAGAAGTCCTTCGAGGAGTTCAAGCGCTATTACCACTCGCTCGACCTTCTCCTCATCGACGACATTCAGTTCTTCTCCAACAAGGACCGCACGCAGGAGGAGTTCTTCTACGCCTTCAACGCGCTCGTGGAGGCGCACAAGCAGATCGTCATCACCTGCGACACCTACCCCAAGGAGATCGCCGGCATGCAGGAGCGCCTGATCTCGCGCTTCGGCTGGGGGCTCACCGTGGCCATCGACCCGCCGGAACTGGAGATGCGTGTGGCCATCGTGCTGAAGAAGGCGGAGGCCGAGGCGCTCGAGCTCGCCGAGGACATCGCCTTCTTCATCGCCAAGCACGTGCGCTCGAACGTGCGCGAGCTGGAAGGCGCGCTGAAAAAGGTGCTAGCTTTTGCGCGCTTCACGGGGCGCGAACTGTCGCTGGAGCTCGCGCGCGAGGCGCTGCGCGACATCCTGCACGTCGCCAACCGCCAGATCAACGTGGAGGGCATCCAGAAGACCGTGGCCGAGTACTTCAAGATCAAGGTCTCCGACATGCACTCCAAGCGGCGCAACCGCAACATCGCGCGGCCGCGCCAGGTCGCCATGGCGCTCGCGAAGGACCTCACGCAGATGAGCCTGCCGGAGATCGGCGAGGCCTTCGGCAACCGGGATCACACGACGGTGCTGCACGCCTGCCGCACCATCGCCAGCCTGCGCAAGAAGGATCTCGGCTTGAACCGCGACTACCATCTGCTCGAGCAGGTGCTGAAAGGATGACCGCGGCGATGAAGCTTGTGCAAATGGCGGGGATCGTTTGTGCATAAGGCAGCGCTGCAGCGGCTCGCTCGAATCGACGCACAACGCTCCACAACCTTCTCCACAGCTTGCGCACGGCCAGGCGCAGCGGCAAGCCGCTGGAAGCAGACGGGTTTCCGGCTTATCCAGAGGCGCGAGCGCCTCTACTAGCTACTACTAGATATAAACAAGAGAAAACAGGGAACGACAATGGTTCTGGTCAAAGCCAAGCGCGACGAGTTGCTCGGGCCGCTCGCCTCGGTGAGCGGCATCATCGAGCGCCGCCACACGCTGCCGATCCTGTCGAACGTTCTCATCGAGCGCAGCGGCGGCTCGCTGGCCTTCCTCGCCACGGACATCGAGATCCAGATCACCTCGCGCGGCAGCGTCGACTCGGCCGGGGAGTCGCGCGCGGTGACCGTGGGCGCGCGCAAGCTCGTGGACATCCTGCGCGCGCTCCCGGACGGCGCCGAGGTGACGCTGCAGCTGCAGGACAAGCGGCTGCTCGTAAAGTCGGGCAAGAGCCGGTTCGTGCTGCAGACGCTGCCGGCGGAAGATTTTCCGCGCCTGGCGAAGCCGGCCGGCGAGGCGGCACGCTTCGCGCTGCCGCAGAAGGCGCTGCGCCGCGTGCTGGGCCTGGTGCAATACGCGATGGCCCAGCAGGACATCCGCTACTACCTCAACGGCCTGCTGATGGTGGTCGAGGACAAGAGCCTGAAGCTCGTCGCGACCGACGGCCACCGCCTGGCCTATGCTTCGATGGCGCTCGAGGCGAAGCTGCCGCGCCAGGAAGTGATCGTGCCGCGCAAGACGGTGCTCGAGCTCGCCAAGCTGCTCTCCGACGGCGAAGGCGAGGTGCGCGTGGAGATCTCCTCCGCGCAGGCCGCGTTTTCCTTCGGCGGCGTGGAGCTCGTGTCCAAGCTCGTCGACGGCAAGTTCCCCGACTACACGCGCGTGATCCCCGTCGGGCACAAGAACAAGCTGCAGATCGGGCGCGAGGTGCTGCGCCAGGCGCTGCTGCGCGCGGCGATCCTGTCGAACGAGAAGTTCCGCGGCGTGCGCTGGGTGCTCACCGACGGCAGCCTGAAGATCGTCTCCTCCAACACCGAGCAGGAGGAAGCCGAGGAGACGATCGAGGTGGGCTACAAGGGCGACGCGCTCGACATCGGCTTCAACGTGAACTACCTGCTCGACGTGCTGAACAACGTCTCGGGCAGCGACGTCGAGTGCCTGTTCGGCGACGCCTCCTCGAGCGCGCTGTTGACGTTCCCGTCCGAGGCCGAGTTCAAGTACGTCGTCATGCCGATGAGGATCTAGCGTGGGCGAGCCGGAAAAGCAGCTGCCCGAGGCGAACGACTACGACTCCGACAGCATCAAGGTACTGAAGGGCCTGGAGGCGGTGCGCAAGCGCCCGGGGATGTACATCGGCGACACCTCGGACGGCACCGGCCTGCACCACATGGTGTTCGAGGTCGTCGACAACGCGGTGGACGAGGCGCTGGCGGGGTTCTGCGACGAAATCGTCGTCACGATCCACACGGACAACTCGGTGTCGGTGCTGGACAACGGCCGCGGCATCCCGACGGGCGTCAAGGAGGACGACGAGCAGAAGCGCTCGGCCGCCGAGATCGTCATGACCGAGCTGCACGCGGGCGGCAAGTTTGACTCCAACACCTACAAGGTCTCGGGCGGCTTGCACGGGGTCGGCGTCTCGGTGGTGAACGCGCTCTCCAGCTGGCTGCGGCTCACCATCTGGCGCGATGGCAAGGTGCATCAGATCGAGTTCGCCGACGGTGCGGCGACGGGCCCCTTGCGCGTCACCGGCACCAGCGAGAAGCGCGGCACCGAGGTGCATTTCCTCGCCTCGCGCAGCATCTTCGGCGTCGTCGACTACCACTACGACATCCTCGCGCGCCGCCTGCGCGAGCTCTCGTTCCTCAACAACGGCGTAAAGATCCTGCTGGTCGACCAGCGCGCCGGCAAGGAGGAGAACTTCGCCTTCGGCGGCGGCGTGAAGGGCTTCGTCGAGTACATCAACCGGTCCAAGAACGTGCTGCACCCGAACGCGTTCCACGGCACGGGCGAGAAGGACGGCATCTCCGTCGACGTGGCGATGCAGTGGAACGACTCCTACCAGGAGAACGTGCTCTGCTTCACCAACAACATCCCGCAGAAGGACGGCGGCACGCACCTCACGGGCCTGCGCGCGGCGATGACGCGCGTGCTGAACAAGTACATCGAGCAGCACGAGATCGCGAAGAAGGCGAAGGTCGAGACGACGGGCGACGACATGCGCGAGGGCCTCGCCTGCGTGCTGTCGGTGAAGGTGCCGGAGCCGAAGTTCTCCTCCCAGACCAAGGAGAAGCTCGTTTCGTCCGAGGTGCGCCCGGCCGTCGAGGAGCTGGTGGCCGAGAGGTTGCGCGAGTTCCTCGACGAGCGCCCCGCGGACGCGCGCACCATCACCGGAAAAATCGTTGAGGCGGCGGCGGCGCGCGAAGCGGCGCGCAAGGCGCGCGAGATGACGCGCAGGAAGGGCGTGCTCGACGGCCTCGGGCTGCCCGGCAAGCTGGCCGACTGCCAGGAGAAGGACCCGGCGCTGTGCGAGCTGTACCTCGTCGAGGGCGACTCGGCCGGCGGCTCCGCCAAGCAGGGCCGCGACCGGCGCTTCCAGGCGATCCTGCCGCTGAAGGGCAAGATCCTGAACGTCGAGAAGGCGCGCTTCGACAAGCTGCTGGGCTCCGCCGAGATCGCGACGCTGATCACCGCGCTCGGCTGCGGCATCGGCAAGGAAGAGTACAACCCGGAGAAGCTGCGCTATCACCGCGTTATCGTGATGACCGACGCCGACGTCGACGGCTCGCATATACGCACGCTGCTGCTCACGTTCTTCTACCGGCAGATGCCCGAGCTCGTCGAGCGCGGCCACATCTACATCGCGCAACCGCCGCTGTACAAGGCCAAGCTAGGCAAGGACGAGCGCTATCTGAAGGACGACCACGAGCTGAACGAGTTCCTGCTGCGCCAGGCGCTCGTCGACGCGGCGCTGCACCCCGCCGCGCGGCGCGAGCCGATCACCGGCGAGACGCTCGCCGAGCTCGCCAAGGCCTATCTGCTTGCCGAGGCGGTGATCGAGCGGGTGTCGCGCTGGATCGACCGCGACGTGCTGATCGCGATGCTGCGCGGCGTACAGATCGAGCTGGGGCGCCGCGATGCCGCGCAGACCTCGGCCGAGGCGCTGGCGGCGGCGCTGCCGGGCAACGGCGTGCGCGTCACGGCGCACTTCGACCCGAAAACCGAGCGCTACCAGGTGCACATCGAGCGCGCCCGCCACGGCAACATGCGCGTCACCAAGATCGATTCGGAGTTCGTGCACAGCGGCGACTACGCGCAGATCCGCTCCACGGCCGAGATGCTGCGCGGGCTGGTGGGCGTGGGCGCCTACGTGCAGCGCGGCGAGAAGAAGTTCCCGGTGAAGGACTTCGGCGAGGCCATGCGCTGGCTGCTCGCCGAGGTGCAGAAGGCCATGAGCCTGCAGCGCTACAAGGGCCTCGGCGAGATGAACCCGGCGCAGCTCTGGGAGACCACGATGGACCCGAAGGTGCGGCGCCTCTTGCGCGTGCAGATCGACGACGGCATCGCCGCCGACGAGATCTTCACCAAGCTCATGGGCGACGAGGTCGAGCCGCGGCGCGCGTTCATCGAGACCAACGCGCTGGGAGTGAGGAACCTGGACATCTGAATTAGGCCGCGCGCTTCCTGCGCGCGGGCTTTTCCGTCTTCGTGTCTCTGAGGTTCTTTTCGGGCCTGGGGGCGCGCGCCTGGAATTCGAAGCCGACCTTTCCCTCGGGAGTCTTCACGAGGAAGGCCTTGAACTTGCGGTTCTTCTTCGAGACGAAGCCGGCGAGCAGGTCGGTGCGGCCGGTCGCGAGCAGCTTCTCCATTTGCGCTCGCTCGATCGGCTGCTGCAGGATCATGCGGCCGGAGCGGAAGTCGCAGGACTTGCCGGGACCGACCGCCTTCTCGCAGGTGTAGGCCATGCCATGCTCGAAGACCCTGGAGCCGCATTTCGGGCAGGCGCCAAGCGGGGCCTGGCCGCTGAAGTCCGGTGCCGCTTCGCCCTCGCCGCCGCCCTGGCCGAAGTCGAACTCGACCTTCAGTTCGTCGGACAGGCGCAGCACCGCGCTGAACGGCTTTCCCATGCGGCTGCGGAAGCCGGTCAGCGGCCCGACCACCCGCTTGGTGATCAATTCGGCGATCTCCTCGGGCGACCACTCGCGCCCGGAGGTCACCTTCCAGATCGCGAAATCGCACTTCTGGCACTGGAACTTGCGGTAGTTCTCCTGCACCACGCCGCCGCACTTCGGGCAAGGCGCGGACACCGTGGCGTAGACCACGTCCGGAATCTCGCCATGCTTGATGATCTCGACGGTGTTTTTCACCTGCGCGGCGATCTGGTCCATGAACTGCTCGCGCGTCAGCTTGCCCTGCTCGATCAGCCGCAGCTTGTGCTCCCATTCGCCGGTCAGCTCGGGCGAGGCCAGCTCGACGATGCCCAGCATGTGCAGCGCGAACATCAGCGAGAACGCCTTCGGCGTCGGCACCAGCTCGCGGCCGTTGCGATGCACGTATTCCTCGCGGATGAGGCCCTCGATGATCGCCGCGCGCGTGGCGGGCGTGCCGAGGCCCTTGGCGCCCATCGCCTCGCGCAGCTCGTCGTCCTCGACCAGCTTGCCGGCGCCTTCCATCGCCGAGAGCAGCGTCGCCTCCGAATAGCGCGGCGGCGGGCGCGTCTGGCTCGCCTCGGCGCTGACGTCCAGCGTCTTGACCTTCTCGCCCTGCGCGATCGGCGGCAGGTTCGCGTTCTCTTCCTGCATTGACTTGCCGTACACCGCGAGCCAGCCCGGGCTGTGCAGCACCTTGCCGTCGGTGCGGAACTGCTGCTCGCCAACGGTGGTGATGCGCGTGGTCTGCAGGAATTCGGCGGAAGGGAAGAACACCGCCAGGAACCGCCGCACGACGAGGTCGTACAGCTTCGCCTCGGGTTCGCTCAGGTGCTTGGGCGTCTGCAGCGTGGGGATGATGGCGAAGTGATCGGAGATCTTCGCGTTGTCGAAGATGCGCTTGTTGGGCTTGACCCAGCCGCTCTTCAGGATCTGCTTCGCGAAGGGCGCGAATTCCTTCCTGTCGCCGAGCGCGTCCAGGGTCTTCTTGACCGTGCCGAGGTAGTCCTCGGGCAGCGCGCGGGAATCCGTGCGCGGGTAGGTCAGCGCCTTGTGCTTCTCGTACAGCGCCTGCGCGAGCGCCAGCGTGCCGCGCGCGGAGAAGCCGAAGCGGCCGTTCGCCTCCCGCTGCAGGCTGGTGAGGTCGTAGAGCAGCGGCGATGCCTGCGTCGTCGGCTTGGTCTCCTCGGTGGCGACGCCGGCCTTGCCCCGGCAAGCCGCCGCGATCGCCTCCGCACGCTCCCTGGTCCACAGGCGCTCGGGCTTGCGCTCGGGATCGTCGTCCTTCTTGAACGCAGGATCGAACCAGCGCCCGGCGTACTCGCCCGCCTGCGCGCCGAAGCGCGCATGCACTTCCCAGTAGTCGCGCGCCTGAAAGGCGCGGATCTTTTCCTCGCGCTCGACCAGGATCGCCAGCGTGGGCGTCTGCACCCGGCCTACCGTCGTCAGATAGAAGCCGCCTTCCTTGGAGTTGAAGGCGGTCATCGCGCGCGTGCCGTTGATGCCGACCAGCCAGTCGGCCTCCGAGCGGCTCTTCGCGGCGTCGGCGAGCGGCAGCAGGTCGCGGTCGCGGCGCAGCGCGGCGAAGCCGTCGCGGATCGCGCTCTGCGTCATCGACTGCAGCCACAGCCGCTCGATCGGCTTCCTCGTCTTCGCGTACTGCGCGATGTAACGGAAGATGAGCTCGCCCTCGCGGCCCGCGTCGCAGGCGTTGACGATGCCGCCGACATCCTTGCGCTTGAGGAGCTTCAGCAGGAGGTTCAGGCGCGCCTCGCTCTTCTCGATCGGCGCGAGGTCGAAATGCGGCGGAATCACCGGCAGCTTGGCGAACGACCACTTGCCCTTCTTGACGTCGTGCTCGGGCGGCAAAGTCAGCTCGAGCAGGTGGCCGACCGCGGACGAGAGCACGTACTCGTCGCTCTCGTAGTAGTCGCCCTTGCGCGAAAAGCCGCCGAGCGCGCGCGCGATGTCGCCGGCGACCGAGGGCTTCTCCGCGATGATCAGCTTTTTGGACATGCGGGGGCGCGAAGCATACCCGCAAAAACTGCGGCGCAGCAACCTTGAGGAACTATTGCGCGTCCGCGGGCGCGCAATTTCGGCGCGCGCGAGCGAGCGCGCATTCAGCGCCGGATCAGGACGGCAATCGCAGCGCGGCGGGCTTCAGCAGGTCCTCGGCGATCAGGCGGCTGCTCGGCGTCCGCTGGTTCCACAGCACCATCAGCACGACGAGCTTGAGCTGCTCGAGCGTGAGGCCGTCGCCGTTGGCGGCGAGCGCGCGCTCGATCACATGCTCGCGCATCTGCGGCGTGAGGATGCCCGCCTCCTCGAAATGGATCAGCAGGCCGCGACAGTCGGCGTCGAGCTTGGCGAGCTCCTTGGGCGCGTAGGCGCGCGCAGCCGCGCCGGAATCGGGCAGCGGCGCAAACGAGCGGTGCGGCCCGCGCGCCACGCCCGCCAGCCAGCCGAGCGCTTCGCTGATGTCGGAGTCGTCGAAGCCGGCGGCCGAGAGCTTCTTCGCCACCCGGTCCTTCTCGTTGAACAGCTCGTGGTGCTGGCAGTTCTCGAACAGGTACACGAGGATGTCGTACATATTGTTGTTGTCTCCTCTTCGGGTGGTTCAGTTTAGCCTCTGGTACAGGCCGCCGGGCAGCGCGGCGACGCGGCCGGCGAGCTCCAGCCGCAGCAGGTCGGCGGACACGCTCTCGGCGGGCAAACCGGCGCGCGCGCAGAGCGAATCCACGTCGACCGGGTCGAAACCCATGCATTCGAGCAGCGGTTCGTCGGCCGCGGCCGACGCGGGCGCGCGCGTGGAGGCGAATCCGGTGCGCCGGAAGCTGGCCAGCTCCGAGAGCACGTCCTCGGCCGACTCGGCGAGCTTGGCGCCCTGCTTGATGAGCGCGTGGCAGCCCTTCGAAAGCGGCGAATGGATCGAGCCGGGCAGCGCGAAGACTTCGCGGCCCTGCTCGGCCGCGCTGCGCGCGGTGATGAGCGAGCCCGAGCCGAGCGCCGCCTCGACCACGAGGCAGCCCTGCGCGAGCCCGCTGATCAGGCGGTTGCGCCGCGGGAAGTGGTGCGCGAGCGCCTGCGTGCCGAGCGGGAATTCCGAGACCAGCAATCCGCGCGTCGCGATCTCCTCGGCCAGCGCGGCGTTCGCCTTCGGGTAGACGTTGTCGACGCCGGTGCCGAGCACCGCGATCGTGGCGCCGTCGGCAGCCAGCCCGCCCCGGTGCGCGGCCGCGTCGATTCCCTGCGCAAGACCCGAGACGATGGTCAGGCCGGCGGCGCTGAACGCGCGCGCGAACTGCTCGGCGTTGCGCGCGCCCTGCGCGGTGGCGTTGCGGCTGCCGACGACCGCCAGCGCGGGGCGATTGAGCAGCTCGGCGCGGCCGCGGCAGTACAGCAGCGCGGGCGGATCGGCGATCTCGAGCAGCAGCCGCGGATACGCCGCGTCGGCCAGCGTGACGATCGAGTGCCCGGACTGCGCCAGCCAGGCGAGCGCGCGCTCGACCGCGCTCGCGACACCGGGCGAGTCGAGCGCCTGGAGGGTCTGGGGGCCAACCTGGCGCACGAGCTCGGCGCGCCCCGCGGCGAGAACGTTCTCGGGCAGACCATACTTCTGGAGCAGGCCGCGGAGAGTTGCGGCACCGAGGCCCGGCGTGAGGGTCAGTTGCAGCCAGCCCGCCAGCCCCGGGTCAGTGGTCATCCCGGCGGTGCGCTCCGCTGCACGGCGCCGCCGACCCCGGAGTTGCGCTCAGGGATTCTGGACGACATCCAGGGCATTGACGGGGCGGGAGACGTTCATCACCAGCGCGTAGGACACGCGGTCGAACACCCGGAACACAAACGCCAGGCCATAGCGGTCGCTCGGCAGCGCAAGCGGCGCTTTGCTGCCGCGCTCGGCGACCAGTCCGCCCGGCCGGTAGAGCGCCAGCACATGACCGATTTCGAGGCCCTGCGACTTGCCCTGATTGATCGAAATGACCGTGCCCGTGGCCGCCTCGCTGAGCTGGCTGCCGCCGCCGTAGATCGACATGACTCGGCCTTTGACCGGCGAGAGCGGAGCGTGCGGCGCATAGCTCGGTACCTCCGGCTTGCCCGCCGGCACCAGCTTGTCGCCCAGCTGGACCTCCTGCGTGACGGAGGTGAGCTGGATCACCGCCGGGTCGCCGGCGCGCACGACGCGCGCGGTGCCGAGGTAGACCGCCTCGTAGCCGAGCGTGGTGCTGGCGTCGGGGTCGACCAGCGCGCGGCCGCGGCGATAGACGAACCAGCTGGATTCCCTGGAGTCGCCGATGCCGCGCACGAAGGCGCGGTTGCCTGCTTCGAGGACGACGCGCGAATCCTCGGTCGCGACGATCGTCGGCGCGCGATCGAGGCCGTCGGGCTCGACGACCAGCGGGCGCGCGAGGAACGGCTCGATGACCGAGGGCGGAATGCTCGGAATCACGGTGCGCGCAGTCGATTCGGCGCGCACGCGCGGGCTCATCTTCACGGTATCGGACAGCGCGAGCCGCCCCTTGGCCCGGTCCAGCACGATCACGTTCCCGGGGTAGATCTTGTGCGGGTTCTTGATCTCGTCCTTGTTGAGATTCCACAACTCCGGCCAGCGCCAGGGCGAGTCGGTAAAGCGCTGCGCGATCGACCAGAGCGTGTCTCCCGGCACCACCGTATACCGGTCCGGCGCGTCGGCCTTCAGCTCGAGCGGTGTCTTCGGAGCCTGCGCGAGCGCCGCGGCCGGGAGGGCCGAAGCGAGGACAAAAACCAGCGTTGTGATAGACTTACGCCATTGTTGGTGCATAAAGCCCCCGATCGGTGGCTGAGGTCCAAGGCTGGTTGAGTTTGCGCTTTGCGGTCCCAAATGTAGCATAAAGCCCCGACTGTTTAACCACAGCCTGAGATACTGCACGTAATCGATTCAATTTGCAAGCAAATTACTGATTCATGGCCCTGCTAAACATCCTGCGCTACCCGGATGCACGCCTGCACAAGACGGCGGCGCCGGTGACCGTGTTCGACCCGTGGCTGAAGCGGCTGGTCGCCGACATGGCCGAAACCATGTACGCCGCGCCGGGAATCGGCCTCGCCGCCACCCAGGTCGACATGCACAAGCAGGTGATCGTGATCGACGTTTCCGAGCGCCGTGATTCGCTGGTAGTGCTGATCAATCCCGAGATCCTCGACGCGAGCGGCGTCTCCGACATCGAGGAAGGCTGCCTGTCGGTGCCCGGCATCTACGACACGCTGGAGCGCGCCGAGCGCGTCAAGGTGCGCGCCTGCGACGCCAACGGCAATCCGTTCACGCTTGAGGCGCAAGGGCTGCTCGCGGTCTGCATCCAGCACGAGATGGATCACCTGAAGGGCAAGGTCTTCGTAGAGAGCCTGTCGCAGCTCAAACAGCAGCGCATCCGCGCGCGCCTGGCGAAGCAGCTTCGCAAGAGCGCTTAGCGCTCTCCATCGGACGCCCGACACCTTCCTGCGTCTAGTCTTCGCAGGCACTCCCGAGTTCGCGGCAAGCGCGCTGGCCGCGCTGCTGGCGGCCGGCCACGAAGTCGCGCTGGTGCTGACGCAACCGGACCGGCCCGCCGGCCGCGGCCTGAAGCCCGCAACCAGCGCGGTCAAGCAGCTCGCGCTTGCGCGGAATCTCCAAGTCTTCCAGCCGCACAGCCTGAAAGCCGACGAGGCCCTCGGGATGCTGGAGCGGGCGCGCGCCGACGTCATGGTGGTCGCCGCCTACGGCCTGCTGCTGCCGCCGCGCGCGCTCGCGGCGGCGCGCCTGGGCGCCGTGAACGTTCATGCTTCGCTGCTGCCGCGCTGGCGCGGCGCGGCGCCGATCCAGCGCGCGCTGCTGGCGGGCGACCGCGAGACCGGCATCACCATCCTGCAGATGGACGCGGGCCTGGATACCGGGCCGATGCTCGCGCAGCACCGCCTCGCGATCGCGCCGGAGGACGATGCGGGCAGCCTGCACGACAAGCTCGCCGCGCTCGGCGCCGAGGCGATCGTCCGGGCGCTCGCCGACCTGGAAGCCGGGCGCACGCGGGCCCGGCCGCAGCCCGAGGACGGCGTGACCTATGCGCAGAAGGTCTCTGGCCCGGAGTCCGAGATCGACTGGGCGCGGCCCTGCGCGGAGCTCGAGCGCCAGCTGCGCGCGCTGCGGCCGACGCCGGGCGCGCGCACGCGGCTGCGCGGCGAAACGGTGAAGCTCTGGCGCGCGAGCTGCGCGCCGGAACGCGGCGAGCCTGGCGCCGTGCTCGCGGCCGATGGCGCCGGTGTCCTGGTCGCCTGCGGCGAAGGCGCGCTGCGCGTGGGCGAGCTGCAGCGCGCCGGCGGCCGGCGACTGGCCGCCGCCGAGTTCCTGCGCGGCTGCCCGATCCGGGCGGGCGAACGCCTTGGCGCCGCTCGCTGAGGCGCTCGCCTCGTCGGCGGCGCTGGTCGCGCGCGTCGCCGCGGGACGCAGCCTGCAAGCCGAGCTTGAGCGCGGTGCGCTCACGGATATCTGCTTCGGCACGCTGCGGCGCTACGGGCGCTCGCAGGCGATCGTCGCCGCGCTGTCGCGCCGGCCGGGCGCCGCCGACCCGCTCGTCGAAGCGCTGCTGTGGTGCGCGCTCTATGCGCTCGAGTCCGGCCGCTACGCCGACTATACGGTCGTCGATCAGGCCGCGCGCGCCTGCAACCTGCTGCAGCGGCAGGGCGCGCGCGGCTACGTCAACGCGCTGCTGCGCAATTTCCTGCGCTCGCGCGCGAGCATCGAAGCGCGCGTGGGCGCTGATCCCGCCGCGCGCCACTGGCACCCGGCCTGGTGGATCGAGAAGCTGCGCGCCGTGTATCCCGAGCACTGGCAGCAGGTGCTGGCCGCCGGCAATTCGCATCCGCCGATGTGCCTGCGCGTGAATCTGCGCCGCACCAGCGTCGCCGACTACGCCGCGCGCCTCGCGCACGAGGGCATCGGCGCGCGCGCGCTGGGCGGTGCCGCGCTGCTGCTCGAGCGGCCGTTGCCGGTCGAGCGATTGCCGGGTTTCGCCGCCGGCGAAGTCTCCGTGCAGGATGCGGGCGCCCAGCGCGCCGCGCGCCTGCTCGACTTGCGCGCCGGGCAGCGCGTGCTCGACGCCTGCGCAGCGCCCGGCGGCAAGAGCGCGCACCTGCTCGAGACCGCGCAGGTCGCGCTTACCGCGCTGGATGCCGACGTGGCGCGCTGCGAAGACGTGAAGCGCAACCTCTCGCGGCTCGGTCTCGCGGCCGACGTGCGCGTCGCCGATTGCAGCGCGGCCGATTCCTGGTGGGACGGCGTTGCGTTCCAGCGCATCCTCGCCGACGTGCCGTGCAGCGCGTCGGGCGTCGCGCGGCGGCACCCGGACATCAAGTGGCTGCGCCGGCCGGGCGACGCGACGGCATTCGCCGCGCGGCAGTCACGCATCCTCGACGCGCTTTGGCGGGTGCTCGCGCCGGGTGGTAAATTGCTGTATGTCACCTGTTCGGTGTTCCCGGAGGAGAACGGCGCGGTGATCGACGACTTCGCGGCGCGCACGCCGGGGGCGCGCACCGCGTCTCTCGCCGACGGCGGACCGGCGCAATTGCTGCCGGGACCGGAGCACGACGGATTCTTCTTCTCGCTGCTCGAGAAGCCGGCCTGAAGGCGCAGCGAGGCAAGTCGCCATGCGAGGCATCGGACTCCTGAAGAGCCTGTGCGCCGCGCTCGCGCTCGGCGCGGGCCTGCTGGCGGCCACGGTCGTGCGCGCCGACGACATCGAAGTCGTCGATGCGCGCCTGGGCCAGACGGAGGACGGCATCGCGCTCGCCGCCGATTTCTCGTTCGAGCTCAGCCCGCGCCTGGCCGAGGTGGTCACCAATGGCGTGCCGCTGTACTTCGTCGTCGAGTTCGAGCTCACGCGGCCGCGCTGGTACTGGTTCGACGAGAAGGCCGCCGCGAAGCGCATTCAGCTGCGGCTGTCGTACCACCCGCTGTCGCGTCACTACCGCCTGTCCACCGGCGTGCTGCAGCAGAACTACGCCACGCTCGAGGAGGCGCTCCACGTGCTGCGCCGCGTGCGCAACTGGCTGGTGGTGGAGCGCTCGACGAACCTCGCCGACGCCGATTACGAGGCTGCGGTGCGCATGCGGCTGGACGTGTCGCTGCTGCCGCGGCCGTTCCAGCTGAGCGCCGTCACCAGCCGGGAGCTCAACCTGGAGTCGCCCTGGAAGCGCTTCACGTTCCGGCCGCACGCGGGCGCACAAGCGCCCGCCGTGCCCGCGCCCGAGCCGCGCGAGGCGAAGGAGGCGGAAGCCAAATGAGGCTGCTCCTGCTGCTTGGCGCCGCGCTCGCCGGCGTGCTGCTCTACCTGCTCGCGACGGCGAGCGGCAACACGACGCAGTTCGCGCAGTACTACCCGCTCCTGCTGGGCCTGAATGCGGCGCTCGCGGCGCTGCTGGCCGCGCTCGTCGCCTGGCAGATCCGCGGCCTGTGGCGCAGCTACCGCGCGCGCGCGTTCGGCTCGCGCCTGACCGTGCGCTTGCTCGCGCTGCTGGCGGTGATGGCGGTGGTGCCCGGGGCGCTCGTCTACACGGTTTCGGTGCAGTTCCTCTCGCGCAGCATCGAGTCCTGGTTCAACGTCAAGGTGGACGCGGCGCTCGAAGGCGGCATCAGCCTCGGCCAGTCGGCCGTCGACCAGATGCTCGGCGACCTGCAGGCCAAGGCGCGCGCGATCGCCGCGGAGCTCGCTGACCGCCCGGCCGCCCAGCAGGTCGGCGTGCTCGGCCGACTGCGCGACCAGGCGGGCGTGCAGGAGGCGGTCGTGGTCAACGCGAGCGGGCGCGTGCTCGCCAGCTCGAGCGAGGACGTCTCGCGGCTGCTGCCCGAGCTGCCGACGCCGCAGGCGCTGCGCCAGGCGCGCGCCGCGCGCGCCTACGCCGCGGTCGACGCGGCGGAGGGCAAGCCCCTCGCGCTGCGCGTGGTCGTGCCGGTGGCGACGCTCGCGCTCGCCGACGAGCCGCGCTTCCTGCAGTTGCGCCAGACGGTGCCCGAGCCGTTCGGGCGCAGCGCCGAGGCGGTCGAGGCCGCCTACCGCGATTACCGCGAGCTCGCGCTCGCGCGCGAGGATCTGAAGCGCATCTACATCGTCACGCTCACGCTCGCATTGTCGATGGCGCTGCTGCTGGCGATCGCGCTCGCGGTGCTGCTCGCCAACCGGCTGTCGCAGCCGCTCGCCAACCTCGCGCAGGCGACGCAGGCGATCGCGCGCGGCGACTTCAGCCGGCAGACGGCGGTCACCAGCCGGGACGAGCTCGGCGTGCTCATCGAGTCGTTCAACTCGATGACGCGGCAGCTGGACGAGGCGCGCCGCGTCGTCGAGGCCAACCGCATGGCGCTGGAGAGCGCCAAGGCGCGCCTGGAGAATATCCTCGCCAACCTTTCGGCCGGCGTGCTGGTGTTCGACGGCGCGCTCGCGCTGTCGATCTCCAACCACGGCGCGCGCGCGATCCTCGGCGGCGAGCTGGAGTCATTCGCCGCGGAGATGCGCGAGCAGTTCCGCGCGCACGGCGCGCAGGCCTGGCAGCAGCAGGCCGAGCTCAAGGGCAGGGGAAAGACGCTGCTGCTGCGCGGCACCGCGCTCGCGCAGGACCCCGAGGGCGGCTACGTGCTGGTGTTCGACGACATCACGCAGCTCATGCAGGCGCAGCGCGCGACCGCCTGGGCCGAGGTCGCGCGCCGACTCGCGCACGAGATCAAGAACCCGCTCACGCCGATCCAGCTCTCGGCCGAGCGCATGGAGATGAAGCTCGCCGGCAAGCTCGGCGGGGAGGACGCCGACGCGCTCGCGCGTGGCACGCGCACCATCGTCAACCAGGTGGCGGCGCTGAAGAACATGGTGGACGACTTCCGCGATTACGCGCGCCTGCCCGCACCGGTGTTCGCCGCGCTGGACCTGAACGCGCTGGTTCAGGAAGTGCTTGCGCTCTACGAGGCCTCGCACGCGCCGATCGTGCGCAGGCTCGCCCCCAGCCTGCCTCCGGTGCGCGCGGACTCGGCGCAGATCCGCCAGGTGCTCCACAATTTGCTGCAAAACGCGCAGGACGCGCTCGAGAGCCGCAAGAACTCCGCCGAGCGGCCGGTGATCGAAGTCAGTACCGAGGCCGCGGGCGAGCGCGTGCGCCTTTCGGTCGCCGACAACGGCGGCGGCTTTCCCGAGGAGATGATGACCAGGATCTTCGAGCCCTACGTGACGACCAAGCCGCGCGGCACCGGCCTCGGGCTGGCGATCGTGAAGAAGATCGTCGACGAGCACCGCGGCGAGCTGGCGATCGAGAACCGGGCGGCGAAAGGCGCCTCGGTCACCATCCTGCTGCCGGCGTCCGAATCTTCGGCGAAGGCCGCCTGACGCATGGCGCAGATCCTGGTCGTAGACGACGAAGTCGGCATCCGCGAGCTGCTCTCGGAGATCCTCGCCGACGAGGGCCACCAAGTGCTGCTCGCCGAGAGCGCGGGCGAGGCGCGGCGGCTGCGCGAGCACCACCGCCCCGACCTGGTGCTGCTGGACATCTGGATGCCGGATACCGACGGCATCTCTCTGCTCAAGGAATGGGCCACGAGCGGCCAGCTCGGCATGCCGGTGGTGATGATGTCGGGCCACGGCACGATCGAGACCGCGGTCGAGGCGACGCGCATCGGTGCGCTCGACTACCTGGAAAAGCCGATCGCGCTGCAGCGCCTGCTCGCCACCGTCAAGCGCGCGCTGCGCAACCAGGAAGCCGCGGCCCCGCGCGAGCTCTCGCTCGCGACGCTGGGCCGCTCGCCGGTGCTCGCCGACACGCGCAAGCGCCTCGCCCAGCTCGCACAATCGGGCGCGCCGCTCCTGCTGCGCGGCGAGCGCGGCATGCGGCCTGAACTGTTCGCGCGCCTGCTCGTGGCGGCCGGCGCGCCGTTCGTCGAGGGTCCCGAGCTGCTCGCCGAGCCGTCCTCGGAAACGCTCGCACGCGCGGGCGGCGGCGTGCTGTTCGTCGGCGACCTCGGCAGCCTCGGGCACACTCAGCAGAAAGGCCTGGAGTTCCTGCTCGCGCGCGCCGACAAGCACAAGGCGCGCGTGGTGTCGTTCACGACGCTGGATCCGCGCACGCTCGCCGAGAAGCACGAATTCGACGCCGGCACGCTCGCGCGCCTGTCCGAGCTCGTGCTCAAGCTCCCGCCGTTGCGCGAGTTCGCCGAGGACGTGCCCGACCTCGCGTCGCTGATGCTCGCGCAGCTCGTCGAGGCGCGCGCCTGCCCGCCGCGGCGCCTGTCGGTGGCGGCGCTGAATGCGCTGAGGCACCACGGCTGGCCGGAGAACCTCGCCGAGCTGGAGAGCGTGGTGAAGAACCTCGCGCTCGGCGCGCTCGAGGAGGACATCGCGCTGGCGGACGTGGAGCGCGTGCTCGCGGCGCGCGAGGACGCCGCGCCGCCGCCGGAGATCGCGCTCGACCGGCCCTACCGCGAGGCGCGCGAGGCCTTCGAGCGGCTGTACTTCGAACACCTGCTCGCGCGCGAGAACGGCAGCATGTCGAAGGTCGCGGAACGCTCCGGACTGGAGCGCACGCACCTCTACCGCAAGCTCAAGGCGCTCGGCCTGCCGGTCGGCAGGCGCGAAGAAAGCTAGGAAGCTACTTTTTTTTTCTTCTTGGCGCGGTGCGGGCGGGATTTGCCGTAGCTGCCCTTGTAGATCTTGCCGCGTTTGGTGCGCTTGTCGCCTTTGCCCATCGCTGGTTCCTAGGTTGAGGTGCCGGCAATTATATCGGCCGGCTCGTAGGCGAGGTACGGCGCGAGCCAGCGCTCGGCCTCGGCGAGCGTCATTCCCTTGCGCCGCGCATAGTCTTCGACCTGGTCGCGGCCGATCTTGCCTACCGCGAAATAGCTCGACTGCGGATGCGAGAAATAGAAGCCGGATACGGCGGACGCAGGCAGCATCGCGCAGGACTCGGTGAGCGTCATGCCGGCATTGCGGCCCGCGTCGAGCAGCTCGAACAGCGCGCGCTTCTCGGTGTGATCGGGGCAGGCAGGATAGCCGGGCGCCGGCCGGATGCCGCGGTAGACCTCGGCGATCAGCTGCTCGCCCGAGAGCGCCTCGTCCGCCGCGTAGCCCCAGAACTCCTTGCGCACGCGCTCGTGCAGGTGCTCGGCGAAGGCCTCCGCCAGCCGGTCGGCGAGCACCTTGAGCATGATCGCGTTGTAGTCGTCGTGCTGCGCTTCGAACTTCGCCAGGCGCGCCTCGAGGCCGCCGACCGACACCGCGAAGGCGCCGATCCAGTCGGGCACGCCGGATTCCTTTGGTGCGATGAAATCCGCGAGGCACTGGTTGGCGCGCCCGGCCGGCTTCCGGTTCTGCTGGCGCAGGTTGTGCCAGGTCATCGCGATGGCGCTTCGGGTCTCGTCCTTGTAGATCTCCACGTCGTCGCCGTCGACGCGCGCCGCCGGGAACAGGCCGAATACGCCGTGCGCGCGCACCCATTTCTCGCGCACGATGCTCTTGAGCGTCTCGAGCGCCTCGGCGTGGAGCTTGCGCGCCGCCTCGCCCACCACCGGGTCCTGCAGGATCTTCGGGTAGGGGCCCGAGAGCTCCCAGGCCTGGAAGAACGGCGTCCAGTCGATGTAGGGCACGAGCTTCTCGAGCGGGTAGTCGCGCAGCACCGTGACGCCCGGCGCACGCGGCGCGGGCGGGCGGTACGCGCCCCAGTCGGTGGCCAGGCCCAGGCGCCGCGCTTCCGCGATCGGCAGCAGCGGCCCCGGCCCCTTCTTGCCGCGGTGCTGGGCGCGGATCTTCTCGTAGTCGGCGCGCACTTCGGCGAGGTAGGCGTCGCGCTGCGTTCGCGACAGCAGGTTCTGCAGCACGCCCACCGAGCGCGAGGCGTCGGGCACGTAGACCACCGGCCCCGGGTAGTTGGGCGCGATCTTCACCGCGGTGTGCGCGCGCGAGGTCGTGGCGCCGCCGATGAGCAGCGGGACCTGGAAGCCTTCGCGCTCCATCTCCTTCGCCACGTGCGCCATCTCTTCGAGCGAAGGCGTGATCAGGCCCGACAGGCCGATCGCGTCCGCGTTCTCGCGCCGCGCGGTCTCCAGGATCGTGCGCGCGGGCACCATGACGCCGAGGTTCACGATCTCGAAGTTGTTGCACTGGAGCACGACCGCGACGATGTTCTTGCCGATGTCGTGCACGTCGCCCTTCACGGTGGCGATGACGAGCTTGCCCTTGGAGCGGCCGGCCTCGCCCGATCTTGCCTTCTCGGCTTCGATGAAGGGCACGAGGTGCGCCACCGCCTGCTTCATCACGCGCGCCGACTTGACCACCTGCGGAAGGAACATCTTGCCGGCGCCGAACAGGTCGCCCACCACGTTCATGCCGTCCATGAGCGGGCCTTCGATCACCTCGATCGGCCGCGCCGCCTTGCGCCGTGCCTCCTCGGTGTCGGCGACGATGTGCGTGGCGATGCCGTTCACGAGCGCGTGCGTGAGGCGCGCTTCGACCGCGCCCGAGCGCCAGGCGTCGTCCTCCTTGGCGGCGCGCGCGCCGCCCTTCACGCCGGCGGCGAACTCGATCAGCCGCTCGGTGGCGTCGGGCCGGCGCGCGAAGATGACGTCCTCCACGCGCTCGCGCAGCGTGGGCTCGATCTCCTCGTACACGCCCAGCTGGCCGGCGTTGACGATGCCCATCGTCATGCCGGCCTTGACCGCGTGGTACAGGAACGCCGTGTGCATCGCCTCGCGCACCGGATCGTTGCCGCGGAACGAGAACGACAGGTTGGACACACCCCCCGAAACGCCCGCGGCCGGCAGGTTGGCGCGGATCCATTTCACTGCGTCGATGTAGTCGATGGCGTAGCGTGCGTGCTCTTCGAGCCCGGTGGCGATCGCGAAGATGTTCGGGTCGAAAATGATGTCCGAGGGCGCGAGGCCCGCTTCGCGCGTGAGCAGCTCGTAGGAGCGCCGGCAGACCGCGATGCGGCGCTCGAGCGTGTCTGCCTGCCCCTTCTCGTCGAAGGCCATCACTACCACCGCGGCGCCGTACTTCTTCACTAGGCGCGCCTGGCGCAGGAATTCCTCCTCGCCCTCCTTCAGGCTGATCGAATTGACGATCCCCTTGCCCTGCAGGCATTTCAGGCCCGCCTCGATCACGCTCCACTTGGACGAGTCGACCATGACCGGCACGCGCGCGATGTCGGGCTCGGAGGCGGCGAGGTTGAGGAAGGTGGTCATCGCCTTCTCGGAATCCAGCATTGCCTCGTCCATGTTGACGTCGATCACCTGCGCGCCGTTCTCGACCTGCTGGCGCGCCACCGAGAGCGCCTCGCTGTAGTTGCCCGCCAGGATCAGGCGCGCGAACGCCTTGGAGCCGGTGACGTTGGTGCGCTCGCCTACGTTGACGAAGAGCGAACCCTTGTCCACGTTGAGCGGCTCCAGGCCCGAGAGGCGCAGCGCGGAATCGCGCCGCGGCACGCGCCGCGGCGCCACACCCTTCACCGCCTGCGCGATCGCGTGGATGTGCTCGGGCGTGGTGCCGCAGCAGCCGCCGGCAAGGTTCAACTGCCCCGCGCGCGCCCAGGCGCCCATTTCGCGCGCCATCGACTCGGGCGTGTCGTCGTACTCGCCAAAGGCGTTGGGCAGCCCCGCGTTCGGGTAGCAGGACACCGGCAGCTCGGCGACGCTGGAGAGCTCCTCCACGTACTGGCGCAGCTCCTTCGCGCCGAGCGCGCAGTTGAGGCCTACCGCGAGCGGCTGCGCGTGGCGCACCGAGTTGTAGAACGCTTCCGTAGTCTGGCCCGACAGCGTGCGGCCCGAGGCGTCGGTGATGGTGCCCGAGACGATGAGCGGCACGCGCGCGCCGCGGCGCTCGAGCTCGCTCTCGATCGCGAACAGCGCCGCCTTCGCATTCAGCGTGTCGAAGATGGTCTCGACGAGCAGCAGGTCGACGCCGCCTTCCAGGAGGCCGCGCACCGCGTCGCCGTAGGCGGCGACCAGCGCCTCGAAGCTCACATTGCGAAAGCCCGGGTCGTTCACGTCGGGCGAAATCGACGCGGTCTTGGTGGTGGGGCCGATCGCGCCGGCGACGAAGCGCGGCCGCG
>DATKKT010000093.1:0-25882 GCA_035542795.1 Burkholderiales bacterium
GATCGAGGGGTTGTCGGACTTGCGCGAGATCTTGTCGATCTCGTCGATGTAGACGATGCCGCGCTTGGCCTTGTCGACGTCGTAGTCGCAGTTCTGCAGCAGCTTCTGGATGATGTTCTCGACGTCCTCGCCGACGTAGCCGGCCTCGGTCAGCGTCGTCGCGTCCGCGATGACGAAGGGGACGTTCAGCAGCCGCGCGAGCGTCTGCGCGAGCAGCGTCTTGCCCGAGCCCGTGGGCCCGATCAGCAGGATGTTCGACTTCGAGAGCTCGACCTCGTCGTTCTTCGAAAGGTGTTTCAAACGTTTGTAATGGTTGTAGACCGCGACCGCGAGGATCTTCTTCGCCTGGTCCTGCCCGATCACGTACTGGTCGAGGATGCCGCGGATCTCGTGCGGCGCCGGCAGGTCGGACTTGGCGCCCTTGCCGCCCTTGTCCGAGGCGGTCTCCTCGCGAATGATGTCGTTGCAGAGCTCGATGCACTCGTCGCAGATGAACACCGACGGGCCCGCGATGAGCTTGCGGACCTCGTGCTGGCTCTTGCCGCAGAACGAGCAGTAGAGCAGCTTCTCGCCGGAGGAGGATTTCTCCGACATCAGGCCGGCTCCCGGGCGGTGAGGACCTTGTCCACGAGCCCGTACTTTACCGCGTCTTCGGCCGACAGGAAGTTGTCGCGGTCGGTGTCCTTGGCGATGGTCTCGACCGACTGGCCGGTGTGCTTGGCCAGGATCTCGTTCAGCCGCTGGCGCAGGTAGAGGATCTCCTTGGCGTGGATCTCCACGTCGGAGGCCTGCCCGGAGAAGCCGCCCATCGGCTGGTGGATCATCACGCGCGAATTGGGCAGCGCGAAGCGCTTGGCCTTGTCTCCCGCGGCGAGCAGCAGCGCGCCCATGCTGGCGGCCTGGCCGATGCACAGCGTGCTCACGTCCGGCTTGATGAACTGCATCGTGTCGTAGATCGCCAGGCCCGCCGAGACCGAGCCGCCCGGCGAGTTGATGTAGAAGAAGATGTCCTTGTCCGGGTTCTCCGACTCGAGGAACAGCAGCTGCGCGACGATCAGGTTGGCCGTGACTTCCGTCACGGGCCCGACCAGGAACACCACGCGCTCCTTGAGCAGCCGCGAATAGATGTCGTAGGCGCGCTCGCCGCGCCCCGACTGCTCGATGACCATCGGGATGAGGCCGAGGTCGCGGACCTCCTCCATGTTCGACTTCCAGGTGAGCGACTTCACGACGCCGCCCCCATCAGCTCGTCGAACGCGACCGCCTTGTCCTCGACCTTCGCCTTGGACAGGACCCAGCTGACGACGTTGCCTTCGAGCGCGAGGCTCTCCATCTCGGACAAGCGCTGCGGCTGCATATAAAACCACTTTACCACTTCTGCGGGGTGCTCGTAGCTGGCGGATTCCGCCTCGATCAGCGCCCGCACGTCCGCGGGCTTCGGTTTGAGGTTTTCTCTTTCACTCAAAGCATTGATAATCAGCGCCAGCGCGACTCGCCGCTTCGCGTTCGCCTCGAACGCCTGCGGCTCGAACGGCAGGCGGTCCAGCTTCACGCCGCGCGCCTGCAGCTCGGCGGCCGCCTGCCGCACGAGCTGCTGCTGCTCCATCTCCACGAGCGCCTTCGGCAGCTCGAGCGGCGCGGCATCGAGCAGCGCCTGCAGCGCCTGCGCCTTCAGGCGCCCCTCGACGCGCTTCTTGACCTCGCGCTCGACGTTGGCGCGCACCTCGCTGCGCATCTTGGCGACGTCGCCGTCGGCGACGCCCATCTGCCTGGCGAACTCGCCGTCGATCGCGGGCAGCCTCGGCTCTTCGACCTTGCTCACCGTCAGCTCGAAGCTGGCGGTCTTTCCGGCCACCTCCTTGCCGTGGTAGTCGTCCGGAAACTTCAGCTCGAAAGTCTTCGACTCGCCGGCCTTCATGCCGGCCGCCGCGGCCTCGAACTCCGGCAGCATGCGCTTCTCGCCCAGCACGAAGGCGAAGCCCGCGGCCTTGCCGCCCTGGAAGCCCTCGCCGCCGATCTTGCCCTCGAAATCCACCGTGATCCGGTCGCCGCCCTGCGCGGCGCGCGGCGCCTCGGCGTACGTCACGCGCTGCTTGCGCAGGATCTCGATCGTCCGCTCGACGGCGGCATCGTCCACCTCTAGCTTGGGCCGCTCGATCTTCGCCGCCGAAACGTCGCCCACCTTCACCTCCGGATAGATCTCGAAGGTGGCGCTGAACTCGAGCGCCGGCGCATCGGCCGCGCCGTCCTTCTTCTCGATCTTCGGGTAGCCGGCGACCCTGAGATTGGCCTCCTTCACCGCCTCGCTGAAGGCCTTCTCGACCGCGCTGCCGAGCACTTCCGAGCGCACCTGCGGACCGTACTGCTGCGCCACCATCTTCAGCGGCACCTTGCCGGGGCGGAACCCGGGCATCTTCACGTTGCGCGCCATCTGCTTCAGGCGATCGTCCACCTGCCGTTCGACTTCCTTCACCGGCACCGACATCTGCAGGCGACGCTCCAGCGTGCCCAGCGTTTCCACGTTCACCGCCATTCCGTTCGTTTCCTTTTGCCGAAATATGGTGCGAAGGGTGGGACTCGAACCCACACGCGGTTAGCGCCAGAACCTAAATCTGGTGCGTCTACCAATTCCGCCACCTTCGCTGCGACCTGACCTGCGAAAAGCCCCACGAAAAACAACGTATTATAGCCGCAAGTGTCGGTCGGCCATTACGAGAACTTCCCGGTCGCGTCGCTGCTGCTGCCACCGACGCTGCGCGCGCCCGTGGGCGTCATCTACCGCTTCGCGCGCAGCGCTGACGACTTCGCCGACGAGGGCGAGGATGCGCCGGCGCTGCGCCTGGAGAAGCTGCAAAGGTACCGGGTTGAATTGCAAGGCATTCAGGCGCACAGGGCGAGCGCCGATCCGTTCTTCTCCGAGCTTGCGCGCGCGGTGCATGCTCACGACCTGCCGCTGCAGCCGTTCCACGACCTGCTCGACGCGTTCGCGCAGGACGTCGTCAAGAACCGCTATGCCGACTACGCCGAGGTGCTCGACTATTGCCGACGCTCGGCGAATCCGGTCGGCCGGCTGGTGCTGGCGCTGTTCAGGAAGGACACCCCCGACAACCTGCGGCACTCGGACTGCATCTGCTCCGCCCTGCAGCTCGTCAATTTCTGGCAGGACGTGCGCGTCGACTACGAGACCAAGAACCGCGTCTACCTGCCGCAGGACGAGCTGCGCCGCTTCGGCGTGGGTGAAGAGCACCTGCGCACGCATCGCTGCGACGGCGCGTTTCGCGAGCTCATGCGCTTCCAGGTCGAGCGCACGCGTCGGCTGATGCGCGAGGGCGCGCCGCTCGTGCGCGCGCTCTCGGGCCGCCTGCGCATGGAGATCGCGCTCACCGTGCAGGGCGGCCTGCGCATCCTGGAGAAGCTCGAGCGCGCGGGCTTCGACATGTTCCGCCGCCGCCCGGTGCTCCGGCCGTTGGATTGGCCGGTTCTGTTCTTCAGATCCTTCTAGAACGACATCGAAGAGCCGCCGGTGAATCCCGACCAATACTGCCAGCAGAAGGCCGCGGCGAGCGGATCGAGCTTCTACTACTCGTTCCTGTTCCTGCCGCCGCAGCGGCGGCGAGCTATCACCGCGCTCTACGCGTTCTGCCGCGAGGTGGACGACGTGGTGGACGAATGCAGCGATCCGCAGGTCGCGCACTCGAAGCTCGCCTGGTGGCGCCTGGAGATCGCCGAGTTGTTCGAGGGGACGCCGAGCCATCCGGTGACCCGTGCTCTCGCCCCTCATCTGAATGCATTTGAAATCAAGCAAGAGCGGTTGAACGAAATCATCGACGGCATGGAAATGGACCTCACGCAGGCGCGCTACCTGGATTTCCCGGGCCTGGAGCGCTACTGCTACCACGTGGCCAGCGCGGTCGGCCTGCTCGCCGCGGGCATCTTCGGCTACACGAACGAGCGCACGCTCGAGTACGCGAAGAACCTCGGCACCGCCTTCCAGCTCACCAACATCATCCGCGACGTGGGCGAGGACGCGCGCAAGAACCGCATCTACCTGCCGATGGACGAGCTGCAGCGCTTCGAGGTCAAGGCCGCGGAAATACTGAGCGGCACCTACAGCGAGAGATTCGTCCGGTTGATGGCATTCCAGACCGGCCGGGCCAATGCCTATTACGAGAAAGCCTTGAACGTCCTGCCGAAAGAGGACCGGCGCGCGCAGCGCGCGGGGCTCATCATGGCCGCGATCTACCGCGCGACGCTGCAGGAAATCGAGCGCGAAGGCTTCAAGGTCCTGACGCAGCGCACTTCGCTCACGCCGATCCGCAAGCTCTGGCTCGCCTGGAAGACTTGGATCGCCGCGTAGCAGTTGTAGGCGCAGGGTACGCGGGCATGGCGGCCGCCGTGACGCTCGCCGAGCGCGGCGTGCGAGTCACGGTCTTCGAATCGGGCCCGGTGCCCGGCGGCCGCGCGCGCCGCGTGACGACCGACGGCCGCGAGCTCGACAACGGCCAGCACATCCTCATCGGCGCGTATACCGAGCTGCTGCGGCTGATGCGCCTGGTCGGCGCGCCGCGCGACGCGCTGAAGCGCATGGGGCTGGACTTGCGCTACGCGGACGGCTTCCGCTTCCGCGGCGCGCGCGATTTGTTGTTCTCTTCGAGAATTCCATTGCGCGAGCGTCTGGATGCCGTGCGCTTCTTTGTGTTCTTGAGAAAAAGCAACTTTCAACTGCCTGAAGATACTTCCGTCACCGAGCTCCTCGAACGCCACGGTCAGAACGGCGTGCTCGGCCACTACGTCTGGCGGCCGCTCTGCGTCTCGGCGCTCAACACGCCGCCCGGGCGCGCCTCGGCGCAGGTCTTCGCGACCGTGCTGCGCGACTCGCTCGCGGGCCCCAGGGGCGCGAGCGACCTCTTGCTGCCGCGCGTGGACCTGTCGCGGCTGTTTCCAGAGCCCGCTTGCGAATTCGTCACCGCGCGCCATGGCGAAATCCGGCTGAGTTCTCCCGTTCGAAGTCTGAAAGACCTGCAGGACGATTTCCCGGCCGTCATCATCGCGGTCGGCCCGCACCAGCTCAAGGCGCTGCTGCCCGAGCGCGCGCCCGAGTACGACTACCAGCCGATCTACACCTGCTATCTGCAGTACCCCGGTGCGGTCGCACTTCCTTCTCCCATGCTCGGGCTCTCCGAGGGCCTGGTGCAATGGGCGTTCGACCGCGCGGCGCTCACGGGCGAAGCGGGCCTCGTCGCCTGCGTCATCAGCGCGCAGGGAGACCACCAGCAGATGGCGCAGGACGAGCTCGCGGCGGCCTGCCACCGCGAGCTGAAGGCGGCCCTGAGGACCCTGCCCGACCCGCTGTGGTCGCGCGTGATCGCCGAGAAGCGCGCGACGATCGCCTGCGGCGCCGGACTGCGCAGGCTGGATTTCCGGATCTGCGACGGTCTGCTGCTCGCCGGGGACTATCTCGACCCCGACTACCCGCCTACGCTCGAGGCCGCGGTGCGCAGCGGCATCCGCGCGGCGCGCGAGCTCTTCTAGTCCTCGTAGATCATCTTGACGGTCATGCCGCCGTCCAGCGTGACGTTCTGGCCGGTCATGAACCCGGCCTGCTCGACGAGGTAGAAGCAAGCGTCGGCGATGTCCTCGGGCCGGCCTACGCGGCCCACCGGGTGCTGCAGCCGGTCGCGGCGCGAATGCACGGGCGTCGCAGCGCGCTTGCTGAATTGCCAGTCGCGCGTCTCGATCCAGCCCGGGCTCACCGAATTCACGCGGATGCCGAGCGGCCCCAGGCTCATCGCCATGCCGTGCGTGAGCGCGACGATGCCGCCCTTGGACGCGGTGTAGGCCTCGGTGCCCGGCTCGGACATGAAGGCGCGTGTCGAGGCGATGTTGACGATCGCGCCGCCGCGGCCGCGACGCGCCATGCAGCGCGCCACCGCCTGCGAGCACAGGAACGTGCCGCGCAGGTTGACCGCGATCACGCGGTCGAAGTCGCGCGCTGCAAGCGCGAGGAACGGCGCGCGCCGGCCGATGCCGGCGTTGTTCACGAGGGCATGCGGGCATCCGAGCATCGCCACGGTGCGCCTCACCCAGCGCTCGATCTGCGCCGCCACGCCCACGTCGGTGCGCACGAAGAGGCTCTTCGCGCCGAGGCTCTCGACCAGCCGCGCCGCCTCGCGGCCGGCCGCCGCGTCCGGGTCCGCGATCGACACGGCGTAGCCGGCCGCCGCGAAGCGCAGGCACACCGCGCGGCCGATGCCCTGCGCTCCTCCCGTGACCGCAACGACTTTCACAGGTTGCGCAGCGCCTGGACCGCCTGATCCACGCGCTCTACGCCGATGAGCTCGAGGCCGGCGATCTTCGCCTTCGGCAGGTTGGCCTTCGGCAGGATCGCCTTCTCGAAGCCGAGCTTCGCCGCCTCGCGCAGCCGATCCTGGCCGCGCGGCGCGGGGCGCACCTCGCCCGTGAGGCCAATCTCGCCAAAGACGACTGTCTTATTTCTTATGGATTTGTCAGTGAAAGAAGAAACTATTGCCAGGCAGACTGCGAGATCGGCGGCCGGCTCGCCGATGCGCACGCCGCCCACCGCATTGACGAACACGTCCTGCTCCCAAGTGGCGATGCCCGCGTGCCGGTGCAGCACTGCGAGCAGCATTGCGAGCCGGTTCTGCTCCAGGCCTACGGTGAGGCGGCGCGGATTCGGCGTGTGCGCGCTGTCCACGAGCGCTTGAATCTCCACCAGGAGCGGCCGCGTGCCTTCCAGCGTCGCCAGCACGCAGGAGCCGGCGACGCTCGCGCCGTGCTGCGACAGGAACAGCGCCGAAGGATTGGCCACCGCGCGCAGCCCCTTGTCGGTCATCGCGAACACGCCGAGCTCGTTCACCGCGCCGAAGCGGTTCTTCACCGCGCGCACGAGCCGGAAGCTCGAGTGCGGATCGCCTTCGAAATAGAGCACCGTGTCGACGATGTGCTCGAGCACGCGCGGCCCGGCGATCGCGCCTTCCTTGGTGACGTGGCCGATGATGAACAGCGCCGTGCCGCTCTTCTTCGCGTGGCGCGCGAGCTGCGCTGCGCACTCGCGCACCTGCGCGACGGAGCCCGGCGCCGACTGCAGCGCCTCGGACCACAGCGTCTGGATCGAGTCCACCACCGCGACCTGCGGACGCTGCGCCTCCAGCGCCGCGGCGATGCGCTCGAGCTGGATCTCCGCGATCAGCTGGACCGGGCTCGCTTCCAGGCCCAGGCGCTTGGCGCGCAGCGCGACCTGCTCGGCCGATTCTTCGCCCGAGACGTAGAGCGTCCGGGCCTTGTCCTGAAAGCTGCTCAAGGCCTGCAGCAGCAGCGTCGACTTGCCGATCCCGGGGTCGCCGCCGATGAGCACGACCTGCCCGGCCACCAGGCCGCCTCCCAGCACGCGATCCAGCTCGCCGATGCCGGTCGACAGGCGCTCCAGCTCGCGCGTCTCGACTTCGCTCAGCGGCACGCTGCCCGGCGCGGACCCGGCCGCGCGGCGCACCGCGCCGCGCTCGGCGAGCGTCTCGGTGAGCGTGCCCGCGGCGCCGCACGACGGGCAGGCGCCGAACCACTGCAGCGCCGTAGCGCCGCAGTCCGAGCAGACGTAGGCCGACTTAGGCCTTTTCAACGACCGGCACCCTGGCCGCCAGAGCGCAAAGCAGCTGGTAGCTGACCGTCCCCGCGGAAGCCGCCACCTCGTCCGCCGGCAGGCCCTCGCCCCAGAGCGTCACGGGCGTGCCGATGTACGCTTCCGGAATGTCGCTGATGTCCACGCAGATCATGTCCATGGAGACACGCCCGACGGTGCGCGTGCGTTGACCGGCCACCAGCACGGGGGTGCCGGTGGGCGCGTGGCGCGGGTAGCCGTCGGCGTAGCCGCAGGCGACGATGCCGACCGTCATCTCCTGCCCGGCCTCGTAGGTCTGGCCGTAGCCCACGCGCTCGCCCGGCTGCAGGTTCTGCACGCCGATGAGCTCGGAGCCGAGCGTCATCGCGGGTTTGAGGCCGATCTCCTCGGCGCTCTTGAAGGCGAAAGGAGAGCAGCCGTAGAGCATGATGCCCGGACGCACCCAGTCGGCGCGCGTCTCCTCCGGAAAGCGCAGCAGCGCAGCCGAATTGGCGAGCGAGCGCGGCGCCTCGAAGGGCTGGGTCATCTCGTTGAACCACTGCAGCTGCGCCGCGACGCCCGTGTCGCCGTCGGCGTCGGCGAAATGGGTCATCAGCGTGACCGATTCGACCGCGGGATTCGCTTTGAGCGCGTTCCAGGCCAGGCGCACGTTGTCGACCGTGAAGCCGAGCCGGTTCATGCCGCTGTTGACCTTGAGGTAGACGTCGAGCTTGCCTTCGATGCCGGCTTTCTCCAGCAGCTCGACCTGCTCCATGTTGTGGATCACCGGCGTGAGGCGATGGCGCGCGAACAGCGCGACGTCCTCGGCCTTGAAGAACCCTTCCAGCATCAGCAGCGGCTTGGCAACGCCCGCCGCGCGCAGCGCGAGCGCCTCGACCATGTCAAGAATTGCAAAGCCGTCGGCGTCGGCGAGCGCTGCCGCGGTGCGGCGCAGCCCGTGACCGTAGGCATTCGCCTTCAGCACCGCCCAGATGCGCGCCTCGCCCGCGTGCGCGCGCGCGACGCCGAGATTGTGCGCGAGCGCCGAGGCGCTGATCGTCGCGCGGATCGGTCTGGGCATGGCCGGCAGGATACCTGCGACGCCCGCAAAGGTCACTTTCCCATGCTATAAGACCCGCGCGCATGGGTTCCGGGTTCTACATCATCATGGCGGCGCAGTTCTTCTCGTCGCTCGCCGACAACGCGCTGCTCGTGGCGGCGATCGCGCTGCTGATGCAAGCGGACTCGCCGCCCTGGCTGACGCCCTACCTGAAGTTCTTCTTCGTCATCTCCTACGTGGTGCTGGCGCCTTTCGTCGGCGCCTTCGCCGACCGCCTGCCGAAAGGCACGGTGATGTTCGTCGCCAACACCATCAAGATCGCCGGCTGCGCGCTGATGCTGTTCGACGTCAACCCGCTCGCGGCCTACGCGTTCGTGGGGCTCGGCGCCGCCGCCTACTCGCCTGCGAAGTACGGCATCCTCACCGAGTACCTGCCCCATTCCAAGCTCGTCGCCGCCAACGGCTGGATCGAGGGCCTCACGGTCGCCTCGATCATCCTCGGCGTGGTGCTGGGCGGATTCCTGATCCGCACCGGCGTCGCCGACGTGCTGCTCGGCATCGACCTGCCCTGGATCGACACCGGCATCGACACGCCGCCGGACGCCGCGGTGGCGATCATCATCGTGGTCTACGCGCTCGCGGCTCTGTTCAACCTGTACATCCCGCGCACCGGCGTGCCGCTCAAGCCGCTGCCCGGGCACCCCTATCAGACGCTGCGCGACTTCGTGCGCTGCGTGGACAGCCTGTGGCGCGACAAGCTCGGCCAGATCTCGCTCGCGGTGACGACGCTGTTCTGGGGCGCCGGAGCGACGCTGCAGTTCATCGTCATCGACTGGTCGGCGGCGGCGCTGGGCTACAACCTGTCGGACGCGTCCATGCTGCAGGGCGTCTGCGCGCTCGGCATCGCCGCGGGCGCGGTGCTCGCCTCGTTCGCGGTGCGCCTGGACCGCGCGGTCAAGGTGATTCCCCTCGGCATCCTCATGGGGCTCATCGTGATCGCGATGGACATCGTGCGCAGCATCTGGCTCGCGGTGCCGCTGATCATCCTCATCGGCGCGCTAGCGGGCTTCTTCGTGGTGCCGATGAACGCGCTCCTGCAGCACCGCGGCCACCACCTGGTGGGCGCCGGTCGCTCGATCGCGGTGCAGAATTTCAACGAGAACACCTCGATCCTCATCATGATCGCGCTCTACTCGCTGCTGCTCGCCGGAGGGCTGTCGATCTACTGGGTGATCGCGCTGTTCGGAGCATTCGTCGCCGGCACCATGTTCCTGGTGCAGCGCTGGCACCAGAGCAACTGCGCTGCGCACCCCGAGGAGGTCGAGAAGCTGCTCGCCTTCGCCCGCGCCGAGAGCGGGCATCACCACTAAGAAAATCGGGGTCAGAGCCCGATTTCCCGCGATGCCGGGGTTCAACTAGGAAATCGGGCTCTGACCCCGATTTTCAATTGTCTTTTTCGCGAACACCAGGTCGGCCCAGGCCTTGGCCTTGTCCGGAAGGTTCCTCAGCAGGTAGGCCGGATGGTAGGTCACCACCAGCGGCACGCCCGCGTAGCGGTGCACGCGGCCGCGCAGGCTGGCGATCGTCGCGTCGGTGCCGAGCAGCGTCTGCGCGGCGAAGCGGCCCATCGCGACGATGAGCTTGGGCTGGATCAGCGCCACTTGCCGCAGCAGGTGCGGAGAGCACTTCGCCACCTCGTCGGGCTCCGGGTTGCGGTTGCCGGGCGGCCGGCACTTCAGCACGTTGGCGATGTAGACGTTCCTGCCGCGCTGCAGGCCGATCGAGAACAACATGTGGTCGAGCAGCTTGCCCGCCTGGCCTACGAAGGGCTCGCCGAGCCGGTCCTCCTCCGCGCCCGGCGCCTCGCCGACGAGCAGCCACTCGGCATTTTCGTCGCCCACGCCGAACACGGTCTGCGTGCAGCCCGCGCGCAGCTTGCAATCGTGGCAGCCCGCGACTTTCGCTTTCAACTGCGACCAGCTCATGTCTTCGATCGGATTGGAATTTTCTTCAGGGACAGGCAAAGGCCTTTCCTGTGACTTCGAAGCCCTGAGCCTCCAGACCGGAGCCAGGCCCATTTCCCTGAGGATCTCGTCGCGCCGGCTCATAGCGCGTGCGTGAACACGAGCGCGTCCTCGCGGCCGCCCTGCGCCGGGTAGTAGCCGGCGCGCACCGCGACCTGGCGGAAGCCGAAGCGCCGGTAGAGCGCCTTGGCGCCTTCGTTGCTCGGGCGCACCTCGAGGAAGATGTGCAGGCCGCCGCGCGCCTTCGCCAGGCGCATCGCCTCGGCAAGCAGCGCGCTGCCGTGGCCGCGGCGCTGACAGGCTTCGGCGACCGACAGGTTCAGCAGGTGCGCCTCGCCCGCCGCGACCATCAGGATGAAGTAGCCGATCAGCGCCTCTCCCGCGCGCCAGGTCCGGCACTGGTATCCCGCCTTCAGCGAATCGGCGAAGTTGCCGCGCGACCAGGGGTGCGTGTAGATCGCGTTCTCGATCGCCATCACCTCGGCGAGGTCGTCCTCGCCCATCGGCGCGAAGCGCGGCTCGTCCTTGAGGACCGCGCTCATCCCCGCGCGCGCCCCGTCGCGCGTCCTGCGTCCCTTTCGGCCTCGGTGAAGGCGACCTTGTCGCGGACGTAGACGGGCACCGCCTGCGCGGCGTCGACGCCCTCGCCCGCGGCGAGGCGCGGTGCCGCGAGGCGAGCGACCGAGACCGCGGAGGGATGGATGTCAGGATTCACGATGGCAAGGCCAAGCGAGCCGTAGGCGGCAAACCCGTTTCCGCAGCCGATCCAGCCCTCTCCGGGCGGCTTCGGCAGGCGCGCCGGCGCGGCGCAGAGCGCGGGAATCACCTCGCGCCAGCGGCCGCTTTCCGCTTCAACGCGCTCGAGCGCGCCATAGTACACCTCGTGCATGCGCGCATCGATGCAGGCGACCACGCGCGCCGCGCCCGACTCCTCGGCGAGCGACTCGAGCGTGGAGATGCCGATTGCGGGCAGGCCGCGCGCGAAGGCGAGGCCCTGCGCGACGCCGCAGGCGATGCGCAGGCCCGTGAACGAGCCGGGCCCGGACCCGAACGCCACGGCATCGAGATGCGATGCATCGATGTTCTTCATCTTGAAAAGCATTTCGAGCATGGGCAGCACCCGTTCCGAGTGCCCCTGCCCCACGCGCTCCTCGATGCCGGCGAGCTCGCCGTCGAGCCACAGCGCGACCGAGCACCACTCGCTCGAGGTCTCGAAGGCGGCGAATCGCATGAACTTGATTTTAATCGGATAAAATTTCCGCGGAATTCGAGGAGAAAAACAGTGAAGGAATACAGGATTGCGGTGATTGCCGGCGACGGCATCGGCCGCGAAGTGATGCCCGAGGGCGTGCGCGTGATGGAGGCCGCCGGGGCGCGGCACGGCATCTCCTTCAAGTGGAAGGAGTTCGACTGGAGCTGCGACTGGTACAAGCAGCACGGCCGCATGTGCCCGGAGGACGCGCCGCAGATCCTGCGCCAGTTCGACGCCATCTATTTCGGCGCCGTCGGCAACCCGGCCATCGTGCCCGACCACATCTCGGCCTGGGGCCTGCTCATCAACTTCCGGCGCTGGTTCGACCTTTACGTCAACCTGCGGCCAGTGCGCCTGTTCGAGGGCCTGCCCTGCCCGCTCGCCGGCAGGAAGCCCGGCGACATCGACTACTACGTGATCCGCGAGAACACAGAGGGGGAGTACGGCGGCACCGGCGGCCGCGTGTACGAGGGCACCGAGCGCGAGGTCGTGATGCAAACCGCCGTGTTCAGCCGCAAGGGCACCGACCGCATCATGAAGTACGCCTTCGATCTCGCGAGGAAGCGCAGGAAGCACGTCACCAGCTGCACCAAGTCGAACGGCATCTCGATCACGATGCCGTGGTGGGACGAGCGCTTCGCCGAGATGAAGAAGCAGTATCCGGACGTGCGCGCCGACCAGTACCACGTCGACGGCCTCTCGATCCAGATGGTGCTCAACCCCGACCGCTTCGACGTGATCGTCGCCTCCAACCTGTTCGGCGACATTCTTTCGGACCTCGGGCCCGCTACCGCGGGCACCATCGGCATCGCGCCCTCGGGCAATCTCAATCCGGAGCGCACCGCGCCGTCGATCTTCGAGCCGGTGCACGGCTCCGCGCCAGACATCGCCGGCAAGAAGATCGCAAACCCGATCGGCCAGATCTGGTCGGGCGCGCTGATGCTCGAGCACCTCGGGCACCCCGAGGCGGCGGCCGAGGTCGTGCGCGCGATCGAGCGCGTGATCGTCGAAGGGCCGCATACGCCCGACATGAAGGGCAAGGCCTCGACCTCCGAGGTCGGCGCCGCGGTCGCTGAGGCGGTGCGCGCCGCGGCGCGCAAGGCCGCTTAGCCCGCTACTCGGAAGCGGCGAGCCGGATCCGCAGCTCGACCGTCTTGCCGGCGCGCAGCAGCGTGACGGCGACGGTGTCCCCGGGCTGGCGCGCTTCCAGCACCTCGAGCACGTCGTCGAGCGACGCCACCGGCCTGCCGTCGATGGCGGTGAGAATGTCGCCGGCGACGATCTCGCCGCGCCGGCCGCGGTGGAACGGCTGGATCTTCGCCGCGGCGGCGGGGCTGCCCGGTACCACGCCCAGGACCGCGACGCCCTTGGGCAAACGCAGCGCGGCGGCGAACTGCTCGCTGCCCGTCTGGATCCCCAGCGCCGGGCGCGTGAACTTGCCGTCGCGGATGAGGCGCGGAACGACGCGGCTCACCTCGTCCACCGGAATCGCGAAGCCGATGCCCGCGGAGGCCCCCGAGGGGCTGTAGATCGCGGTGTTCACGCCGATCAGGCGCCCGGCGGAGTCGAGCAGCGGGCCGCCCGAGTTGCCGGGGTTGATCGCGGCATCGGTCTGGATCACGCCGCGGATCTTGCGGTCGTTGGCCGCCTCGATCTCGCGGTTGAGCGCGCTGATGATGCCGGTGGTGAGCGTCTGGTCGAGGCCGAAGGGATTGCCGATCGCGTAGACCTTCTGCCCCACCTGCAGGTCGCGGCTCGAGCCGAGGGCGACGGGCTTCAGTTTCTCGCGCGGCGCGCCGATGCGCAGTACCGCGAGGTCGCGGTCGGGAAACACGCCGACGAGCTTCGCCTCCCATTGCGACTGGTCGGCGAGCGTCACGCGCGCGGCGCTCGCGCCCCGGACGACGTGGAAGTTGGTGACCACGTGCCCGCGCTCGTCCCAGAGGAAGCCGCTGCCGGTGCCGCTCGGGACCTGCATCACGTCCATGGAAAAGAGGTCGCGCGCCAGCTCGATGGTCGTGATGTGCACCGTGGAGGGCGAAACCGCGCGGAACACCGCGATGTTGCGCTGCTCGTCCTCGGTGAGCGAGCCGCGCGGCGCGATGGCGCGCTGCTCCGCGCCGGCGCGCGCCCTGGCGGGCGCCTGCGCGAGCGATCCGGGCGACGCGGCGAGCGCGCACAGCGCGAGAAGGGCCGCGATCCTGCGATATGCTTGCATGATGAAATCGTACCGGATCGCATCGATTCCCGGCGACGGCATCGGCATCGAGGTGATCGCCGCCGGCATCGACGTCCTGCAGGCCCTCGCGCAAAAGGAAGGCTTCCAGCTGCGGTTCGAGCAATTCGACTGGAGCTCGAAGCGCTACCTCGAAAAGGGCGCCTACATCCCCGAAGGCGGGCTGGAGAAGCTGAAGACCTTCGACGCCATCTTCTTCGGCGCGGTGGGCTCGCCGGACGTGCCCGACCATGTCTCGCTCTGGGGCCTGCGCCTGCCGATCTGCCAGGGCTTCGACCAGTACGCCAATGTCAGGCCGTCGAGGGTTTTGCCTGGAGTGGTTTCAAACCTGAAAAATGCCGATGCAATAGATTGGGTCATCATCCGCGAGAATTCGGAGGGCGAGTACTCCGGCTCCGGCGGACGCGTTCACAAGGGATTGCCCGAAGAACTCGCCACGGAAACATCCGTATTCACCCGGGTGGGCGTCGAACGCATTCACAAGTTCGCGTTCGAGCTTGCACGCAAGAGACCCAGAAAGCATCTCACGCTCGTCACCAAGTCGAACGCCCAGCGCCACGGCATGGTGCTGTGGGACGAGATCTTCCACGAGGTCGCGAAGGACTATCCCGACGTGAAGACGCAGCGCGTGCTCGTCGACGCGATGACGACGCTGATGGTCCTGAAGCCCGCGTCGCTCGACACCATCGTCGCCACCAACCTGCACGCCGACATCCTCTCCGATCTCGCCGCGGCGCTGTCGGGCTCCCTCGGCATCGCGCCGACGGCGAACCTGAATCCGGAGCGCAGATTTCCGTCCATGTTCGAGCCGATCCACGGCTCGGCGTTCGACATCACCGGCAAGGGCATCGCCAACCCGATCGCGACCTTCTGGACCGCCGCCATGATGCTCGAGCATCTTGGCGAACCCAAAGCGGCCGAGCGCCTCATGAAGGCGATCGAGCGCACGACCGAAGAGCAGGTCTTCACGCCTGACCTCGGCGGCGTGCACGACACGCGCGCGGTCACCAGCGCGGTGAAGCGCGCGCTCTAGCGTTGCTCCACTCCGACAGTCCGCGCAACCGGCTCATCGGCATCGGGCTGATCTCGGGCGCGTTCTTCTGCTTCGCGCTGCTCGACGGGGGCGCGAAGTGGCTCGTGCATTCGCTGCCGGTGCTGCTCGTGGTCTGGCTGCGCTTCCTCGTGCACGCCGTGCTGAGCGTCCTGCTGCTCGCGCCGCAGATCGCGCGCGGCGCGCTGCGCGCGCGACGCCCGGGGCTGCAGGTCCTGCGCGCGCTCTCGCTGCCGGTGATGACCGGGCTCAACTTCTGGGCGCTGCAGTACCTGCAGCTCGCCGAGACCGGCTCGATCCAGTTCTCGGTGCCGATCATCGTCGCGCTGCTCGCCGTGCCGCTGCTCGGCGAGCGCATGGACCGCGGGCGCTGGGCCGCGATTCTGGTCGGCTTCGCCGGCGTGGTGGTCATCCTGCGCCCGGGCATGCAGGGCTTCCACCCCGCGCTGCTGCTCTCGCTGGCGACCGCTTTCCTGTACGCGCTCTTCAACCTGCTCACTCGCCGGCTCGCCGCGCACGACTCGCCCGAGACCACCCAGCTCTGGTCCGCGATCGGCGCCACGCTCGCCATCACGCCGTTCGCGCTCGCGGTCTGGCAGGCGCCCGCCTCCGCGCTGCATTGGGCCGTGCTCCTGATCATCGGCACCGCCGGCGGCCTGGGCCACTACCTGCTCGCGCTCGCGTACCGCCGCGCGCCCGCCTCGGTCCTCGCGCCCTTTCTCTATCAGCAGATCGTCTGGATGATGCTGATCGGCTACGTCGTGTTCGGCGACGTGCCGGCGCGGGCGGTGCTCCTGGGCGCAGTCATCGTCGTAGCGAGCGGCGGCTATCTGCTGGTCCGCGAGCGGCGCGCGCGCGTGACCGCCGCCGATTCGCCGGCCTAGTCGCAGTTCTTCGCCGGCGGGACCTTGGCGAGCAGCTCGCTGAGCCTCGGGATGTCTCCGGGCTCCAGCGCAAGGCTGTAGATCGGCGTGCCCCTCTGCCCTTCGCGCTCGACGATGTGCCCGGGCAGGATGCGGAACGTGCCGAGCGTCTTCTTGCCGCTCAGCACCACGAGCGTCGAATAGCATGCGAGCTTCGTGTCGCCGCCCTGCCAGGCGCGGCGGCGCAGCGCGTTGAGCTCGCTGACGATCGGGCTCACCTGGTCCCGGCCTTCGTACAGGACCGAGGGCGAGTTGTAATTCGCGATGCGGATCGCCGACACGCCGCGCAGTGCCGGGCGCTCCCCGGCTGCGGCCGCTGCAGTTGCCTGCGCCAGCAGCGCGAGCGCGGCGATCAAGCGCCCAGAGCGGTCGACCTTGCAGCTCGGCATGGAGGCGCAGTATAGACTTGCCGGGGACGCATTCGGGGAGGGAGGCCCTTGGTCTCGTTACCGCTCTGGCTAGCGGTGCTCGGCGGCGCGCTTGCCGCCTGGGCGGCCTATGACAAGCTGCTGATGCCGGCGCTGCGCTGGTTCCTCGCCGGCCGCGCCAACGTGGTGCTCGAGGAGGTGTCCGCGCGCCTGCGCATCGGCGTGCGCCCGTTCCAGCGCACGCGCCGCCAGGTGCTGATCCACCGGCTGATGGGCGACCCCAAAGTGCTCACCGCGGCCGAGCAGTTCGCGGCGCAGCACAAGCTGCCGCAGGCCAAGGTGCTCGAGACCGTCGAGCACTACGCGCGCGAGATCGTGCCGGCGTTCAACGCCTACCTCTACTTCCGCCTCGGCTACTGGTTCGGGCGCAAGCTCGCGCAGGGCCTCTACCGCGTGCGTCTCGGCTTCGTCGATACCGAGGCGCTGAAGCGGGTCCCGGACGACGCGACGGTCGTGTTCGTGATGAACCATCGCTCGAACATGGACTACATCCTCGCGGGCTACCTCGCCGCGGACAAGGCCGCGCTGTCGTACGCAGTCGGCGAATGGGCGCGCACCTGGCCGCTGTCGGCGCTGATCCGCTCGATGGGGGCCTACTTCGTGCGCCGCAACTCGAAGGACGATCTCTACCGGCGCGTGCTCGAGCGCTACATCGTCATGGCGACGCAGGCGGGGGTGCCGCAGGCCGTGTTTCCCGAGGGCGGCCTCACGCGCGACGGCCTGATGCGCGAGCCCAGGCTGGGCGTCGTCGACTACATGCTGCGCGGGTTCTGGCTGGATGGGCAGCGAGACCTGGTGTTCGTGCCGCTCGGCCTCAATTACGACCGCGTGCTGGAGGACCGCACGCTGCTGCTGTCGGCCGACCCCGAGGCGCGCAAGCCCGGGCGCTTCTGGGCGGCGTGGAACACGCTCGGCTTCGTCGCCAACAATCTGCGCCTGATGCTGAAGAGCGACTGGCACCGTTTCGGCTACGCCTGCGTGAACTTCGGCGCGCCGGTGTCGATGAAGGAATATTGCGCGCTACGCGGGCTGGACTTCCAGAAGCTCGCGGGCGAGCCGCGCAAGCAGGCGATCGGCGAGCTCGGCAGGCACCTCATGGCGCGCGTCGGCGGCATCGTGCCGGTGGTTCCGGTGCCGCTGATCGCCTCGGTGTTCATCGAGCAGCGGCAAAAGGCCGTCTCGGAGCTGGAGCTGAAGGCGGGCGTCGAGCGCCTCGTCGAGCAGCTCGAGGCGAAAGGCGCGCACGTCTACATCCCGCGCCAGGACCTCGACTACGCGGTCGCCGTGGGCCTGCGCATGCTCACGCTGCGCCGGCTGGTGGAGGAGAGGGACGGACTGTATGCGCCGCGGCCGACCGAGCTGCCGCTGATCCTCTACTACGCCAACTCGATCGCCCACCTTCTGAAGTCCGCCTGACGAGGCGCCCACGGCCCCAAGCGCACCTACCGAAGATCCGCGACCTGCGCTTGATCGAGGTCAAGCGATTGGTGAATTCTGCGCGGATACTTGGTTCTCGTGCAACGATCCGACATGAGCTCCGACAAGAAGGGGGCGGCGGCAGGATCCGGCGAAGCAGGACGCAATCCCGCCAAGATCCCGCAGGCTCGCGCCGCGCGCCCCAAGGAGATCCTCGTCATCGACGACAGCGGCGACACCCGCTCGCTGCTCAAGCTGCATCTGTCGAACGCGGGCTATGTCGTAAGGCTGGCCGAGGACGCCATCGTCGGAGGGCACGCGGTGCTGCAGCACAAGCCGGACCTGATGATCGTGGACGTCGACATGCCGCACATGAACGGCTTCGAGCTGGTGGATTCCATCGCGGCCGACCCCGAAATCGGCTCCATCCCGATCATTTTCCTGACCGCGCTCGAGGATGCCGAGGACCGGGCGCGCTCGCGCGGCGCCGGCTTCCTGCGCAAGCCGATCACCGTGGGCGAGCTTCTCGCCGCCGTGGCCGACCGGCTCGCGCCTTGACGCGCGGCGCCCGCCCGCATTACATAGCTGCAAGGCATCGCCGGACGAGGAGGAAGCCATGCCGTTTCGCAGCTTGTATCCCGATGTAAAGATCCCGGAAACTTCGCTGGGCGAATTCGTGCTCGCGGGCGCCGCAGCGCGTGGGGCCAAGCCGGCGCTCATCGATGGGCCGAGCGGGCGCACGATCACGTATGCGGAGCTGCCCAGGCTCGTGGCGCGCGCAGCGGCGGGTCTCGCAGCGCGAGGATTCAAGAAGGGCGAACGCTTCGCGATCCTCAGCCCGAACCTGCCCGAATACGCGGTCGCGTTCCACGCCGTCGCGATGCTCGGCGGCGTGGTGACGACGGTCAACCCGCTGTACACGCCCGGCGAGGTGGCGAAGCAGCTGCAGGATTCCGCGGCGCGTTTCGTGCTCACGGTGCCGCCGTTCCTCGCCACGGCGCGCGAGGCCGCCGCGCAGGCGAAGGTCGACGAGGTCTTCGTCTTCGGCGAGGCCGAGGGAGCGTCGCCGTTCGCCGCGCTGCTCGCCGGCGGCGGCGCTGCGCCCGCGGTATCGATCGACCCGCGCAAGGACCTGGTGGCGCTGCCCTACTCCAGCGGCACGACGGGTTTGCCGAAAGGCGTGATGCTCTCGCATCACAACCTGGTGTCCCAGCTTTGCTCGATCAAGGGCGTCACCGACGCCGAGCTGATCACGCCGCAGGACACGGTGCTCGCGTTCCTGCCGTTCTTCCACATCTACGGCATCGTCGCCTTCCTCAACCTGAGCCTGCACCTGGGCGCGACCGTCGTGACGATGCCGCGCTTCGACCTCGAGCAGTACCTGCAGCTGGTGCAGAAGCATGGCGTCACGATCCTGCACGTGGTGCCGCCGATCGCGCTCGCGCTCGCCAAGCACCCGGTCGTCGACAAGTTCGACCTGTCGAAGGTACGCGGCGCGTTTTCGGCCGCCGCGCCGCTCGGCGACGCGATCGCCAAGGCGCTGCATGCGCGGCTGGGCTTCCATGTGACGCAGGCCTACGGCATGACCGAGGTGAGCGGCGCGAGCCACCTCGGGCCGACGCTCGACGGCAAGAGGAAGCCGGCCTCCGGCGGGCGGCTGATGCCCAACATGGAATGCAGGATCGTCGATGTAGGCAGCGGCGCCGAGGTGCCTACCGCCGAGCAGGGCGAGATCCAGGTGCGCGGTCCGATCGTGATGCAGGGCTACTTCGGCCAGTCGGGCGCCACCGCGGCGACCGTCGATGCCGCGGGCTGGCTGCGCACCGGCGACGTCGGCTACGTGGACGCGGACGGCGACTTCTTCATCGTCGACCGGACCAAGGAGCTCATCAAGTACAAGGGCCTGCAGGTGGCGCCGGCGGAGCTCGAATCGGTGCTGGTCGGCAATCCTGCGATCGCCGAAGCTTGCGTCATCGGCATCGCCGACGAAGAGGCGGGAGAGGTGCCCAAGGCGTTCGTCGTGAAGAAGGCCGAAATCGGCGCCGCCGAGGTGATGGCCTGGGTCGCCGAGCGCGTGGCGCCGCACAAGAAGCTGCGCGCGGTGCAGTTCGTCGACCAGCTGCCGAAGTCGGCCACCGGCAAGCTGCTGCGCCGCGTGCTCATCGAGCAGGAGCGCGCTGCGGCCTCCGTCACGGCATCAACAGGAACATCGTAGTCACGGCGACGGCCATGACTCCGGTCGCCAGCCAGCCGAGCCATTTGAGGCGGCGCCCGACGACAAACGTCCCCATGACCCGTCGATTCCCGGCCAGAAGCATCAGAATTGCCATGATCGGCACCGAGACGACGCCGTTCAGGATGGCGGCGAGCACCAGAGCCTTGATCGAGTCCATGCCGGACAAATCGATCGCGACGCCAACTACGGTCGCTACCGAGACCACGAAATAGAAGCCGCGCGCCTCGGCGAGCGTCAGACCGAGCCCGATCGGCCAGCGAAACGTCTCGGCGACGGCGTAGGCCGCCGAGCCCGCGAGGATCGGCACGGCGAGAAGTCCGGTTCCGATGATGCCCGCCGCGAACAGCATGAACGCAAAATGCCCCGCAAGGGGTCGCAATGCCTCCGCCGCCTGCGCCGCGCTGTCGATTTGAGAAGTTCCGGCCGCATGCAGCGTGGCGGCGGCCGTCAGCATGATGCAGAGCGCGATGGCGTTGGAGAAGATCATGCCCACGTAGGTATCGACCTTGATTCGCCTGATATGGGCGCGCGCCTGCCCGGGCGCTTCCCTGAGCGGCTCGTGCCCGGGCGTCGCGCGCTGCTCCTCGACCTCCTGGGACGCCTGCCAGAAGAACAGATACGGGCTGATCGTCGTGCCGAGGACGGCCACCAGCATGGCGACGTAGTCGCGATTCCAGGAAACCTTCGGAATCAGGATCTGGGCCAGCGCGTCCGGGGGCGTGCGCACGACCAGGACCGTGCCGACGTAGGCGAACAGCGCCAGGGTGAGGAACTTCAGCATCGGCGCGTAGCGCGGAAACGGCACGAAGATCTGCAGCGTGAGCGACAGAAGCGCGAAGAACACGATGTAGATGCTGCTGTTCCCGCCGACCACCAGCACCAGGGCGTCCGCCATGGCGCCGAGGTCGGCGGCGATATTGATCGTGTTCGCGAGCAGAAGCAGGCAGACGACGCAGTAGAGTACCGGCCCGGGAAACCGCTCGCGAATGTTCGCCGCCACGCCATGCCCGGTGACGCGCCCGATGCGCGCGCTGACGATCTGGATGCCGATCATCAGGGGCGTCGTGAAGAGCACGGACCACAGCAGGCCGTAGCCGAACTGCGCGCCCGCCTGCGAGTAGGTCGCGATTCCGCTCGGATCGTCGTCCGCGGCGCCGGTCACCAACCCCGGGCCGAGCTGCTTGATCAGCGGAACGTGGGCCCGCTCATCCTCCGGCTCGACGTCGCTGAGTCTGCGCATTGACCGCGGCGAAGTTGAGCGGACCGGCTAGCGCTTCTCGAGGTCGCGGTTGGCGTCCTGAACGTCGCGGCGCAGCTGCTCGCGCTGCTCCGGGCTGAAGCGCACCGGCTCGGCGGCGCGCTGCTGGTGCCAGCGCGCGCGCGCCTCTTCGCGCGTCATCTGGCCGCTGCGCACCTGCTCGCGCAGCTGCTGACGCTCCTCCATGCCCATGCGCCGCTGATGCGGCGGCGGCGGCATCGTGTGCGGCCCGGGGCCGCGCCCGCCGCCGTGCATCGGTTGGGCGAGCGCGGGCGACAGCAGGAGCGCCGCAAGGAGTGCCGCAATGAGTCGCATCGACGGCTGCATCTTACGTGCGGGCCTGCCGCGACGAGCGCGATCCCGCTTATTATTTGTAACAAATCGTGTCCACCGTGGCCGGAGGTAACACGTTGTTTCATCGAGCGCCGAATGCCCATGTACGCTGCCGCGCATGGCTGAGCTGAAGAAGCGGATCCTCATCGTCGACGACGACCAGCGCCTGCGCGAGCTGGTCGTTCGCTACCTCAACGAGCAGGGCTTCGAGGCGCGCGCCGTGTCGGACGCGACCGGCATGGACCGGCAGCTCGCACGCGAGCGCTACGACCTCATCGTGCTCGACCTCATGCTGCCCGGCGAGGACGGGCTCGCGATCTGCCGCCGGTTGCGCGGCGCCGCGGGAGCGCCGGCCTCCGCCGCGAGCGGGCCGGCGATCATCATGCTGACGGCGAAGGGCGACGACGTGGACCGGATCGTCGGCCTGGAGATGGGCGCCGACGACTACCTGCCCAAGCCGTTCAACCCGCGCGAGCTGGTGGCGCGCGTCAACGCCGTACTGCGGCGGCGGGCGCCGGCGGGCCCGCCCGGCGCGCCCGCGGCCGATACGGAGATTCACCGCTTCGGCGCGTTCGAGTTCAACCTCGCGACGCGCAGCCTGACGCGCGAAGGCAAGCCGGTCGCGCTCACCACCGGCGAATTCTCGGTGCTGAAGGTGCTCGTGCAGCACCCGCGCACGCCGCTGTCGCGCGACAAGCTGATGGAGCTCGCGCGCGGCCGCGAGTACGGCGTGTTCGACCGCTCGATCGACGTGCAGATCTCGCGACTGCGCAAGATCGTCGAGGAGGACCACGCGCACCCGCGCCACATCCAGACGGTCTGGGGCTTCGGCTACGTGTTCGTGCCGGACGGCGGTGCGTGAGCCGTCGATGAGCCTCTTCACGCGATCGTTCCTGCTCATCGCGCTGCTGATCCTCGCCTCCGCCGCGGCCACGGTGCAGCTCTACCGCGTGTACGAGCGCGAGCCGCGCGCGCGCGTGCTCGCCCAGCAGACGATCAGCATCGTCAACCTCACACGCGCCGCGCTCGTCAACGCGGACCCGGTGCTCCGGCGCAACCTGCTCATCGAGATCAACGAGAGCGAGGGCATCCGCCTCGCGCCGGTCACCGCCGGCGAGAAGCTGCAGCCGCTGCCCGAGCGGCCGTTCCTCGACCTGCTCGCCGGCCGCGTGCGCGCCACGCTCGGGCCCCGGACGCGCTTCGCGTTCGCGCGCGACGGCGTACGCGGCTTCTGGGTGAGCTTCACCATCGACGACGACGAGTACTGGGTGATGCTGCCGCGCGAGCGCATCGAGCGGCGCTTCGGCCTGGAATGGGTCGCCGCGGGCATCGGCCTGCTGCTGCTCGCGCTCGCGGGCGCCTGGCTGATCGCCTCGGCGCTGTCGCGTCCGCTTGCCGCGCTCGCGGCCGCCGCGGGCGAAGTGGGCCGCGGCGGCGCCCCCGCGCCGCTCGACGAGGCGCGCGGCCCGCGCGAGATGCGCACCGTGTCGAGCGCCTTCAACCGCATGGCGGGAAGCCTCGCGGCGATGGAGCGCGAGCGCGCGACGGTGCTCGCCGGCATCTCGCACGACCTGCGCACGCCGCTGTCGCGCCTGCGCCTCGCGCTCGAGATGAGCGGCGCCGACGCCGCCTCTGCCGACGCGATGCGCGCCGACATGGAGGAGATCGACCAGGTCATCGCGCAGTTCCTCGCCTTCGCCAAGGGCGAGGACGAAGCGAAGGCGACGGGCAACCTCGGCGAGCTGCTCGGCGAGGTCGCCGCGGGCTACCGCAAGCGCGAGCATGCGGTCTCGTGCGAGGTCGAGAGCCTGGCGCCGCTGCGCTTCGCGCCGCTGGCGATTCGCCGCGCCGTGACGAACCTGGTCGACAACGCCCTGCGCTACGCGCCGGGGCCCGTGGAGATCGTCGCGCGCGATGAGCCCGGCCGCGCGGTGATCGAGGTGCGCGACCGCGGCCCGGGCGTGCCGGCGAGCGAGGCCGAGCGGCTGAAGCGCCCGTTCACGAGGCTGAGCGAGGCGCGCAGCGGCCTGGGCGGCGCGGGCCTCGGCCTGGCGATCGTCGACCGCGTCGCGCGCGCGCACGGCGGGCAGCTCGTGCTCGCGCCGCGCGAGGGCGGCGGGCTGGTCGCGCGGCTGGAGCTCGCGAGACGCTAGCGCCTGGCCTCGGCCTGCAGCCAGTCGCGGAACGCCGCGACATCGGCGCGCCCGGCGTCTTCCATGGTGCTCACCGTGTAGTAGGCGTAACGCAGCGGCAGCGCGAGCGCGAAGGGCGCGACCAGCCGTCCCGAGGCGAGATCGTTGCCCCCCAGCACCGGCATGCTGAGCGCCACGCCCATGCCGTCGGCGGCCGCCTCGAGCGCGAGCATGGCGTGGCTGAAGCGCAGCCCGTGCGCAGTGTCCACGCCCTCGACCCCCGCCGCTTTCAGCCAGGCCGGCCAGAGCGGACCGCCGTCGTCGAAGCTGACGTTGTCGTGGATGAGCACCTGGTGCGCGAGATCCGCGGGCTTGCGCAACGGCCGCTTGCCCTCGAGCAGCTTCGGGCTGCACATCGGCGTCACGCTGACCGCCATCAGCCGGTCGACGCGGTAGCCGGGATAGTCGCCGGCGCCGAAGCGCACCGCGATGTCCGCGTTCTCCAGCGGCGCGCTCGGATCGCCGTCGCCGCCCACCGGATCGCCCTTCTTCGGGTCGATGAGCCGCGTGCTCGCGTGGATGCGCACATCGAGGTCGGGATGCTCGGCGACGAAGCGATGCAGCCGCGGCGCCAGCCAGCGCGCGGCGAGCGAGGTGGCGACGCTCACCGCGAGCGTGCCCTCCTCTCCGATCGCGCGCAGCGCGTCCACCGCATCGGCGAGCCGGCCGAAGCCCTCGCTCAGGCGCGGCAGCAGCGCCTGGCCGCTGCGCGTGAGCTCGAGCCCGCGCTTCAAACGGCGGAACAGCGGCCGGCCGAGGAAGTCCTCCAGTCCCTTGACCTGATGGCTGATGGCGGCCGGGGTCACGTGCAACTCCCTGGCCGCCAAGGCAAAGCTCAGGTGCCGGGCGGCGGCTTCGAACGCCCGCAGGCCGTTCAGCGACGGCAGTCTGGCAATTCTTTGAGGATTTGTATCCATTTCAGCAAGAAAAAATCAATTGATGCAGCGCAACTATTGCTTCCTTCCCGAGTCGAAAAAGAGTAAATGTTGACATGCGTTTATACAAGACTCATGTCATAGCGCTGTAATGGTGCAGTGCGATAACTGAGCCTGTAAACGGGAGCAAATTCATGACGAAGAAGATTAGCAAAAGTAATGCTGAATGGGAAACGATCGAACAGCGGCTCGCCGAAGTGCGGCTGAGCAGGTTCGAGCGCGTGAAAGCCGAGGCGCAGCTCGCGCGCGCCGAGGCGGTGGCCGATGCGCTCGCCGCGCTGTCTGCGTCGGTGAAGCGCGCGCTCAAGCATCTCTTCGAGCGCCCCTATCACCACCCCAACGCCTCGATCCGCTAAGGCGATGACGACCGCTGTCGCAGTGCAACGGCTCAATCCGCGGCACCGCGAGGAGATCGCCCGCCACCTGCTGCAGCTGCCGGCCGAAGACCGGCGGCTGCGCTTCGGCCGCGTCATCCGCGACGACGCGGTCCGCGACTACGTGGCCGGTCTCGATTTCGAGCGCGACCGCGTCTTCGGCATCCTCGGCGAGACGCTCGAGCTGGTCGGCGTCGCGCACCTCGCGCTCGCTCCAGCCGACGGCACCGCCGAGCTGGGCCTGAGCGTGGACCCGCGCCGCCGCGGCAACGGCCACGGCTACGCGCTGCTCAAGCGCGCGCTGCTGCACGCGGCGAACATCGGCTGCCGCGTGCTGTTCATGCACTGCCTGGCCGAGAACGCGATCATGATGCACCTGGCGAAGAAGGCCGGGCTGCTCCTCGTGCTCGAGGGCGGCGAAGCCGACGGCCGGCTGAAGCTCGACCGGCGCAAGCACGGCAGCGCGCTGCTGGAAGCGGTCGCCGACCAGGTCGCCCTCATCGACAATCTCCTCAAGCAGCAGTATCTCTGGCTCGCCTGCTCCGGCCT